>QHRA01000089.1 GCA_003221295.1 Verrucomicrobiota bacterium | reverse complement strand
ATGCGATGGCAATTGTCCCGGCGCGATTATGTCGCCGGATGGTCGGGTCTGGACTTCAGCAAACTCTCGCAGCATGTCGTCGGTGACCGGGCCGCGTCGCAGGACCTCGATCGTGTCGTCTGCAACTTGAACAATCGTCGATTCGATTCCGTGCTCCGTCGCACCGCCATCAACAATTAACGGAATACGGCCGCTCAGCTCATCGAAGACGTGTTGCGCGGTTGTTGGGCTGATACGCCCGAACCGATTTGCGCTCGGTGCCGCCAGCGTCCGTTTCAGTTCCCTGACTACTTCCCGGAAAATCGGATGCGCGCTCATCCGCACCGCCACCGTGTCTAATCCCGCGGTTACAATCTCAGGGACAATTGCGCGCTTTGGAAAAATAATCGTCAACGGCCCGGGCCAGAATTTTCCCATCAACTTGTGTGCGACTTTCGATTCAACGATCGCGATCTCGTCCGATGCCTCCGGAATTGGCAAATGCACAATGAGTGGATCGAAATGCGGACGTTGTTTTGCTTCGAAAACTTTGACAACAGCATCCGGATTGAGCGCGTCGGCGGCCAGTCCGTAAACCGTTTCGGTTGGGAGCGCGACCACTTCGCCCTCTCGCAAAAGGCTGATCGCTTTCGCGCATTCCTGCGCGGAAACGATTTCCGTTTTCACTTCGGTGGTTTCGCGGTCAGCACGGCTTCAGTCTGCTTTTTGCGAAACGCTTGGAGATTTTGGCGAATCTTCTCATCGGAAAGCGCGAGGATTGCCGCAGCCAAAAGCGCGGCGTTCTTCGCCCCCGCAGATCCAATCGCGAGCGTGCCAACAGGAATGCCTCCCGGCATTTGTGCCATTGAAAGGAGCGAGTCTAAACCATGCAAGGCCGACGACTGAATCGGCACCCCGAGGACGGGCAGCCAGGTGTAAGCCGAGATGACGCCGGCGAGATGTGCCGCGCCGCCGGCCGCCGCAATCATAACGCGAATGCCGCGATCAGCCGCCTCACGCGCAAACTTGGCGGTGGCGTCGGGAGTCCGATGAGCGGATAGAACGTGGGCCTGGTTTGCAATCCCAAGCTCATCGAGCGTTTTCACGCAAACAGACATCGTTTCCCAGTCGGAAGAGCTGCCCATGATTACAGCGACGAGCGGTGATGTTTTCGGCATGGGCCAATCTTAACGATGTTGCGATTGCCGCAACGCGATTTGCGATGTCGCCAGTGCGCTTTGCCATTATCGTGCCGATGTGAACACGGGCGACAATGCCATTGCCTTGATCGGCTTCATGGGCGCGGGAAAATCCGCGGTTGGGCGTGAGCTGTCGCGCCGCACGGGCTGGCCTCGACATGACACCGACGAAATGATTCGCGAGCAATTTGGTATTTCGATTCCGGATATCTTCGCGCGACACGGCGAGCCGGCATTTCGCGATGCCGAAACTGTATTGCTCAAAACTTTGCAAAGCGGAATTGCCGGCATCGTCGTCACCGGAGGAGGAATTGTTTTGCGCGAAGAAAATGTGCGGCTTTTGCGCGGGATGGGCCGCATTATCTGGCTCAATGCCGATGAAGAAATTCTGTGGCAACGTGCTTCGCGTCACAGTACCCGCCCACTTCTGCAAACGCCGGATCCGCGGGCCCGATTTGCCGAGTTGCTGCGGGAACGACAACCGCGTTATCAGGCAGCGGCGGATTACCGTATTAATACCTCTAGCAGCAGTATCGCGGAAGTGACGGACGAAATTATCGCGCTATTTTAATAGTTGTCCGATGCAATTGCGCAGCATTCCCGAAATGACGCCCTCCGCTGAGGTGACATTCGAGTGTTGCATGTGCAACATTCAAAAGTTGATTTCGATATTTGCGAAAAAGCTATGAACGGGAGGAGCGGATCGGCTGACAGGCGTACCCAACTTGTCGCGCTTGCGCGCGAGCTCGGATTTGATCTTTGCCGTTTCGCAAAAGCAGAAACGCCTGAGCACGCCGCGGAATTTCGGGACTGGCTCGATCGCGGTGATGCCGGTGAAATGAATTACCTCGCGCGTAACGCAGAGCGGCGGTGCGATCCGCGGCAGATATTATCGGATGCGAAAACCGTGATCGTTCTGGCGCTCAATTATTTTCAGGGCGCGCACAAAACCCACAATGTAGAGGCAGGCGTGTCGCCTGCGGGCGTTGCCACCGAGATGATCGCAGCCGACACGGCTGCCACTACACCCACAGGGCGAATCGCGCGTTATGCCTGGGGCGAGGATTATCATAAATTGATCGAGAAAAAACTGGCGGTGATCGATCAATTTCTGTGCGAATGCGACGGTAGACAGAAATGTTATGTGGACACCGGGCCGATGCTGGAGCGCGACCACGCGGCGAGGGCCGGCATCGGGTGGCATGGCAAAAGCACGATGTTATTGAACCGCCAATTCGGGACCTGGTTTTTTCTCGCGGAGATTTTGACTACGCTGGAATTTGCGCCGGACATCGCGGAAAAAAATTACTGCGGACGTTGCACCCGTTGCATCGATGCCTGTCCGACCGGCGCGATCACCGCACCGCATCAGGTAGATGCGCGGCGTTGCATTTCCTACCTAACGATCGAATTAAAAGGCTCGATCCCGAACGAATTGAGGCCGCTGATTGGCGATCGCATCTACGGTTGCGACGATTGCCTGGATGGATGACGACAAATTTCGCCGGCTCTTTCGCGACTCGCCAATCAAGCGCACGAAACGGCGCGGGCTATTGCGAAATGTTTGCGTGGCCCTGGGGAATGTTGGAACGGCTGACGATTTGACGGCGTTAGAGAAGGGGAGGGTCGATTCGGAGCCATTAATCGCTGAGCACGCGCAATGGGCGATCGAGCAAATACGCGGGCGAACGGTTGCGTGAATTGCTGAATCTGTAATCATTACCAAACGCATCCAACCGGTATGTGCGTAAACGAGTGTACCTTTAACTAGTCCAAGGAGAGTCTATTGCAGCCCGCAATGCACCAGCAAGTAACCAGCCCACCCGCCGCGAAGACAACCGGGGCAGTCGCGCCTGCCCCCTCCATCGCTTCACCGCATCGTCGGAAATCGCGACGGCGGCGTTACATTCTGATCGGACTTGGCGCGTTGATTTTGCTTTGGATCGTCGGCGCGATCATCGCAAGTAAGCGGGAGAAGCCCATTCCAGTGACAACGGAAAAAGCGACGAAGCGAACAGTCGTGCAGCTGGTTTCGGCGACTGGTAAAGTTCAACCGGAAACGGAAGTGAAGATCTCACCGGAAGTGGCAGGTGAAATTATCGAGCTTCCGGTGATTGATGGTGCGCAGGTGAATAAGGGCGACCTGCTGGTCAAGGTCAGACCCGATTCCTACAAGGCCTTGCTGGAGCAACAGGAAGCGGCGATCAGCTCGGCCAAAGCGACGAATCTTCAACAAAAAGCGACGATGATGAAGACGGAGCAGGACCTCAAACGTGCCGATGACATGTACAGTAAGAAAACGATTTCGATACAGGAGTACAACACCGCGCAGGCCGCTTACGACGTGGCGAAAAATACTTTCGAAAGCTCGCTCCATGAAATCGAACGAGCGCAAGCCGGTTCGAGTCAGGCGCGGGATCAACTTTCCAAAACCACGATCTATTCGCCAATCGATGGCACGGTCACGATCTTAAACAGCAAACTTGGTGAGCGCGTGGTGGCGACGAATCAGTTCGCCGGCACGGAAGTGATGCGGGTGGCCGACCTCGGTCATATGGAAGCGCGCGTCGATGTGAACGAAAACGATGTCGTGAATGTGAAAGTCGGCGACAAGGCGAGTGTGAAGGTCGACGCCTATGGCGACCGCAAATTTCACGGTACCGTCTATCAGATCGCCAACACTGGGACGACCACGGGCGCGGGCACGCAGGAAGAAGTCACTAATTTCCAGGTCAAAATTCGAATCGACGATCACGATGTCCTATTGAGACCAGGGCTTAGTTGCACGGCAGATATCGAGACCGACATGGTGAAAGACGTGGTGACGGTGCCGATGCAGGCGGTGACGATCCGGACCGGCGACAGCAATCTGAGCCCGGAGGAGATCGAAAAGAAAAAACAAAAAATCGCGCAGCGCGATAAAAGCGACAACAGCGCCGAGCTCGTGAACGAGCGCCAGGAAAAAGCGACCCAGAAAGGGGAACGCGAAAAACTGGCGAAGGTGGTATTTTTGAAAAAAGGAAGCAAGGCGGAGTTGGTCAAAGTGACGACCGGAATTGCGGACGACACTTACATGGAGATAAAAAACGGCGTCCAGCCGGGCGACGAAGTGATTTCGGGAAGTTACAGCGCGATCAGCCGGAAGCTGAAGGAAGGCGCGAAGGTTACCTACGATAAGGAAGCGACGAAGTGAAAGGGAGTAATGGGGTAGTGGAGTGATGGAGTAGTAATCTTCCATTGTTCCATTACGCCAAAACTCCAGCACTCCAATGGATTCCGCTCTGACGCGCCCGTCCGGTCCACTGGTCATCGACATCGAAAACATCACAAAGGATTACGTGATGGGCGAAGAAACCGTGCATGCGTTGCGCGGGGTGTCGTTACAGATTCATAAAAACGAATATATCGCCATCATGGGCCCGAGCGGCAGTGGAAAGTCGACTCTTATGAACATGCTTGGTTGTCTCGATACCCCGACCTCAGGGCGCTATGAATTCAATGGGAAAAACGTCGCGGAAATGAATGATGACGAACTGGCCGCGATCCGAAATCGCGAGATTGGTTTTGTTTTTCAAACGTTCAATCTCCTCCCGCGCTCCACCAGTTTACGTAATGTCGAGTTACCATTGATCTACGCCGGAATTGATTCGGACACGCGCGAGGAAATGGCTACCCATGTCTTGCATGAAGTTGGTTTGGGCGATCGCATGAATCACAAACCAAACGAATTGTCGGGCGGCCAACGCCAGCGCGTGGCGGTCGCCCGCGCGCTGGTGAACAAGCCTTCCATCATTTTGGCCGACGAGCCCACCGGGAACCTCGATTCAAAAACGGGCGAAGAAATCATGGCGTTGTTCGAAGATCTGTATCAACGCGGTAACACCATCATTCTGGTCACACATGAGCGCGACATTGCGGTCCATGCGCGGCGAACCGTGCATTTACGTGATGGTTTAATCGAGACTGACCATGCAGGATTTATTCCGGAACTCGACCTCGTCGCGCTAGATCGACCATGACGATTCGAGACAGCAATCTGATTCCGGAGAGCGCAGGCTGCCAGCCTGCAGTTTGCGGCACCTTGCCGCGAACAGTCTTTTCACTTCCATCGTTATTTGCGCCCACACTTATGCATTCGGCAAGGCTGCCGAATGCTACAGGCTGGCAGCCTGTGCTCCCCGCAATCAGACGATGAAACGTTTTCTCTACGAGCTCAGCGAAAGCTGGAAAATCGCCGCGTCGCAAATGCGCTCGAACTTGACGCGCTCCACCCTCACCGCGCTTGGCGTTATCATCGGCATCGTTGCTGTGACATTAATGGGCACCGCCATCGGTGGAATCCAGGTCGGCTTCGACAAAAGCATGTCGATCTTCGGCGACGACGTTCTCTACGTCGGGCAATGGCCGTGGAGAAAAGTCGACGACTGGTGGAACTATCGCGACCGCAAGAAAATCAAAACCGAATACGCGGACGTACTCAATCGCATGATCGCGATGACACCGAGTTCCAACCTGATGATCGCCATTCCGACCTCCAGCGTAATACGCAGCGTCAAATATGCGGACAGCGAAGTAGGCAACGTTTTGGTCCGCGGAACGGTGTCGGATTACATCATCACCTCAACGTTTGATTTCAAAGAAGGCCGCTTTTTCAACGATCTGGAATCGCGCGGTGGCGCCAACGTTTGTGTAGTTGGCTATGATGTCGCCGACGCGCTGTTCCCTTCAGCGAGCCCGATTGACAAATCGGTTCTGATTAACGGGCAACCCTTCAAAATAGTCGGCGTTATCGCCAGGCAGGGTTCGTTCCTTGGACTCTTCAGTCTCGATTCTATTGTGGTGATGCCTTTGCCTGCGTTTCAGAAATATTTCACCGCTAAAAGTGAAGCGGACATTCTTGTAAAAGTGAAAGACAAGACAAAACTCGCCGAAGCCAAAGACGAACTGGCTGGTTTAATGCGACGCGTTCGCGGGTTACCTCCCGAAAAGAATGACGACTTTAGCATCAACGAACAGCAGGCGCTAAAGAGCACACTTGACCCGATCAAGAACTCGATCGCCGTCGCAGGACTTTTCATTACCGGACTCTCGCTTTTCGTCGGCGCCATCGGCATCATGAATATCACTTTTGTTAGCGTAAAAGAGCGAACGAAAGAAATAGGCACGCGCAAAGCGCTTGGGGCGCGCAGGCGCACGATTCTCCTCCAATTCTTAATCGAATCGACCGCCCTGTGCTTGCTCGGCGGAATTATTGGATTGGGCTTTGCCTTTACCATGTGCTTCCTCATCGGCATCGCCTTCCCATCCTTCCCAATCCAGTTTTCAACCGGGTTAGTGGTCATCAGCATGGTTGTGTCGATCATGACAGGGTTGGTGTCGGGGTTCGCGCCCGCCTGGACAGCATCGCGGTTAGATCCGGTCACCGCACTTAGAT
>QHRA01000088.1 GCA_003221295.1 Verrucomicrobiota bacterium | reverse complement strand
CATGACCGCGATCGGCGCGTTGCAGAATTCGATCGAGAGCGGAATCAGTTTTCTGGGATCGAATATTTTTCAGTTCGCCAAATATCCGGTGAACATCGATGCCGGCGGCGGCAACGTTAAGAAAAAGTACCAGAACCGGCGTAACATCACCTATCAGCAGGCGCTGCGTTATTACGAACTGATGCAGGGAAACGCGTCTGAGATTTGCCTCAAATGTTTTGGGCGCGAGCTGAAAGGCCAGGCTGTCTACAACGGAGTTAAGACGCCACCGAGTCTCACGGTTGTCGGGACGAATCGAGGTTTTCTCACCGCCAACGCATTTACGCTTGGTTATGGCCGTAATCTTAACGACGAAGACGTTGCTCTTGCTCGCAACGTCGCTGTCATCGGCAAGGGCATCGAGAAACGCTTGTTTCCGCACGAGTCGCCCCTCGGCAAGGTCCTCCGCATGACCGGGCACACTTATACCGTGGTCGGCGTGCTCGCGGAAAAGGGCACCTCTTTTGGGGAAAGCCAGGACGATTTTTTTCTCCTGCCGATCACCCGGTTTTTCGAGAATTACGGCGAAGCCAACCGCACCGTGAATATCGCTACGCAGCCGTTTTCGACGGAACTCTACAACCGGACTTTGGATAAAGGAATAAGTGCGATGCGAATCGCCCGCGGCCTAAAGGCAGATCAGGAGAACGATTTCGAA
>QHRA01000087.1 GCA_003221295.1 Verrucomicrobiota bacterium | reverse complement strand
ATTGGCGCGTTCGTGATCAGTTTCATCGCGCTGGTGGCTGCCGGCATTGGCATCATGAACATCATGCTGGTGAGCGTGACGGAGCGCACGAAAGAGATTGGCGTTCGTAAATCGATCGGTGCCCGCAGCCGCGATATTCTCCGGCAATTCCTCGCGGAGGCGGTGTTCATTTCCGAGGCCGGTGGAATTCTTGGCATTATTCTGGGCGTGGTCGGGGGCGATTTGCTGGCGCTTTGGCTCAAAGTAGATGTGATTTTCCCCTACGGCTGGGCCATCGCCGGCCTGATCGTCTGTTCCGCCATCGGGATCGGATTCGGCTTTTACCCCGCCTATCGTGCAGCCGCACTCGACCCCATCGAGGCCTTGCGCTACGAGTAAAGCGAGCATCGACAGGGCCGTTTAGACCCTAGCGGGCACGCAACTTGCGCCTCTAAATCTAACATGCGCTCTGTTCTCGCTCGCCCAAGCTCCCGTGCCTTCATCGCCTGTTACGACTGCGCAACATAACGTTCTTCTCATCGAAGAATACGACGCGCTTTCTGTCGCGATCCAGTCGGCGCTAACCAAATTTGCGCCGCACCATCGCATTCATGCGGTACGATCGCTGGCGGAAGCGCGGCGGGTCGCCCTCGAACAAAGGCCCGAACTCATCATTCTCGACTTTGATCCGCCACATTCCGGAGCGATCGCGTTTTTTGGGGAAATGCGCGGCGTTTTGCCGGAGACGCGTGTCTTGGTGATCGCGGCCGGGATTACGCCTGATCTCATTGCGGAACGGGGAGCTAATGGCGCGTTGCAATTTCTCGAAAAACCGTTCGAGCTGGTGGAATTCGGCGCCGCCGTGCAAGCGCTTCTTGGCCCCTGGATGGAAACAGGACTGTCCCGCGGGACGTTGCGCGACCTCGCGCTCGACGATGTCGCTGTTCTTGCGCTGTCTACGCCCCGCAATGTTGTGATTGAGGGGCGGGCGGACGAAAATCGCACCGGTGAATTGCATGTGCGAAACAGTCAGATCACGCACGCGCGCACGGCCGAGGCCGAGGGTAAGCGCGCGCTCGTGGAAATGCTAACCTGGAGTGATCCGCACTTTATCGAGAATATCGCTTCGGAATCGGCGCCGCGAACAATTCACGATCCCTGGGCGGCAACGCTGACCGAGGCGTTGCGCGAAGCGAAAAAAACGAAAGGCGCGCGACCTGCGCCGGCGGAGCCGAAGGTGCCGGCCAAACCGGCTGTCGCAGCAACCAAGACAGGTCCGAAGATCCTGATCATCGACGACACGGAGATGCTTCTCATTTTCGTGGAAGATTCGCTCGCCCTTGCCGATCCGACTCTGCAAATGACCACCGCGCTCACCGGTCTGCACGGCGTAAAAGAAGCCGCCCGCATTAGTCCTGATCTGGTGCTGGTTGATTACGTTCTTCCCGACATCAAAGGCGACGAGGTTTGCCGTCGCATCGGAAGAAACGACACCACTGCGCGCGTGCCCATCATCATGATGTCGGGTCACGTGCACGAGATGACTGCAGTGGCGAGCAAGTTGCCAAACGTGGTGGCAACAATCGCCAAGCCATTTATATCCGACGCGCTTGTCGCGCTGGTGCAACAAACATTGAAGGAAGGGCGGTTGCGCGAAAAGCCGACGTTCCCTAGCGAAAAGGAGATCGCAAGCGCCAGAAGCGCGGAATTCGCCATTTCAAAAACGCCGATCTTGAGCCATCCCGAGCAAAAACCCACACGCCGGCCAATGGAGGGCGGAGCTGCGGCGACGCCCAAGATCTCTGCGGGCTCGCAGAAGCTCGCCTCTCCACCGCCCCTTCCGATTCTAAAAACGGCGCCACAAAAGCTGGAGCCGGTCGGGCCTCGTTTGGCACCGAACGAAGTGTTGCTCGATCTGCCGCTCGATGTCGTCGCCATGCATGTTAACGCTGCGTTTCAGATCGGAGCGATTCGTGCACGACCGGCCTCATTAACGGTCGCCATCGAAATTCCTGCCCTCACTGCCAAGACTGCGTTGCCTTTGAAAACTGGTTTTCATTTGGGCCCGATCGATCTCGATGCCACCGGATGCATTTCCATTGTCCGCCTGATTCCTACTTCCCAGCCGTATCGTCCGGTCGAGACACGCGGCGCGTTTGAGATCGGTGGCGTCACAGTTGTTCCAGCAAATGAACGCGAGCGACTTCAACTCATGTCAGCCGCTGCGTCGAGCATGACGATGCAGTTATTCGCTCCGCTCGAGCTAATCTCGGTCGAGCTCGCTCCGAACCTTGAAATCCGGCAGCTGGTCCTGCGTTGCCGTGGCAAGGCGGTGCGCGTATCATTGAATTCGCAAAGCTCGCAAGCGCAGAGCGGCGCAAGTTTCGAAGCAACGAGCGTGCAGCTCGACCAGTCGCGGCGTATCGATGAGCTGACGCTTACACCCATCTGAACCGAAAGTCCCAACATCCAAATCCCAAGCTCCAAATAAATTCCAAAATGTCGGCGTGGCGATTTTGAAAGTTTGAGTCTTCCTTGGGATTTGGAACTTCGCGGATTATCGGCGCCGCGCTCAGTCTAACCCGAGCGCCATGAATTTCTCGTCAACGTGACGGAAATGCGTCTCAAGCGAACAAAGTTTGTCGATCTCCTTTGCCGATAGCTTTGCCATAATTTTCGGCTCTGCTTTCACGTTCTCGGCAAACGACTTCTTGCCGCGCCAGGTTTTCATCGCCGCGCGTTGCACCGCTTCGTAGGCCGTTTTGCGGGCAAGTCCAGCACGAGTGAGCGCGAGCAAAATCGACTGACTGAAATAGAGCCCCTTCGTCATCTCCAAATTACGTTTCATGTTTTCCGGATAAACGCGCAGTCCACCCACCAGCTCGCGCAATTTTACCAGC
>QHRA01000086.1 GCA_003221295.1 Verrucomicrobiota bacterium | reverse complement strand
GCGGCATGGCCGAGCTGCCCTTCTGGCCTTCGCCAAAAAATTCTTCCACTTCCAAAACTTCAGTGCGTTGCAGATGGCGGAATTCGGTGGCCCAGCGGTCAATCGACGATGCGATCAATGCCAGCGTCGTCAAAAATTCAGCGTGCCGATCGCGCTGCACGATTTGGGTCGAGATTGTGGCTGGACGCAGCCCAAGTTTCTGACAAACTTCGCGCTCGATCCGCGGATCCAAATGCGCGTGTGTCCCCACCGCGCCGCTGAGTTTCCCGATGCGAACACGGTCACGCACTTGCGCGAGACGCTCTTCCGCACGGCCAAACTCATCGAACATCAGCGCCAGCTTCAACCCGAAGGTGATCGGCTCGGCGTGAATGCCGTGGCTGCGCCCGATCATTGGCGTCTTTTTGTAGCGTTGCGCCTGTTTGCCGATTGTTTTTCGCAATACCACAAGGTCGTCGGACAGAATTTGCGCCGATTCGGTCATCTGCACCGCCAGCGTGGTGTCGAGAATATCGGAGGAAGTTAATCCCTGATGAATCCAGCGCGCCGCCGGGCCAACGTAGGACGCTACATTTTCCAGAAAAGCGATGACGTCGTGGTTCGTCCGCTTTTCAATTTCGGCAATCTCATCGACCTCGAACTTCCCTTTCTTGCGAATGGCCGCGGCGTCTTCTTTCGGAATCAAACCCAGCCGAGCCATCGCTTCGCAGGCGATGGTTTCAATTTCCAGCCAGATCTGGAATTTGCGCGTCTCCGACCAGATCGCGCGCATCTGGGGCCGGGAATAACGGTTAATCACCCCGGCAACATAAAAGCGCTGGCAAAAGCCGGAAAGTGTTTATTACAAAAAGAAAACGCTCCGGCAGCAGAACCACGGGAGCGTTTCGAAATCTATTTCGCCGAACTTAGCAGACCTTGGCGCGCAAAAATCGGCCGTGATCTTCAACTCGCACTCTGCCACTGCCGAGTAAATCGGCGACGGTGGCCACGGTTTCGCGGCTGCTTTTGGCGCAGGAACTAACGGCGACAATTAAATCACCGAGGGAAAGCTTTTGTCGGGGACGTAAAATCTGAGAGTACTTGT
>QHRA01000155.1 GCA_003221295.1 Verrucomicrobiota bacterium | reverse complement strand
CTACAAAACCTATCTCTTCGAGATCGGTTACGGCAGCAATCAACACATCATGGTGAACTGGCAAATTCAATTTTGAGGAGAAAATTATGACAAAATATCTACTAACGATTATTATTACAATTAGCCTTTCGGCAGCGGCTTCTGCCGAGACTATCAAGGCGACCGTCAACGGAATGGTTTGCAGCTTCTGCGCGACCGCTATTGAGAAAACGTTCCACAAACAAGCGGAGGTCAAAACCGTCAATGTCGATCTCAGCAACCGGCTTGTGACCGTTACCACAAAAGAAGGACAAGCACTGGATGACGCAAAGATTGCGCACCTGTTGCAGAACAGCGGCTACTCAGTTGTGAAGATTGATCGCACAAAATGACTTATCTTCGAACGATTGTCATTGAAACCGTCGCCTTGCTTGGCTCGCTTGGCACGCTGCTTTGCTGTGCGCTGCCGGCCGCACTCGTTTCTCTGGGCGCCGGCGCGGCGGTGGCGAGTCTCGTCACGAACGTGCCGCAACTGGTCACGCTCTCGGAGCACAAGCTCCTGCTGTTTCTCTTCACGGCGGCAATGCTCGCCATTTCGGGCGTTACGATGTATTTGCATCGGCGCACGCCGTGTCCTATCGATCCGGTACAGGCGCGGTCGTGCAGACGCCTGCGCCGGTTTGCGGCCAGCATCTTCTTCACCTCATTGGCGCTCTACGCGATCGGATTTTACTTTGCATTCCTGGCCGCGAGGTTTGCGCATTAGAAGGAGTCACGGATTCGAGACGGGCTCGTCCCTCCACCTTCTAAACTCGCTGTTGCCGCATCGCTTCGAACAAAACAATCGCCACCGCCGTCGCCAGATTTAGGCTCCGAGTTCCGTGCATTGGAATGGTGATACAACTCGTACGGTTCTCATTCAAGACGCCTTCCGGTAACCCTTTGGTCTCGCGCCCGAACACGAGGAAATCCTTGGGTCGAAATTTTACGTCGAAGTAAGGCTGCTTCGATTTCGTCGTTAAATAGAAGAACCGCGCAGACGCATTCGCCTTTTGCAGCTCATCCAAGGTCGACCATTCGCGCAGCTCAACTTCCTCCCAGTAATCCAACCCCGCACGCTTCAATTGCCGGTCATCCAGCGAAAATCCCAGCGGCCCGATCAGATGCAAAGTAGATCGCGTCGCCAGACAAAGCCGTCCGACGTTTCCCGTATTCGGCGGAATCTCCGGCTCAACCAGAACAATATTAAACATCGGCCAATTTTTAAACTGCGGACGACGCTGATATCACGAACAAACTTCTCACCTGTCGCCATCACTGCGATCAACGCCGTTAGGCGATGCAACCGTTGTAACGCTGCAACTCTTTTACCCTTTGAACGTGGCGAAGCCATCCTCATTGCGGCGGGAGCATCACCTTGAACTGGATCTTGGCGAGTTGCTGGGGGGCCCCGGGCGACTTTGCACTGGAAAGGCTTTAGCAAACGCCAGCCTTCTCCGCCTTTCGAAACGCATCTGAAGCGCGAACAATCTGATTCAGTTCTTCGAGTGGCGTTTGTTGCTCGTTAACCGAAAGCTTCGACTAGCCGATGATGTAGAGAAAGAGAACATGCGCGATTTCTAGTCGATTTCTTTTTGGACTTTGGTGGGCACAATTAACTATTTTGCACGCCTGTTTGCGCGGCCAATTCTTAGAAACGCCGTCCACATTCGCAAATGATGCGGCAGAGCGTCTAGAGCAATTCTGGCAGGGCAAACCGTCACAGAATTCCGCTGGTTCGCGTTTTGCAGTCGGCAATCGCAACTCTAAAATCGGAAATTGATCTGTCCCCGTAGTTCAATGGATGGAACGAGGCTTTTCTAATCCGAAGAGTTCTCCTTAGCACGAGGAGATCGTTTTCCTGAGGGTGCCAGAACGCGTCAAGACCAGCCAGTTGGCAGACCCATTATCGAGATAAGCCCTGCAAAATATCTCGGTGCGACGCGCGGCCCGCGCATGATCTCGTTACCGACTAGCATTTTTAAGCTTGCCTTTTCTAGGCCCCATATGCACACCAGAAACGCTCGGGTACTTAGATGCAGCAATTCACCCAAAAACTGTGGAGGCCGGAAACTATGAAAATATCAAAATTCCTATGGTCGGTTCTTTTAGTGTTCGCCGCTGTCGCATTG
>QHRA01000153.1 GCA_003221295.1 Verrucomicrobiota bacterium | reverse complement strand
CCTCGCCGCGGTAGGCGTAGACGGATGCAATGTTGGAGGGCCCGTCCTTCTCGTACTTCGCGATCAGCGCGGCGAGCGCGGCGTCCGAGTCGGCCTTGCGCCCGAGCGCGTGGTAGGCCAGCGGCAGGCCGATCATCTTATAGATCTCGCTCGTCTCCTGCTCGATCTCCGCCAGCGCCCCCTTCGCATCGCCCTTGAGTAGCAGCGCTATGCCGAGCTGGCAGTGGGCGCCTCCATTGCTCGGGCTCATGCTCAGCACGGTGCGGAACA
>QHRA01000154.1 GCA_003221295.1 Verrucomicrobiota bacterium | reverse complement strand
TTTTAGCTTGCAGTCGGTCACGTTCGACGAAGATAGTCTAACGATGATTGGCATGGGAAGGACGCAGGTGGTAAGCGGCGATCCATTAGTTCTGAAGCACTCCGCTGCCAGGATAGTAATTCAGGGAACTGGCCAAGATTTCACCTACAACCTTACTGTTGTCACGACCTCACTCCCAGAGGGCGGGTCAGGACTTGGCCTCCTCGCGATTGGCTTAGTTGCGGTGGAAGGCTTGCGCAGAAAAATCACGACCCGGCAAAATAGGTACGCATAGGCAAACGCGAAGTTAAGCGGGTAGTCGATCAGTTACCCGCCGTGGCGGGCAGGCGCAGAGTAAGAATTAGACCCAT
>QHRA01000085.1 GCA_003221295.1 Verrucomicrobiota bacterium | reverse complement strand
TCCAATCGTCCGGAGTGAGCTGAAGTTTCGCTGCGGCCATATTCTCCTCGAGATGCTTAAGCGATGATGTTCCTGGAATTGGCAACATGACCGGCGATTTCTGCAGCAACCAGGCGAGGGCGAGTTGCACGGCGCTGACGTTGTGACGTTTCGCTTCGGCCTCGAGCGGATTGCTAGTTTTGGTTAACGAACTTCTTCCACTGCCGCCGACCGGAGCCCATGGCAAGAATCCCATCTTTTCTTTCTCACAGTAACTGAGCACGTCCTCCGAGTCGCGGTCGGTGATGTTGTATCGGTTCTGAATGCTGACAATGGGCAGAACTTTTTTTGCCCGTTCGATTTCTTGTGTCGTGACGTTCGATAATCCGACGTGCCGAATCTTTCCGGCGTCCTGCGCGGCTTTCAGCGCGTGCAACTGGTAGAGATCGATCCGCTCGAGTTTCAATCGCTTGAGACTTTTATCGACGCATTGTGCCAAATAGTCCGGTCGACAGTTCGGTACCCAACTGCCCGGGCCTGGTCGAGTCAGCCCGCCCTTGGTCGCGATGACCAGGCCTTTCGGATAGGGATGAAGCGCTTCCGCAATTAAGAGCTCGTCCGTTTCCGGACCGTAAGCGTCGGCCGTATCGATCAGATTTACTCCAAGATCGAAAGCACGACGCAGAACCTTTTTCGCGTTCTCCCGATCGGGCGGCCAACCCCAGATCCCCTCGCCCGTCAGGCGCATCGCCCCAAAGCCGAGCCGATTTACCGAAAAATCTCCGCCCAATTGAAACGTGGATTGAGTAGGTGAAGTCGTCACTGCTGCAGCAAGTTTTTGAAAAACCGTTCCTGCCAGCACGGTAGCGCTGCCGGCAATTGTGGTACCAAGAAATTTTCGTCGAGTCATCGCGTACACGATACGGTCCGCTTTACCGAGTTCAATGGTAGCGGTCGCTTTCGGAGTTCGCTTCAGCCACATGAAATTCAAAACTAGTCGGCTCCAACCGGTTGAGCTCATCAGTTCTTTCGGTGTCAGACCGTCTAGGCTCGCGGATTGTTATTACATATAATGTTTCCTCGCAGGTGGTCGATTT
This sequence comes from Verrucomicrobiota bacterium, assembly GCA_003221295.1. Lineage (GTDB taxonomy): Bacteria > Verrucomicrobiota > Verrucomicrobiia > Chthoniobacterales > UBA10450 > AV69. The sequence continues at coordinate 8,668 of QHRA01000085.1, read as the reverse complement.
CATAAGTAAATCTAAGCTGTGGCAGCGTGGTTTTGGTATGCGGTCGTTGCAGCCGTTCTCTACGGCGCCCATCAAATTTTCACGCGACTTGCTTCCGAACGGATTGGCGACGGCCTGGGCGGCTTCGTGGTCGAGGCGAGCGCGGCAATGTTTATCTTGCTGTATCTCGCATTCCTCTGGTTGGCCGGTCGGTGGAATCAAAAATTCAGCATGCCCGGATTCAATTACTCGCTCCTGACCGGAATTTGCGTCGGTGCAGGAACGATTGCGTTTTTTCTCCTCTTTCAAAAAGGTGGTCCGCTTTCCGCCGTTCCAGCCATTTTAGCGGGCGGCGCCGCGATTATGGCCATCGCGGGAATTTTGTTTTTCAACGAAACAGCTTCCTGGCAGCGAATCGTCGGCGTCGTCTTCGCCATCATCGGATTGTTTTTGCTGCGCAGATAAACGCACCTGGTCCCCAAGCTCCCGTACCGTGCGCCTTTCGAACATCAAGCTCCAGACATGGCGGCTCAGTGTATTTGGTATTTCAATATTCATCGCTGCCCTCCGCGCGGAGCTTCCGGTCCTGGCCGCGACTTCAGACGAGAAGATTTTCCGAGTTCCGGCCTCGCGTCTCCAAAATCATTCGCAGGAACAGCTAGCTGTCGATCTTCGCCGCGGGATTGGGCCGGATGATGCGGCAACGATTGCGCTATATTCGAATCCGGCGTTGAGAGCGATTCGTGATCGCCGCAGACTGGCGGTTGCGCAATTGATCCAGGCTGGAATTTTGCCCAATCCGGTGGTTTCGTACGCGCGCGACTTTGTCACCGGCGGCAGCACCGCTGGAACGAGAGACGGCTACAGCTTCAGCGCCGGCTGGGAATTCAGCGCACTCATTCCGTTTTTGCCGAAGCAGACTGCGGCGCGGAAAAATTTCCAATCGGTGGACTTGGACGTTGCCTGGCAAGAATGGCAGATCGCGGTGAACGCACGCACTGCCGTTTACCGCGTCCTCGGTTTGGATGCACAGGTCGGACGCGCGCGCGAAGCGACTGGCGGCCTGGAGCAGAGTGCGGAGGCGATGCGGAAAGCGGTGGATGCGCATGAGAAAACGGTGCTGGATCTCTCGGCGGCCGAATCGGCGAGTCAGGAGTCGCGCGCGACTATGCTTGGGCTCGAACAGGAATTCGAAAAGCAACGTCTCGGCCTCAACAGAATACTGGGAGCGGAACCTGAAATCAGGATCGCGTTACGTGCCGGTCTGACTTTGCCGGTGCGCCTCGAACCTCCCGACGAACGCAAACTAATTTCCGATTTGGAATCACGCCGACTCGATCTGCTCGGATTGCAGCGCGGTTTCGAGAGCCAGGATGCGACCGTGCGCGCCGCGATTCTCGCGCAATTCCCAAAGATGTCGGTCGCGCTTACCAAAGCCACGGATACCACGAACGTTAAAACGACCGGTTTTAACATCGCGGTGGATGTGCCGATTTTCGATCGCAACCAAGGCGTTATTGCGACCGAGCGCGCCACGCGCCAAAGACTGCGTGATGAATACAATCAGCGCGTATTTGAGGCGCGTTCCGATATTGCGGCGGCGATTGCTGATGTTCGCTCGTTGAATCGGCAAATCGCTGCCGCGGAAGAAGCGCTGCCGCTGCTGGAAAAGCTGGTTAGCTCCGCGCAAACCGCGGTCGAGCAGCGGAACGCTGACGTCCTAAGTTATTATACTGCCCGTAGTAACTTGCTACAAAAGCGAATTCAATTGATCAAGCTTCAGGAACAATTGCTCGAAGCGCACACGGTGCTGGAGATTGCTTCCGGACGCTATCTACCGATGAACAGAGCGTTACAGCCCAGATGAAAAAGAAACAAATCATTATCGGCTCGCTCGCGATCGTATTGATTATCGGCGGGCTTGTCTGGGTTGCCCAGCGATTCGGCATTGGAAAGGAAGAGACAAAGACCGGCCCGGTTCCGCAAGTGCAAGTCGCGAAAGTGGAACGAAAAAGCATCATCGAAAAAGTAATCGTTTACGGAAGCGTGGTCGCGCAACCCGGCAAGACGCACTCAGTTTCAATCGCTTTTGAAACGCGCGTGCGCCACGTTCTCGTCGCGCCCGGCCAGTTCGTGAAGGAAAACGATGCATTGATCGAGATTGAATTGAGCCCGGCGGCGCAAGTGCAGTTTCAACAGGCCAAAAACGCTGCGGAGGCCGCGCAGAAGGAACTCAAGCAGACACAGGAACGTTTCAATCTAAAACTCGCGACAAATCAGGAGCTGAGCGCCGCGGAAAAAACTGCGCGCGACGCAGAGGCGCAGCTCACGGCTTTGCAACGCGCCGGCGCGGGAGGCGATAAGCGCATCCACTCGGACATTTCGGGCGTGATCGCCAAAGTGGACGCGCAAGATGGACAGATTGTTCCAGCTGGCGGTCCGCTGGTGGAGATCGTTGCCGAGAACGAGATCGAAGTAAAACTGGGCGTGGAAGCGGAGGACCTCTCGGCCGCGCAAGAGGGCGCGCCGATTACGGTTGTGCCTGTGAACGATCCAACCGCGGCAAAAGTACAAGGCACAGTTCGTCTGGTCACGCGCCGAATCGATCCGACGACGCGACTTGTCGATGTTTACGTCGCGCTGCCTGAAGCGACAAAGCTGTTATTAGATGGCTACGTCCGCGGCGAAATCCAGCGCACTGAGAAAGACGCGCTGGTCGTGCCGCGGTCAGCCGTTTTGCCTAACGAATCGCGCGAGTTCGAAGTTTTCACGGTGGCAAATAATCGCGCGGTGAAACACACGGTAAAAATCGGCGCGGAAAATTCAAACGAACTCCAAGTGCTCGCGGACGATCTACATCCTGGGGATCCGGTCGTGACCGTAGGAAATTACGAGCTGGAAGACGGCATGGCCGTTGAGATAAAAAAATGAGCTTCACCGCGTGGGCGCACAGCCATGCGCGTTCCATTTTATTTTTGCTCGGTACGCTCGCTCTTGCAGGCGCAGTCGCCAGCTTTTCACTGCCGGTCGGGCTTTTCCCGCAGGTGAGCTTTCCGCGTGTGCGCATCACGCTCGATGCCGGCGACCGTCCGGCCGAACAGATGACAGTAGAAGTTACGACACCGGTCGAGGAGGCAGTGCGCGCCATTCCCGGTGTGCGCAACTTAAGATCGACAACCAGTCGTGGCACCTCGGAGATATCGGCCAATTTCAATTGGGGCGAGGACATGGTTTCGGCCATGCTTCAATGCCAGTCACAGGTAAACAAAATTCTTCCGAGCCTGCCGTCTGGCACTTTGTTCGAAGTCGAGCGTATGGATCCAACGGTGTTTCCGGTGATTGCCTACAGTCTAACGTCCGATTCGCATTCGCTCATCGAGCTGCGCGATCTCGCCCTCTATACATTGCGTCCGGCGCTCTCCACGGTTTCCGGAGTCGCGCGTGTCAGCGTTCAAGGCGGTCGCGTCGAAGAGTACCGGGTCACTGTCGATCCAGACAAATTGCAATCGTTCAAGATGACGCTGGCCGAAGTCGCGAGCGCGTTGTCCGCCTCAAACGTTCTGGTCGCCGTCGGGCGGCTCGAGCAGTACGACAAACTTTACCTCGTTGTTTCGGACACGCGTTTCAGAAAGTTCGACCAAATCGAGCACACGGTTCTGCGCTCGACGCCCGACGGCGTGGTCTTACTCGACGACATCGCCACGGTTGAACACTCAGCTGAGCCGCAATGGGTCCGCGTGACTGCTGACGGCCACGACGCTGTTCTTTTCCAGGTTTATCAGCAGCCGTCAGGAAACACGGTGGAAATTGCGCGTGGCATCAAGGCCAAGTTGCGCGAGATAAGAAAACAAATTCCTGATGGGGTGAAGATCGCCGACTGGTACGACCAAAGCGATCTCATCATCGCGTCCGAGCACAGCACGCGCGATGCGATCTTGATCGGCATGGTTCTGGCCGCTTTCGTTCTGTTGATTTTCCTTCGGGATTGGAAGGTCACGTTGATTGCAATTTTGACTGTTCCGGCTGTGCTCGCTGCAACGATCGTTCTTCTCTACGTCCTGAAAATGAGTTTTAACATCATGACGCTCGGTGGCATGGCCGCTGCCGTTGGCCTCATCGTCGACGATGCAATCGTGATGGTGGAACACATCGTCCGTCGCGTTCGCGGCATGCGTGAAGGCGATCCTCGCTCGCGGGTGTTAAGCGCCGCGAGTGAATTCACCAACCCCCTGGCGGGTTCATCCGCGGCCACCATTATCATTTTCACGCCGCTGGCGTTTCTCTCCGGTGTCGCGGGTGCGTTTTTCAAAGCGCTGTCCTTAACAATGGCGGCAAGCCTTATCATTTCGTTCATTGTAGCGTGGCTGGCCGTTCCGATCCTGTGCGCAAACCTGTTAAAACGAAAAGACGCTGAACTCGAGGAGCGCGGCCGTTTCACGCGTCGCGTGCACGAAGTTTATCGCGAAAACATGCAGCGGCTTCTTCGCCGGCCGCGCTTCGTAATTGTCTTTTTGGTGCCGCTTCTGTTGCTGGGCTTCATCGCGTTCAAAAGCGTTGGCTCCGGATTTATGCCGGCCATGGACGAAGGCGGTTTCATACTGGATTACATTTCGCCGCCCGGGACTTCGCTCGCCGAAACTGACCGCCTCTTGCGCCAGGTGGAATCCGTTCTGCAGGAAACGCCGGAAGTGCAGACTTATTCGCGCCGCACCGGATTGCAGCTGGGCGGCGGCGTCACTGAAGCGAATACGGGCGACTTTTTTGTTCGGTTAAAACCATTTCCGCGCCGCGGGATCGAAGAAATCATGAATGACGTGCGTGATGAGATCGAGAAACATATTCCCGGTCTTCAGATCGAGCTTTTGCAGTTGATGGAAGATTTGATCGGTGACTTGACCAGCGTGCCGCAGCCAATCGAAATCAAGCTTTATTCCGACGACGAACAACTTCTGCGCACGTTGCCGCCACAGGTGGCCGACACGATTTCGAAAGTTCGCGGTGTCGTTGAAGTAAAAAACGGCATTGTTCCGGCAGGCGACGCGCTCAACATTCAAGTCGATCGGGTTAAGGCCGGGCTCGAAGGCATGGACCCGGAGGCGGTCACCAAAGCGCTCAGTGATTTTTTAACAGGCGACGTGACCACGCATATTCAACAAGGGCCGAAACTAATCGGCGTCCGTGTTTGGATTCCGCGGGACGCTCGCGACACCATGCGCAATATCGAGAATCTCCTTTTGCGCGCGCCGAATGGTCACCTCTTTCCATTGAAACGAGTGGCCACTCTCATTCCGTTGAGCGGCCAACCCGAGATCATGCGCGACGATCTCAAACGCATGGTCGCAGTGACTGCGCGCATCAGTGGCCGCGATCTCGGCTCGACGGTCAGCGATGTGAAACGCACTCTGACCAAATCCGGCGTCATTCCAAACAACGTGCTCTACACTTTCGGCGGACTTTACGAACAACAACAGATCGCCTTCCGCGGTCTCACCATCATTTTGATCGCAGCAATTCTTCTCGTTTTTCTTCTCCTGCTCTTTCTTTACGAAAGTTTTCGCGTTGCCTTCGCGATGTTGCTGGTCCCGATATTCGCCGTGGCTGGAGTGTTTTTCGGTCTGTGGGTCACCGGCACCGAGTTCAACATTACTTCGCGCATGGGTATGACCATGATTGTTGGTATCGTCACCGAAATCGCGATTTTCTATTACTCAGAGTTTCGTGCATTGCCGGCAGGTAATGACCGCTTGATCGTTGCCGGAATTAATCGGATGCGCGCAATTTCAATGACCGCGTTCGCCGCCATCCTGGCGCTGTTGCCGCTCGCGCTCGCAATCGGTCACGGCGCCGCCATGCAGCAACCGCTGGCAATCGCCATTATCGCGGGCCTAATCTTTTCGCTGCCGTTAGTGCTTATCGTGCTGCCCGCCCTGCTTGCGATCTTCGACCCGAAAGCATCGGCGCGATCTCATCTCTGAGAGGGCGCGCTGTCTTATTTCCGGATCAGCTTCAGGATACGTCCTTCAGCGGGATCAATCAGATATGCCGTTTCGCCTTTGCCGGCAACAACACCGCGCGCTCCTTTAACCGTGGGAACTAACGCCTTCAGATGAAATTTTCCGTCGTCCCCCGCTTCGATGATACTTAGTGTCGCGGTGACGGAAGCCGCCGCGTAGAGAAGTTTTTGGTCGCTCGAAAAGTCGATATTGTCCAAACCGGGACCGGTTACGAGCGAGTCGATCAGACGTCCGCCGTGGGCAACATCGAGACTTACAACATGGTCGCCACAACCTACGAAGAGAAACCCTCGCGCACTATCTAACGTTAATCCCTGCAAATCGTCATGGACTTTCCATTCAGCAACAACTTTGTGGGATCGCACGTCGATCGCCACCGTCTTTCCCGCCTCTTCAATGTTCGTGTAAAACAACCCGCGCTGATTGTCGACAGCGTAGCCTTCAGCCGATCCATCCAATGGGATTTTCAATTTCAATTTAAGATGGCGCGGCTCCGAAACATCAAAGATCTGGATAGCTTTGTCGGCGGAGGCAACTCCGATGGGTGGTGCGCCGGTTGTGATCCATAACTCCTTTGTCGCCGCAACATAAACAACGGCGTCCGGCGCGGCCGCCGGACCCGCCGACGGAGGAGCAACCTGGAGCCATTCTTCACGCTTGAGCGTCTGAGCGTCGATCACGCACAAGCTCGAATCACCGCGATTTCCGATATATACCACGCCGTCACCTACACTAACCGCTGTTGGCCCTAACGTGATTTTGCGTCCACGCAGCTCGACTTCCCCCGTCTTAAATCCCGTTACCTGCCAGACAGCGTCGGAACTTCCGTCGATTACATCTACATTGCCGGTGTTGCTGGCTGGCACCCACACTCTGTCTGTCGAGCGATCGTAAGCAAAATAGTCGAGCGCAACAACGCCGCTTGCACCAGGCAAGGAGATTGGCGTGAGTTCATAGTCCGAGGTGACCTTGTGCCCGTTCAATTGCATTGCTGCCAAAAAAAACGGGAGCGACGCGACTGCACCGACCTTCACAGGCTTTAACCTCCAACTTAGCGAACCATATCCAACTTTTGACATTGGCTGCACAAAATTATTCTACACCATAAGCGCGGATCTCGGCCTGTTGCGAACCGCGATGCGGGACAGCGATGAACAAAGTGTCTCGCTCCGGCACGAAAAGCCCGGTGCGAGCGCCGTCTGCCGTGTCGGTCTTAGTAAGAGCCTTGTAGGTGTTGGCATCAGCCTGCTCGATGGTGTCGATCTTGCCGGCGCCGCAAATCGCGTAGAGTCGATGGCGCTTACTGTCGTAGAAAACGTCATCTGGATCGCCGGAGATTTCGATGCCGGCAACCACGTTACCTGATTCCGTATCGAGTACTACGAGCTTTGATGGCATGCGGCATCCGATAAATAGTCTGTGATTGGCTTCATCGAATGCCATCGGGAAATTTCCGAACGCCAAATCGGTTTTCCATGTGGTGATGACTTGTTCTTTGTCGCGATCAACCACAGCCACTTGTCGCGCGTTAGGGACATTTACGAAAATACGATGTCCCTGTTTTTCCAGCTCGAATGCTTCCGGATGCGCGGCGAGTTTGATTGACCCGACCTGCTTCCCATCAGCCGCCTTGATGATTCCGATTCCTCCGTTGCCAAAGCCTACGTAAATCCGCTTCGATGAATCGTCGAAACGGACATTGTCGGCATCGTCTTTGAAATTTATTTCGCCAACGGCCTGGTACGATTTTGCGTCGTAGATCTTGCAAATACCGCCTTTGTCATTTGCGATGAATAGGCGGTTCAGTTCCGGAATATAAACGAGACCCTGTGGCGCGCCGAGACCGGTGATCGAATGAATGCGCTCGGCTTTGCGCAAGTCGAGAACCTCGACCGTGTTGTTGCCGAGCGCGCATACGAACAATCTTTCGTTCGCGGCGTCGAGATCGAGGTGGTCGATCCGTCCTTCCACTCCGGGGAGCGGGATCGTCTGCTTCAGTTGAAGCCCCGCGCCTTCCGAGTCGGTGGCCGCGAGATAATTGCCGGCTAACGCGATTATGATGGCGAGAACTACATGTTTCACCTGGCTCCGTAAGTGAAATTGTCGAACTCCGTCACGCTGTCAGCCTTCGTCCAGACGCCTACTTTTCCCGCATTCGCAAAGCTCTCATCGGTGGCATCGATTACTTTGTTGCCGTCAAACGTGACGCTGAATTTGTTGCCCGCGAAGTCCACCCGGAGCGTGTGCCAGACGCCGGACGCGACCTTCGTGTTGATGTTTTTGAACGCCACGTGTTTGCCGTTGATCGTGTGATAAATCGTGACGTTGTCTTCGAGCGCGTTCGCGCGCGCGACATAGTAGTTGTTCGCGTCCTGCACGCGCCAGATCACGCCGCCGGCTTGATCTTCTTTTCCCGCAACCGGCTTGAACTTCACTTCAACGAAGCCGTCCGTGAGGTTGGTGTCGTTTTTGATGCAAACAGGAAAGGTTGCCGCGCCCGATTGCTTTAACACGTTCGGCTTGCTCGGTGCCGACTCGTTTTTCTCCACAGACCATTTTGCTGAGCCGCTGCCAGTTTGCGTCGCCGTCCAACCGGCTGGTGCTGTACCAGTTTTCATATCGTCGAAATTGACTGTCTCAGCGGAGGCGAATGCTGTTACCATGGTCATCGTCAT
>QHRA01000152.1 GCA_003221295.1 Verrucomicrobiota bacterium | reverse complement strand
CGATCCGCAATCTTCTCCTGGCGAAGGATCTGATGGAACGCCATCACCTTCCGCGACCGCAGGCGCCGTTCGCTTTCATTTCGACACTCAATCGTTTGCCCGCGAAAGAGACGGACCATTTGCCCCGAAAAAAAGATGGCGTGATCAACGCTTACGCGCTTGGAATTGCGGCGATGAACGCGCACCGTTTCGAAACCGACCAACTGGTCCGGGGAATGGAAGCATGTTTGCAGGCAAACCTGGAGCTGGTCACCACGCAATTGGATCAGGAATTAGTGCTGACCGAAATCGTGGTGAAGTTGCTGAGCTAATCGGTAGGGCGAGACTCTGTCGAGCCAGCAGAAATGGAACACAGACTTCCAAGTCTGTGCGCCAAAACAGGCATTCCTGCCTGTCTGCCGTGGACATAGAGAAAGCCGGCTAAAAGCCCGCTGGGCGCACAGGCAAGAATGCCTGTGTTCCGTCCTATTCGGTCCGATTCGGCGCTGATAGAGCGCCGCTACAGTTTATTCGCCCGAATATTTCCGGGCCACCGGCCCCACGTACGGTATGTCCCAGCGCGATCCTGAAAATGCTTTGATCATCGCGATCACCATAATGACGAGAAAAGCAAGATGGACGAGCGCTTGAATGATGGCCCAGAGGAAAACCAGCACGGGGCCCAACGCCGGGATGGAGCCAAAAATATCGAAAACGATCCTGGAAATAACATTAAATACGACCCACGCGCCGCCGAAGATGATTGATTGCATCGCGTAAAAGCGAACGAAACTGTCGCGCTTCTCCAGGAACCAAAAAATGAGACCGCCCACCAACGGAATGCAGGCGAGCGCGGCGGCGATATTGGAAGGTAATCCGGTTGATTGCGTCGTTTCTCCACGCGGCGGAGGTTCGGGAGGCGGATTCGGATTTGGCGGAATCGGCTCGGGCGCTGGAGGAGGCGATGTCGGCTCGAAAGAATCAGCCATGCTACTGTTAGATGAAATAGAGCGGTTGTTTGTCAAGTGAACTCCGACACAATTGAGATTTCCGGAAATGGCTTTCGTTATTCTGCGCTCGTCGGCCACGGGTTGATGGCGAATGCTGGTGAGCTCACGCGCAAAGTGGTGAGCGGAAAGCGTTGTGCCGTTATTGTCGACGAAATTTCGGCACGATTATTCAGCGATCGCGTCGGCGAAAGTTTCAGTTCGGAGAATTTTTCACCACGATTGGTTCGGATTCCATCCGGCGAAAAATCAAAATCGCTCGCACAAGTAGAGAAAATTTGCGAAGAAATGATCGCAGCGGGGCTGGATCGAAGTTCATTCGTGGTCGGGCTGGGCGGCGGAGTCATCGGCGATATTTCCGGGTTTGTCGCTGCCATCTTTCAACGCGGCATTCCACACATTCAAATCCCGACAACGCTGCTCGCCATGGTCGATAGTTCGATCGGCGGCAAGACCGGAGTAAACCTTGACGCCGGCAAAAATTTGATCGGTGCGATCCATCATCCCGCGTTGATTATCGCAGACGTCGAAGCGCTTGAATCGTTGCCGCCGCAAGAATTGCGTCAGGGTTATGCGGAAATCATTAAGCACGCCATTATTTGCGACGCCGAAATGTTTCGCGCCCTGTCATCCCGAGTGAAAATGCCAGTCCGGCTGGGACCGAAGGATGACGGATTCGTCGCGCTTATCCGGCGCAATATCGCGATCAAAGCCCGGATCGTGATGGCCGATGCTCGCGAGATTTCCGGGGAACGCGCGCTCCTGAATTTTGGCCACACCGTCGGACACGCGATCGAGCGCGCCACCGACTTCAAAATTCCACATGGCGATTGCATCAGTGTTGGGATAGCGGCAGCCTGTGCGATATCGCTAAAACGAGCCGGGCTTTCATCAAAAGAGCGAGATGATGTCGTTTCGCTGTTGAAAGGGTTTGAGTTGCCGACGCAACTGCCGGCCGAGGTGGATCGGAAAAAAATAGCCGCCGCGCTCGCGCACGATAAAAAATTTGTCGGCGGTAGAATTCGATTCGTGGTCACACCGAAAATCGGCGAAGCGCACGTTTCAAATAACGTGACGATGGAAGATATTCGGGAAGCGATTTCCGCCTTGTAGCTGCCGCTGTCCTCAGCGGCAGATCCTCTGCTCGATTCTGCCGCCAGTGGCGGCGGCAGCTACAACTCTGGGGAGCGCAGGCCAGCCTGCTGGTTTCGGCTGCTAGCCGAAACCTTCTTGCGGATTTTTCGTCGGCAAGCTGCCGACGAATGCAGGCTAGCAGCCTGCGCTCCCCCAGAAAGAAGCAGTTGCGCCAATTACTTTACGGCTCGCACTTTGCGACAATAATCGGCCAACCCATCGGCCACGGCTTGGGCATACTCACGAAAGATACTTTTGCGTTGCACACCGCCGACTTCGCGAGTGCCCTCGTAATCGCCGGCCTCAATTCGCGCGAATCCTTCCGTGCTGTTCATTACGTACGGCTCGAAATAAATCACCGGGCAACGAAAAACCCGCGCGGCCAGCAGATTGCGCGCATACACATAACCGCTCGTTCCGACCCTCGCCACCGTATCGGTCGTATATTGGTAAGGCGGCAACCCGGTTTCCTGGGCAAATGTTGCGGCCATCGCATCGGCCAGCGGGAGTTCTTCTTCGTAAGCGCGACTGAGCAAACGCCGGATCATCTCGTAGCGCTCGTCATCGTGCGCGATCTCGTCGGGCAAATAAGAACCGTTTACCAGCACGTGAAAATGATTGCGATCGATCAGCGTCGGATTTTTCGGATCGCCCCAACCTTCGGCATTGAAATGCAGGCAAAGCACCAGATCAGGCTGTAATTTCATGTTCACCTTTTTCGCCCGGTAACGAATTTCGCTTTGCCGATAAAAGAGCAGCTCGCTTTGCCAGCGAATTGATTTCTCCTTGTCCACATCATCCGCGTCGTAGTTTTGCCGTGGCTCGTTCACGCCGGTTTTAGCGAGGACCTCGCTGGCGATTTCCCGAAAATCATCCGGACGCAACGGTGTTGTAGGATGATCGTGCCGCCGGGCGAAAGAGACTTCGGCGCCGAGGGCGCGCAATTTCGGCGCGAGAATTTTCGCCACCCGCCAGGTCAGTTCGCCTTCTTCTACCGGCGGCTGGTCGTCCACTT
>QHRA01000084.1 GCA_003221295.1 Verrucomicrobiota bacterium | reverse complement strand
CCGGAGTCTCTCGATTTGCAGAAGCGGCATCCGTTTGATCTGGCCCTAGTGCGGATTCCAAAAGGGAAAACGCTTTGTCCTTATCATTCGCACTCAGCGGAGTCGGAGCTTTATCTGGTGGTATCCGGGCAGGGGAGTATTCGCGATAAAGATGGATCGACAATTGTGACCGCGGGCGACGCATTTTTCTTTGGGCCGGGCGAAGCGCACCAGCTCGCCAACGCTGGCGAAGAAGATTTTGTTTACTACGTCATCGCGGATAATCCGCGGGGGGATTCCTGTTACTACCCCGACAGCGGAAAGTTTGCAGTAATGAAAGAAGGTAGCGCCGAAGTGATCGTGAAAGGGACAGAAATCGATTATTTCGGCGGGGAAGAATAGGTTACATTAGTTTTTCTGCCAAACACGCTAAAGAGCGCGAGAAGATCCGAGACAGATTTTTGGGGTTATTTCGCCCGCTTGGCGGTTGATCCTGCGTTCCAAATTTAATCGTCTGGCGGTGGCGGTGGTGGGCCGGGTGCCATCAAACCATGCCGGTGCAAGAGGTGGCGATGCCGCTTCTCCAGGTGCTCGAGTCTGGTGCGCTGTTCCGGGGTGAGAAATGGCTGCATGTCGCGATGCGTTTGTTCAAAAATCTCGTGAACATCACGCATGGTTTGTTCGCGTTTCGTTTTCAACTGAGAAGCGGCGCGATCGATAATAGGTGAAATTTGCTGCATCTGCTGTGGCGTGAGCTTCAATTCCGCGCGCAAACGCTGCTTCATGTGTTGCGCCATGGACTCCGAATCCATTCGCGTGAAAAAATAGTGCGCGTGGACGGTGCCGAAAAATCCACAGGCAACACCGGCGAGAAACACCAACACAAAAGCGAGGATTAATTTCCAGCGCAAAGACTTGTTCATTCGCCGAGATTGCTTTGGATGGCGTTGTCTACCATCGCATATTCTGTGGGCAAATCGCTGTTGGAAGTTGAGGCGCGATAAACTCCCACTGAAGCCAGGGTGATGATTGCCAGCGCGATCATTGCGGCGCGCTGGGCGAAACGCGCGATGACGACCGAGCCGTTCGGGAAAGGCTCATGAGCCAGTGCAAGAACGCAAGTGTCGAAACCGAACGGCATTTCCGCAGGCGGCGCGGGACCTGCGGCCGCGCGAAACAAACGATCCAAGATTTCGTTTCGATTTTTCACAGCAAGCCTCCAATTTGTTTGCGCAACTTCTGGCGCGCGCGAAAGGCTCTTACTTTAATGGTGGCAGCGGTCCAACCGGTGAGTTTTTGCACTTCGGCTACGCTGCGTTCTTGGAGATAAAGCATATCGATAACCAGCCGCTCCACTGGTTTTAACATGGCGAGCAACTTTTCGACCAGATCGCGCGCGGCGAGTTTGCGATCGGGGGAGAGGGCGTGCTCTGAGGCAAGATTTTCCAGCATCGCAGCCTGCTCTTCGCTCAGATCGGCATGACGCAGTTCCGGGCGCGCTTTTTCCGCCATCAACTGATTGCGGCAGGTGTTTACCGCAATGCGCGAAACCCAATGCGAGATCGGTACCTTGCCCGAATATTGCGCCAGGTTTTGGAAAACCTTTACGAAAATCATTTGCGCTAAATCCTCTTCGGCAGTGCGGCGTGGCCGATAGCCGCGCACAATCTTCGCCACCAATGGATACAATTGGCGGATGAGTTCGCGGGCAGCGTCGTCGTCACCGCCGCGCGCGCGATCGACCAATGCGCGAGCGTGCTCATCGTCATCCATGCGTAGAGAAAGGTATCCACACCAAAGAACGTGACCGGAATCAAGCCGTTCCGGTTACAAAAATTTCTCATCCCGAGCGAAAGCCGACGGATCCCGTGGCGAAGACTTTAAGGTCTCATGGCGGGATCCCTCGACTACGCTCGGGATGACAAGAAATATGTAACCGCAGCGTGGGGTCCGCGGTCAATAGTCAGCAAAGGCGCAATCATGCGCCGCAAACTTACAAAAACATGAAACAAACATTGACAGTAATTGCAGCAATCGCGCTCGGCGCTTTTAGCTTGGCGCAGGCGCAACCTCCGGGCGGCCCGCACGGAGGCTGGCATTTGAATCCACTCGAGGAAATGAGTTCAACTCTTAACCTGACGGATGCGCAAAAAGCGAAGGTGCAGCCGATCGTCGATCAGGCGAAACCGCAGCTACAGGCGATCCATCAGGAGGCGATGACGAAGGCCAAGGTGGTGATCGATGCTTCGATCACGCAGATTCGTCCGTTGCTTACGCCGGAGCAGCAGACCAAGCTCGATACCATCATCAAGGCACATGAAGACCTGCACAACGCAATGAAAGAATTGCACGAAGCCAAGGGGAAATAACGGCGTATATCGCAGCGAGGGGAGGGGCGACGTTCCGAAAGGACGTCGCCTTTCTTTCATAAATATTGGTCATCCCGAGCGAAGTCGAGGGATCCCGAAATGAAACCTTAAAGGCATCGCGACGGGATCCCCCGGCTTCGCTCGGGATGACGGTGTTATTCAAAGCGCAACGCCTTAACCGGATCTAGGCGCGCGGCAAAGTATGCCGGAATGAGCGCAGCGATTGAGCAAATCAAAAACGCGCTCAGACAAATCAGGGTTACGTCACGCGGAATCACTTCCGCCGGAATCGATGAAAATTGATAAACTTCGCGCGGAAAGATTTCGATGTGAAGAGTGTTGGCCAGCCATTGACTAAATTCGTTGCGATAACGGATCAGAGCCATCCCGAGTCCAAGTCCCGTTAGGGTCCCGAAAAATCCAACGACCATTCCTTGTCCCAGAAAAACCCAGACGATTTGCGCAATGTTCGCGCCAAGTGCCTTCATAATTCCGATTTCGCGCCGTTTCTGCACCGTCACCGTGATCAGCGTGCTCATGATACCGAAGGCGGCGACGACGACGATGAAGAAGAGGAGAAAGAACATCACATTACGCTCGAGCCGGATTGCCTCGAAAATCTGGTGGTTCATATCGATCCAGGTCCGCGCGGACTGGGGGACTTCGAGGAATTTTTCGATCTGCGCTTTCACTTCATCGACATCATAAGGGTCTTCGGTTTTAACCGTGATTCCATGAAGGGCGTCGCCTAACCCGTAAAGCTCCTGCCCGATGAAAAGCGGCACTAGCAGATATTGCGAATCGTGCACATAATGGCCGGTCTCGAAGATTCCGGTCACTGTCAGATCCTTTGGCAGCACGACTTCGCGCAATTCTTCGATCGCTTTTTTTTCTTCCTCGCCCGTGGCGTTCTCGAGTTTCTTTATGCGATCGAGGACGATTGAGAGGTTGCCCGGCGAGTAGACTGTCACCTTGTCGCCGACGCGCACATTTAATTGTCGCGCCAGCTCGACCCCGAGTACGGTGGTATCGCCGGTGAGATCGAGCGTTCCCCACCTTACGAATTTTTGCAGGGAAACGACTTTTTCTTCCTGCTCCGGATCAATACCCCGGATTAAAGGGGCGAGCCGCTGCTCGTCGTGTTCGACAATCACCGGCCCTTGAACGTAAGGCGCAGTCGCAACAACGCGGGGTATTGCTCGAATTCTCTCTGTCAGCTCCCGCCAGTTATTTAGGGTGGTTTCGCTGGTAACCAGGATGTGAGCGTCGAAATCGATCACCTTCTGACGCAGTTCGCGGTCAAATCCCGTCATCACCGAGATCACGAGGATGAGGACGGTGACACCGAGCATAACGCCCAGCACCGAAATCAGCGTGATAATGGAAAGAAATGTGCGCTTCGGTTTTAGATAACGCAGCGCGAGAAAGAGGCTGAAGGGTAATTTCAAAACGCGCTAACGGTGCCGGTGAACGCGATTATTTCAACGCGTGGGCTTGTAATTCTTCGAGGGTGACAAACTCTAGCGCGGAGGCGTGAGTTGCCTCGAGATCAACCGGGCAGGCGACGCCGCGGTCCAATGCTTCTTTCCAACGCGTCACGCAGATGCACCATTTGTCACCCGGCTCAAGCCCGGGAAATTCCCACTCTGGGTGCGGTGTGACCAGGTCGTTTCCCTGCAGCACCGAAAAATCGAGAAAGTCGCGAGTCACCTGCGCGCAAACGGTGTGCAACCCAACGTCGCCGGGCCCGGTGCGACAGTAGCCGTCGCGATAGAAGCCCGTGAGTGGATCGCGGCAGCAAGATTGCAGCTCGGTGCCGAGGACATTTGTGGGCATAAGGAAGAGGATAATGGGGTGGTCGTTTTTGTCACCCCCAGTGTAAGCCGACGGATCCCGTGGGGAAGCTTCTAAGGTAACCTCCGCGGGATCCCTCGACTTCGCTCGGGATGACTGGGAAGGTGGCGCCAGATCAAATGGCAAGGAAGGCACAAGCAGTTGCTTATTGGTTGCTGCCGGAAACGGCGGCGCGCGCAGTGTTGTCGCGCGAAATTAGGATGCTGGCGAGGCGATTTGGCGCTCCATTGTTCGAACCGCACGTAACGATTTTTGTCGCACCGGAAAGTTCGCGGCCTCCGCTCGACGTCTTGTGCAAACTTCCACCGGTTAAAATCGAACTAACGATTCATAGTATTCGATTCGGCGAACAATTTACGAAGACGCTTTTCGTCCAATTCGCAACAAACAGTACATTGCAACAGCTAGGCGACGCGATCTGGAAAGCGAGCGGGGCGGGGGACGGTTACCTCATCGACCCACACCTAAGTTTGCTTTATGCAAAATTGCCGCCAGAGACCAAGCAAAGATTAGCCGATAAAATACGCCTGCCATTTCGCGAAGTTTGTTTCAGCTCAATTTTTGCGATGCGATGTGCTCGTCCGACGACGACGGCAAGCGAAGTCGAGCGGTGGAAATTACTCGCGCCGTAAAATAAACGCCGGAAGCGTCACGCTCCCGGCGTTTCCCTTTGATCCCTAAGCTATACAAACTGGAAACACTGCGGCAGCGTAAAAGTTCCTCAGAAAGTACGAGCAGCCAACAACACGAACCGGTGCGATTCGATTAACGCGGTGAAGAATTGGCGGGCGAGGGTGAGATCGTCGGCGAAGGTGTCGGCGTTGAAGACGTGGAACTAGACTGTTTCTGCAACGCTTCCTGCAAAAGTTTCTTCTCTTCGGGGAAAACGAAGCCGGAATTGGCGGCGTCAATGAATTCATGAGCGGCATCGGCTTTGCCGTCATCAAGCAAGAGTACTGCGAGGTAGAGGGCGACACGGGCGTCGTGCAGTTTCTCCGGCGCGAGTTTTTGCAAGACCGCGATTCCATCAGAGGTTCGGCCTTGCGAATTTAAAGAAAGCGCCTGGGCAACCACGCAGGGTGGCTCGGTCGGCGCTTGATCGAAGGCCTCTTTGGCAACGCGCTGACCTTCGCTGGGGTTGCGATCGAGGATCATGGACAGACGGGCATATTCCGCTGCAATCAGCGGTTCTTCCGGAGAAGTTTCATGCAGACGCATGGCGGTGAGGTAGAGATTAGGGAGATCATTGCTGGCGCGATAAATCCCAAACAAGGCATCGAGCGCTTCACGACGACTCAATGGATTATGGGCGACGCGCAACCAGAGTTGCTCCGCTTGGTTCGGTAGATTCCATTTCGAAGCGAGACGAGCCAGTCGAATTTCACGCTCGGGATACTCTTCGCAGGCGCGCTCGGCATCGTGCCAGAGAGAGGCAGATT
Source organism: Verrucomicrobiota bacterium (assembly GCA_003221295.1). Classification (GTDB taxonomy): domain Bacteria; phylum Verrucomicrobiota; class Verrucomicrobiia; order Chthoniobacterales; family UBA10450; genus AV69. Next base: position 3,484 of record QHRA01000084.1, on the reverse strand, counting down.
CCGCATCGGTGCCTTCCGGTCGAGACTGCTGTTTCGCATATGCCTGATAGGCGAGCCGTAAATATTCAGAGTCGCCCCAGTTACCGCCCTTCGTCCAACGGCGAAGGCGCGACCAATTTTTTTGTGCAGTAAAAGCAGCGGCAACTTCTATTGCTGGCGGAGGATTAGCGGTTTTTTCGGGTGGCAACTTCTCCATCCATCGCAGGAGTTCGGCGCTCATGCCATTGCCATTCATCCATGCCATCAACGCCGCGAGATCGTCGAGTTGTCGCGTCGCCAGGGGTTTCATCTTCTCCAGCAATGTCGCCAGTTTTTTTTGATCGAGTTTTTTGTAAAAATCCAAGCAAAGCAGGTCGTCGGAAAAAGTGACCTGTGGGCTCAATTGTAGTTCTTGCGCGAAGCGATCGGCTGCCTCGAGGTTGCTGTGCTGGATCGCATCATTTAGCAAAGCGCGAAGGGAACCGGCGCGAAAAGGAGCGCTTTTGATCAGGTGCTCGAGGGTTGCGCGTGCCCACGCGTTTTTCTGCGGATCGGGCGATTTGATCCGAACCGCGGCGAGGTTGTATTGATAGGTTTCGTTGTCCGGTTCCTTTGCCAAAGCTGCGGCGAAATGGCGCTCTTGGCCTGCTTCATCGCCCTGCGCGCGCGCCAGCCATCCGGCAACGACATGGTAAGGCGCGCTTTCGCGATTCTCCTTCGGCACGCTCTCGAGCGCTTTGCGGGCTGCATCGAGCTGACCGAAGCGCAAAGCGGCCGAGGCGAGGTTGAGCTGGCTATCAATTTCGCGCGGCCGCAAGCGCGCGATTTCCGCGCGCCAGACTACGGTTTCAGCGCGATTTTGTTTCTCGGTTGCTTCGGCCAGAATTTGATAGGCCGGCAAAGAATCATGATTGATCTGTAACGCCTGTTGTGCGGCATCATTCGCGCCATTAAAATTTCCCTGTTTCAGATTCGCTTCGGCCTGTCGAAGCCAGCGCGATTCTCGCCAGGAATTAACGAGTTTTGGACCAATGGTGAAAACAAGCAGTCCGAGTGCGAATCCGGCAATGACCGCCAGAACGATTAGACCGCCGCGGACAGAACGGGTCTGACCCACCGAAGCAGTTTTGTTTGTCTGTCGCCGAAGCTGGTGAATTACCGGATCTGTCATTGTGGTTCTACGACAACGCGCGGTTCCCTTTAACCAAGATTGCCGTTCAAGCGCGCGCCGTTTCGACCGCGGCTTCCTCTTCTGCCACGACCGGGACCTCCTCGATCGCTTCAATCGCTTCCTCGCGCAGACGCTCACCCCAAACATAACGTGCGAGCAATACTTTGATCGTCGCCGTCAAGGGCACGGCCAAAATTGGACCGAGCAAACCCCCAATGAGCAAACCCCAGACGAAAATCGAAACAATCACGGTCATCGGGTGAAGCCCGACCGAATTGCCAACAATGCGCGGCGCGTAAAATAAGCCCTCGAGATTTTGCACGACGATGAAGATTAACGTGACAAGCAATGGGTGAGTGAAGTCGCCCCATTGCGCGACGGCGATCAAAGCGGCTGGAATCCAGCAAACGATGATCCCGATGTACGGAACCATGGTGAGAACGGCAACAAGGCAACCGATGAGGACGGCAAAATTTAATCCTGGCGGCGGAAGGAACGAGAGAGTCGTGCCAATCAAAATGCCATCGACGAGGCAGACGAGGAGTTGCCCACGAAAATAGGCGATGATGTAGCTGTTGATCTGCAGGAGAACGTCGGCGACTTCGTTTTTGAGCGGTGAATTACGAAGCGGCAGGTATTCTTTCCAGCGACGCTGAATGGCGGGCCGTTGTTTAAGAAGGAAGAACAAATAAATCGGGACCAGGATCAGACTCAAAAGAAAACCGGTGACGCCGAGAAATCCGCCAATGCTTTTCTTAATGATCGCCCAGATCTTCTCGCTGAGGTTGGGTAGTTGTTTTTCAAGGTTGGGCAGCTGTTTTTCCACTAACTCCTGAAGACGGCCGCGCTCCGCATCGGTCAATTTAGAGGGAGCGGGGGCGATTTCTTCCAATGGCGGGGTGGCCGATGATGAAGGAATCGGAAGAGCCTCCTCCGGCGCAGCGGTTGCAGTAGGCTTCGGGCTCGGTTTCGGTGTCGGAGCCGGAGTTGAGCCGAGCAACCAATTTACGATCCCACTGGTGGCTTTCGCTCGCGTTTTGTCAGTGCTGCCAAAAGTCCGTTCGTAGCGATAAATTACATCGACAATTTTATCGCGCGCCTTGACGGTGTATTGGGGTAATTCCTTCACCAAGTTCGAGCTCTGCATTCCAATTGCCGGTACCAGCCAGGTGCCGATGGCGACAAGCGCGAGCCCGGCAATAGCAAAAAGCAGCATGATCGATTTCGTGCGACCAAGACCGTTGGCGGCCATTCGCGTGACAACCGGGTCAAGCAAATAAGCAAGAATGGCCGCGATCGCGACCGGAATTAAAATCGGCTGCAGAAAGCTGATCACGTTCGCCATGATCCAGACCGCTGCCACGAATACGAAAATGAGGAAGCTAATGGCGAGCGCGCTGACCGCAGCCCAGATGGCCTTGCGTTGCCATTCTGCCGGGTAACGCGTGCCGCCAGAGTCACTCATGGTTTCGCTCCAGTTGGATTGGTTTTGCTGACACGGGTTTTTTGGGCGTCGATTTTTGCCGCGAGATTTTTATTCGATGGGTCGAGTGTTTTTGCCTTCTGCCAGGATTCGAGTGCTTGGGAGACACGGTTCAGCTTCGAATAGACGTCGCCAAGGTGTTCGAAAACGACGGCGTCTTCGCGCGGCAAATTTTCAACGGCGCGCTTTAAATTTTCCAGGGCTTGATCGTATTTTCCCTGACGGTATTGCACCCAGGCCATGCTATCGAGGTAAGCGCCGTTGTCGGGGTCGAGTTGAAGCGCGCGCTTGATTGCGTCTTCTGCTTCGTCGAGGTGACTGTTCTGTTCGGCCCACATGTAGCCAAGGTAATTATAGGGCTCGGCCGCATTGGCGGGATCCATCGCGATGGCTTTGTGGAAAAGTTCCGCCGCTTTATCATAGAGACTGGCCTCTTCCGCCGCGGCGCCATATTCAACGTAAAAACGTGGTTTCAGAAGATCAGCCTGCGCATTCTGCGCTTCGTTGAGCGCTTCTTCGAACATGACCACCGCCTCTTTCGCCTTTTTCGACTCGCGCAGGGCAATCGCGAGATAGTAGGCGAATTCGGGAGCATCGGGATAACGCCGGCGCCCTTCTGTCAAAATCGAAACGGCGCGCTCGCTCTGTTTCAGCGGCGCCAGCAATAATTCCGCGAGCCGTAAATATGTGGCTGCGTGATTTGGATTAATAAGCAGGCTTCGTTCATAGTTCTGTGCCGCCTTCTTGAATTCCGCGTTCGCCGGGTCGGTTTGATTGTCCCGAAGCAGCGCGCGCGCTTCATCATCGTGCAATTGGGCTAACAACTCGTAGGGCTGATATTTTTCAGGGTG
>QHRA01000180.1 GCA_003221295.1 Verrucomicrobiota bacterium | reverse complement strand
GGCTATTTTTTCCCCGCCGAACTGCACGAAGATTTTTTGCGATAAAATCCACCGCAGCGGCGCAATCGTGAAAATGGGCTGTGTTTTCGACAGCTTCGCCGAGCACATGCGCGACCAGGACCCACTGCGTACTTTCCTGCCCCTGGAGAAAGAATCCACCCGTGAGCAGATCATCGAAGAACTGCGTGATTCTGCGGCCGAGATGCTGGTCAATTATCTTCCGGTTGGGTCGGAACAGGCGACGCGTTTCTACGCCAGTTGCGCGCTGGAAGCCGGTCTCGGTTTTGTTAACAACATTCCCGTCTTCATCGCCAGCGATCCCGTTTGGGCAAAGCGTTTTGCCGACAAAAATTTACCTGTCGTCGGAGACGACATCAAAGCCCAGATGGGCGCAACTGTGCTTCATCGCACCATTGTCGATCTCTTCCGCAGGCGCGGTGTCAAAGTGGTCAGGACCTATCAACTGAACACTGGCGGTAACACCGATTTCTTAAACATGCTTAATCGAACGCGACTGACTTCGAAGAAAACGTCGAAGACCGAAGCCGTGCAATCAGTTATGGGAGAACGCCTGGCCGACGAAAATATCCATATTGGCCCGAGCGATTACGTGCCCTGGCAACTCGATAACAAGATTGCTTTTATCCGCGTGGAAGGCCGACTCTTCGGCGACGTGCCGATGGAAATCGATGTGAAACTTTCCGTCGAAGATTCGCCAAACTCTGCCGGCGTAGCGATCGATGCCATCCGTTGTTGCAAACTTGCGCTCGATCGCGGCATCGGTGGCGCACTGCACTCGCCCTCCGCCTATTTTGCAAAACGTCCGCCGGTACAAATGACCGACGACGAGGCGCATCGCTGCGTCGAGCAATTCATTCGCGGCGAGCGCGAAAGTTGATCAAGCGCTTTACGTTTGCCGGCGAGTAAGCGGAAAGTGGCCCGGCCGTTTCGAGGGTCTTGATCACAGTGCTGAGATAGACCGACTTCGGATAGAACGCTTTCCATTTCGTGATCTCCGCGCGATTCAATACTTTGAAGCCGTAGCGCTCGAACAACTTTTCGCCCCGGCGGCTTTCAAAGGTCACGATCTGGCCATAAACACGGCGCTCGCCGAATCGATAAAGGTAATTCAGGTACGAGCTCATAAGCGCTCGGGTGGTGGAAATTTTTCGCGCGTCCGGCAGCAGGTTGATGTGAAAATGCGGAACCGATCTGGGCGCGGCCGGGACTTCGTGCCAGCCATGGCCGATGACCCAGCGAACGAATTTGCGCGAGCGCACGTTGTAACCGCGATAGCGGCGGAGCGCTCGAAAAAATAACAATACGGTATGCGCAAAAGCGTAGACCTGGTGCTGTAGTGGTTTGCGCGAGCCCAGCAGATAACCACGAATCTCTCCGTCAATTTCCAGGACGAAGGAAGATTCCGGTTCGTGATCTGTATAATACGTGGTTAGAAAATCGGCGAACAATTCGCGATCTTGAAACACCGGATCAATCGGATCGCCGAGAAAGCCGGTCTCGCAGCAAAGTTTACGGACAGCGCCGCGATCACTCGCTTGATAACTGCGAATTGAGTACTGCGACGCGTCGTCCATTCAGCGTTGTTTCCTATAGTTAAAGCAAACTTCGCGATAAATGTAAAATAAACGTTCGAACACCCGGGGCCAGGAAAGGCGTTCCTCAGCCAGCCGCGAGGCGCGCGCCCCCAGTCGTGGCAGGTTGCGCGAGCAGGCGGTTTCGATGGTGCGAGCCAGGGATTCGGGCGTCTCCTCCTCTGCCCACGATTCCTGATCGTGCAGAATAATCCTATCCATGTAGCTGCCGCGAATGCCAACCACCGGAGTCCCGCAGGCCTGACTTTCCAACGCGACAAGGCCAAAAGTTTCCTGCGTCCCCGGATGTACAAACAAATCGGCCGCGCGATAATAGCGGGCAAGATCAGCTGAGTCGGTGCAATACCGCATCCAGGTGACATTTGGGCAGCGCGCTTGCAGCTCGGCGAGATCGCCACGCTCTGGTCCGTCGCCAATGACGAGGAGATGAAAATCTCGGGAGGCGTTCCCGTCCAACTTGGCAAAGGCTCGGAAAAGCAAACCGGTATTTTTTTCCTTCGCCAGCCGGCCGACGTAGAGCAAGAGCCGGCGTGATGCAGGCAGTTCCAATTCCGCACGCGTTGCCGCGGTGTCATCGGGCGAGGGCGAAAAGACTGTGGTATTCACGCCGAGGTTCACCGCGCGGACGTTTTCCACTCCCCACTCTGTCAGGACGGCTCCGAGACGAGCGGATGGAACCAGGGTGGCCTGGAATGAATTGTAGAGATTGCGCACATAACGGCGGGTGAAATCCATCATCGCCTCGCCCGCGGTCTGGCCAAGAAATTTCGCGGCGCTGCGGACGTACGCTTCCGGGAAATGCGAGTGATAAAATCCGACCACCGGAATGCGCAGCGCTTCGCCGCTGGCAATCGCTTTCCACGCCACCTGGTATGGGTCACCCGACTCGATCAAGTCCGGCCGTTCACGTTCCAGAATTTGCTCGATCGCCCGCAGGTTAATCAGGGCGCGGTAATGCGATGTTCTCGAAATGAGCGGGGAATGAATGAAATAGATTCGCGAGCGTTCGCTCGTGACGCATTCCGTTTTCGGTCCTGGAACGACGAGTACATGTTCGTCCGTGGTCGCGCCTTGAATGTACGCGATCTTTTCATGTACATAGCGTTTCACTCCGCCGCTCAATGGCGAATAGAACTGCGTCAGGTCGCAAAGCTTCAACGATTCTCCATTGGCAATCGCCATTCGACAATCGGAAATCGGCTAATGCTTCTCTAGCGAGCTTAAATATCGCTCTGCTTCCATGGCCGCAGCGCAGCCGGCTCCAGCGGCGGTGACCGCTTGTTTGTAGACGCGGTCGGCTACATCACCGGCGATGAAGATGCCCGGGTGTTTGCTTTCGACCAGTCGTTTGGTGATGAGGTAACCATCCTTGTCCATCTCCAGCTTGCCGCTGTACGGTTTCGCGTTTGGCTCGTGGCCGATGGCGACAAAGACGCACGCCACCGGCAATTCCCGTTCTTCGTGGGTGACGACATTACGCAAATCAACTGCGCGCATCTCCCCTTTTTCGTCCGGAATGTAACGTGTGATCACTGTATTCCAGATCGGCTCGATCTTTGGGTGCGCCAGCACGCGATCGGCCATGATTTTGGAGGCGCGGAGTTTGTCGCGTCGATGAATGAGATAAATTCGGGATGCGAACCGGGTGAGAAAAAGCGCCTCCTCAGCCGCAGAATCGCCGCCGCCCACCACCGCCACCGGCACGTTGCGATAAAACGCGCCATCACAGGTCGCGCACGACGTCAGCCCATGGCCGATGAGTTTCTCCTCGTTCTCCAGCCCGAGCCAGCGCGCTGAGGCACCGCTTGCGATGATGAGTGATTCGGTCGCTAGCCATTCCTTGTCGTCAACTTGCAGACGAATGTGCGAATTCAGCGGCTCGAAGCCGGTCGCTTCGGCATAAGAAAAACGGGCGCCGAATTTTTCCGCCTGCGCGTGCATGTTCATGATCAACTGCGGGCCGTCGATGCCGTCAGTGAATCCGGGAAAATTCTCGACCATGGTGGTGGTGGAAAGTTGTCCACCGGGCTGGGCGCCTTCGAGCACGAGCGGACTCAGGTTGGCGCGGGCGGCATAAATCGCTGCGGTCAAACCGGCGCAGCCGCTCCCGACAATGATGACCTTTTCCATATTGAGGATGAATTTAGCAATGTCCCTTCTACAGGGCAAAGCCCTACGAGGGAAGAGGCGAGCAAAACCGTCGCATCGAATCCGAACAAAATTGCGTGTCATCCCGAGCAAAACCGCCAGTGCGGCTCGGACCGAGGGATCCCGTAGAAGTTGCCTTAAAGATTACGCAGCGGGATCCCTCGATCCGGCAGCTGCCGGACTCGGGATGACGGTTTTCATGCCAGCACATTGCGCTTGCGCTGTCTGTCGGAACATAGGCTTTCAGCCTGTGTGCCCAACGTGCTTGTAGCCCGTTGTGTCTTCGGGAAAACAGGCTGGAATGACCGTTTGGCGCACAGACAGGAATGTCTATGTTCCGCGCCATGCCGGAATTGGCGGAGGTGGAATATTTTCGGCGGCAGTGGAATGCCGGGATCGGGCATCGTGTGATCAAAATCGCGCTGCATTCGGGTAAGCGAATTTTTCGCGGAACAAACACGCGCGCCTTGCCCGAAGAACTCGCCGGAGCGCATTTGTTGACTTCGGAAGCGCGCGGCAAGCGGATGCTCTTCCGATTTTCTAACGAGAATTGGCTCGGCCTGCATCTCGGCATGAGCGGGAAAATGCAAGCCGCGTCCCCCGATTTTCGACCGCAAAAGCATGATCATCTTGTTTTGTATCAGCGTGAACGCGCGCTCGTCTTCACCGATGCACGCCAATTTGGCCGGGTGCAATTTCATCACGGTAAAACGGCACCGACATGGTGGGACAACGGTGTGCCGGAGATTGTGTCCGCTAAATTCAATCGCGAGTTTCTCGATCGATTTCTCGATCGCCACCCCAAGGCGCCAATTAAAGCTGTCGTCCTGATGCAATCGGGATTTTCCGGGATCGGCAACTGGATGGCCGATGAAATCTTGTGGCGCGCAAGAATCTTGCCCTCGAAACGCGCGGGCAGATTAGGCGCTGGAGAGCGCAATGAGCTTTTTCGCGCAACCCGGTTCGTCGCGCGTGAATCGCTGCGCATTATTGGGCCAGATGATTCCACGTTGCCGCGGACCTGGTTAATTCATGAACGCTGGCGCGCGGGCGGGATATGTCCACGACACAAAACGGTCTTGCGTCGCGCGACAATTGGCGGGCGGACCACCGCATGGTGCCCAAAATGCCAGCGCTAACGTCATCCCGAGCGGAAGTCGAGGGATCCCGTCGCGTAATCCTTAAGGTAACTTCCGCGGGATCCCCTTTCCCATCTCGATTCGATGCGCTTCAGAGGTGCGATGTCGTGTCCCCATTTATGTTTGGGACGCGACAGCGCGCGTCCCTCCAGCGATTTTGTAGCCGCGGTCGCCGGCCGCGCCTCCCGGCTTACTTCAAATCGCCAAGGGCGCGCCGCGTGGCCCCGGCTTGGACAAATTTTCCCCAGCTCAGATTATCTCGACCGGGTTGATGCTCGCGCGCTTTGCGAATCGCCATCTCTGATACGGCCTCGACCACCCATTCAAAATTCGCCTGACCAACCGACGTCACTTCAGCGTCCGGTGCGGGATTACAAAAATCGATCGCGACCGGAACGCCATCGCGGATGGCGAACTCGACGGTATTCAGGTCATAGCCGAGGTATTGATTCAACTGCAGGACACCGCGCTCGACATTCTGCAATACTTCCTTTGGGGTTCGCCACTCGGTTTGATATCGCAAATGATAAGGATGCCGCGGATCGTAGGGCATGATCCGCACGTTGCGCTGATCGATTGAATAGCAGCGAAAGTACATGTCGAATTTCACTTCTTCCTGCAGCATCATGACGAGCTGTCCGGTTTCGCTGTATGCGCGATAAAATTCCTCTGGGTTATGCAGGCGATAAACATTTTTCCAACCTCCACCGGCGAATGGTTTGAAAAATGCCGGCCAGCCGACGTAGTTGAAAATCGCCTCCCAATCGAGCGGATAGGCCAAATTGCGGAACGAGTTCGCATTGGTGTCGATCGGCACTTCGTGTGAAGGCAGCAGCACGGTGCGCGGAACGGCGACCCCGATTTTTGTAGCCAGCGCGTTATTAAAAAATTTCTCGTCCGCGCTCCACCAAAACGGATTGTTGACTACGGCGGTTCCGGTGAGGGCGGCATTTTTCAGAAAGGCGCGATAGAACGGCACATCCTGCGAAATGCGATCGATAATCACGTCGTAGCCGCATGGCTCGCCTTGAATCACTTTGTCGATCCGGACCGCTTCTGCGACGATATCTTTGCCGCCGGTCTTTTGATTAACGCGATCGATGAACGCCCAGGGAAAGGAGTTTTCTTGGCCAAATAAGATTCCGATTTTTTTCATAAAGTGACCGTCAAAACGTCGACAAATAATATGGCAGCATGTCGCACCAGTACTTCCACTCGTGCCCGCACCATTTCCGGTCATCCAGCCAATTGCGGATTCCTTTTGAATTCAAGATGCCAGAGAGCCGCATCGATTCGTGGCGAGTATTATCCCATTCGCCAGTGCCGATAATGATGTTCATGTGGTTGTATTTCCACGGGTCAGGCATGGTCGGCAGATATTCGTAAGGGCTGTTGAAATAAATGTTGTCGTCGTGATAGCCGTCGAAGAAATCGCTGATCTCGAATGCGCCGCTCAGGCTGATTAGATGACTGACGGCATCGGCGTGTTTGAAAGCAATATTGGCCGCGTGATAGGCGCCGAGACTCGCACCACAAACACCAACACGATGAGTGCTGCCTTCGCGCCGGGCAAAGTCGAAGACGTCGCGCACAATCACACTTTCATAAGCGATGTGAGTGCGAATGCGATCGGCGGGATGAATGGATTTGTTGTAGAAGCTGTCGAGATCAATTGAGTCGGGGCAATAAATGGTGACGCGGTTGTTATCAATGAACCAGGCGACGGAATCGATCAGGCCGAAATCCTTGTTTTGGTAATAACTGCCAAACGATGTTGGAAAAATAATCAGAGGCAGACCGCCGCCATTCCCGAAGACCAGCATCTCAAACTCGCGGCTCAAATATGGCGTCCACCACTTGATGTAACGTTCCTCCATAAACCGGGTCGGCTTTTATAGACCGGATTCTGTTCGGTTAAAAGGACTTTAGCCTACCGCACAGGTGCGCCGGTCCCAGTCGTTGCGCGAGTCTTTATCAACGGGCAAGATGCCTGTGCCACAAAGATGCCGCATCACACCCTCACTGGGAATATTCAGCGCCACCGGCAATTCCCTTCGCGCACCCTCGGGAACCGGCGCGATATTCTGGTTTACTTACCGCCAGGATATCGCCGTTTCCTACGGCGTCGTTATCCAGTGCTCTATTTGCAGGATGGGCAGAATGTTTTCGATGCCGCGACTGCGTTCGCCGGCGTGGAATGGGGTGTGGATGAAACCGCGCAACGATTGATTCGCCGCAAATTAATTGAGCCGATCATTATCGTGGCGATTGCGAATACCGGCCCGGATCGCATTCACGAATACGCCCCGACGCGTTGCATTATCGATAGCAAAGCAAAACGAAAAAAACGCAGCCGCGGCCTGGCCCGAAAGTACGGGAAATTTTTGATCCAGGAATTAAGGCCATTCATCGATTCGAAGTATCGGACGAAGCCGGAAGTGGAATTCACTGGCCTTGGCGGTACATCGCTCGGTGGTCTCCTCGTCATGACGCTCGGGCTTTGGTTTCCAAATGTCTTCTCGCGCCTGGCGGTAATGTCGCCGTCGGTTTGGTGGGACGATGAGGTAATCGTGAGAGGAGTGATGGCGCTTGATAGAAAGCTTCCGCTCAAGATCTGGCTCGATACTGGCACCGCCGAACCCGGTTGGGAGCGGGCACGCAATTTATGCGCCGCCTTGGTCGAGCGGGGCTGGAATTTGCACGACGATCTCGAGTATCACGAAATCGAAGGGGCGGATCACAGCGAAGCGGCTTGGGGCGCGCGGGTCGATCCGATGTTGCGCTTCCTCTATCCGCCGATTCCGCCGAAGCCGGCTACTCATCGCTTAGCATTAGCGGGTGCCGTTTGATTATGCGCATTCACGTAGTGCAACGCGATTGCGAACCGGAGGGACGCGCTTCTGCGCGTCCGGGACGAGCGGAAGCTCGTCCCTCCGAAGCCTTTTACTGCAACGGCATGCCGTAAATCTGATAAACCCGAACACGCCCGCCGACAAAGTCCCAATCTTTCTCGTATTCAAACGAGCGTTCGCGTTGCGACCACCGGAGGTGGCGTGGTCCTTCCGGATGATTTGGATCGTAAACAAGGTAGCGATCAATCCCCGTTGGGCCCGCTTCCCTTGCATAAAAAAGAACGGCGTGATTAATCCGCAGGTGCGGCAGAGTGGTGAGAAAACCAACGAATAAATCGCCGCGATTCAGAACGGCACTAAGTTTTTCGTGCGTTCTTTCCTGATACCCGGTGCCCGGTTCGAAAAATGTCCGGGCGTTTCCCAGCCGCCAATAGGTCGGCCAACCGTACCCGATATTTCGCTGCAGGACGAAACCGCGCGCCTTACTCAGTTGACGAAGGTTTGCGTAACCCGGAAACACGACGCGTTGCTCATCGGGCAAGGGGTCGCGCCAAGCGGCGCGGCAAGTAACCTGCCGAATTCGTTTCGCGAGATCGCCATCGTCCAAAGGCGGCGCGTGCGGATCGAAGCGCGCGAATTTCTTAAATTGCATGGTGGTGCGGCAAAGCACGAAACACCGCCGCGTGTAACGTTTTTGCTTCGCTGACTCACCGCGACGCAGATGAGCGATGCCGTTTTGGTATTCGAACACGGTCATGTTCGCGAATCCCACTGTGTCCCGGTCAAAACGAAGCGGCGGAGTGGCTGCGGCCGCTGAAATGACAGAAAGACCCAGGAACGAAATTTTCGCCAAGCCAAGTCTGCCCTTCATCTTCTGTGCAGCGAGCGAGCGGCTCGGTCAGCCGGTGGCGCCATTGCCCTTTGGCGGTTCAGCAAAATTGCCGAGACGACGGAATTTCTCGTAACGCTTTTTTAGCAGCCGATCGATCGGTGTTTTGAGCAGGCGCTTAAGATTCGATCGCAACGCCTCGCCCAGAATTTGTGCCGCCTTCTCATGGTCGCGGTGAGCGCCGCCGTCTGGCTCCGCCACAATTTCATCGACGACGTTGAGTTTCATCAAATCGTGCGCAGTCAGTTTAAGTGCCTCGGCCGCTTCGGCGGCGTGGCGTCGATCCTTCCACAAAATGGCGGAGCAGGCTTCGGGGCTGATGACGGAATAGTAGGCGTTCTCCAAGATCATGACGTGATCGGCCACACCGATGCCAAGGGCGCCGCCCGAGCCGCCCTCGCCGATGACGGCGGCAAGGATGGGCACCCGCAGGTTCATCATTTCACGCAGATTGACTGCGATCGCTTCGGCGATATGGCGTTCTTCCGAGCCGATGCCGGGGTAAGCGCCGGGCGTATCGATGAGCGAAATCACCGGCAGATTAAATTTTTCGGCGAGCTGCATCAGGCGCAACGCCTTGCGATAACCTTCCGGATGCGCACACCCGAAATTGCGCATCACGTTTTCCCTGGTATTGCGCCCTTTCTGATTCGTGACCAGGATGCAGCGTTGCTCGCCCAGCATCGCGATCCCGCACGGCATGGCCTTGTCATCGCCAAACAAACGGTCGCCATGCAACTCGTTCCAATTCGTGAAACAACGCTCGACGTAATCGAGCGCGAACGGCCGCTGAGTGTGTCGCGCGATCTGCACCCGCTGCCAGGCACTGAGGTTGCCGTAAATTTCGCGACGCGTCGTTTCGATCTTCGCTTCCATTGCTTCAACTTCGGCATCAAAATCGAGCGCATGTTCGTCGGAATGCTCCCGGATTTCTTGCAAACGGCGTTGCAGCTCCACAATCGGTTTTTCGAAGTCGAGGGGTTGCGGCTCCTTCATGTTACTCCGTAATGGTGACAGGGGTCTTGCCGTTGACAAGGCTGCTCAATTCTTCAGCATCGCCGGCGGAAATGCCAAGCCCAAGTGGCGGGGGCGGCTGATCGGAACTCGGATGGGAGGCGTCCGGGATCGCATAGATGGTGTAGCCGGCGTTGGCCAGACGAATCCAGCGGGTGCTGGTTTGGTATTCACGGGTGCCGAACCCGACGCGTTTGCCGTTTTTCCAGGCAAAAATCTCGGCCACTTTAGTGTTGATACGCGAGGGCTGCTTCGCCGGCAGTTTCAATTCCTGGACATGGTATTGCTTGAAAAACTGCCCGTGGTTGATCAGTACAATAATTTTCTGTTTCGTCTGAATGAGCATCGAAAAATCGGGATTCGAGATCAGCAATTTTTCTCCGATATGGAGCATGGTGCCGTTCATGTTGTTGGTGCGCATGATTAGCTCCGGCGTCGATTTCATCTTCTGCGCAACTCGCGTAATGACGTCCCCTTTTTTCACGATGTATTCCTGTTTTTCGGGCGAGGGCACGGGCGAGAAAAGTATATCGATGTTGATAGCGCCGAGCAGGTCTTTCGCCTCCTCGAAGTGCTGGCCATTGGGATATTTCTGAATGAAAGCGAAGAGGGCGTTGCGTGCCTCTACCAGTTTGCCTTCCTGCCTTAATTTCGCGGCCTCTTGAAATTCCGGCAGGCTCAGGTCGGGCACCGGAGTCGAAGGAATTTCACCGCGCTGTTCCTTTTGGACGGCAATCTCCTGTTTGAACAGAACGTTGTAGCCGAAGTAGGCGGCGCCGCCAAAAATTGCCAGCGCCAGTAACAATGCAAAGAGCCACTTCATGCAAACGCAATTGCCAGCCTCATCAGATCATCGCGATTCCATGCAGGTCGCGTCCTGCCGCAGTTACTCTTCTCGGTACGGGTTGGTCCCCGGGAAAATCATATGCCAGAGGCGCGAAATCTGTCCTTCGGGCTCGTTCGTCCAGGTAAAGTGGCAATTGTGACAATAAAATCCTTTCGGAAAAATCTTAAGAGCAAAGAGAATGCTCGCGATCGCCGGGGTGAGAAATTTCCGGGTCATCTGCGGATATTCGATATTGGAAGATTCGCATTGTGGGCAACGCAGCGCCGCTCCGACGTCGGGATCGGAGACTTCCCATTCCCGCATCAATTGGTGCGCTTTCCCGAAATCATCTTCGTGCACCTTCACTTTCACGTTGGCCCGCGGCTTTGCCATGAAAGCGACTCGTTGCAGATGGCTGTCGCCGATAATGTCGGCACCGATCCCTGCTTGTCCCAGCCGGTCGCGCAGATGTTTGGCTTTCGATTGCTCGTTGAAGGTTGCGATCGTGACCATGGTTTTGGAAGCGGCCTGGCCGCGTCCTGAGCAAACAACATTCAGCGGGGCTGTGCAAGACTGGCCGGCGGAAACCATTGATAAAGCATTAGGTAAACGAGCACGCCGGTGACAGAAACGTAAAGCCATATCGGCATGGTCCATTTTGCGATCCGGCGATGTTTGTCCCAGCGACGCTGGAAGACCGGCACCAGGGTGAGAATGACGAGCGGGAGGGTGACAAAGGCGAGCAAAACATGGCTGGCCAGCATTGGAAAATAGATCGCCGCCAGCCAGCCGCGAAAGCCGGAGGATTTTTCGCCGACGTGGATGTGATAAGTGATGTAGCCGACGAGAAAAAAGGTGGAGGAAATGACCGCCGTGATCATGCAGACGACGTGGCGTTGCCAGAAATTGCGCCGGATGAAATACCAGCCGGCAGAGATGAAAATGGTGCTGACAAAATTGAGCGTAGCGTTGATTGCCGGTAAATCGGAGATGGAAATCACGTTGAAGCGTTGAAGAGTTAAAGCGTTACATCGACAATCCCTTCAACCCTCCAACCATTCAACGCTTCAACGCGTCATGCCAGCCATTCTCGAACCGCCACAAGAAGCTTTCGCTTCCGCCACGGATCGATCGCGTACTTTTGCGCGACGTTTTCTCGTCAGCACGGGGCGGTTTCTGGTTGTTCTGGCACTAGGAGCCATGGCCGGCGGCGGCTGGTATCTGGCCAGGAAAGGATTCGGGCGAAAATGGCGCGGAATCGTGGTTGAGGAGTTGCACAAACACGGCGTGGAAGCTTCTGTCCGCCGGCTGACCCTCGATCCCTTTCGCGGCCTGGTCGCGAAGGATGTTCGCATTTTCGATTACAAAAATCACGAGAACACCATCGCGGAGATCAGTCGCATTTCGTTAGACGTGAATTATGCAGCATTGCTGCAGCACCAGCCCTTCTTGAATGCAATCGATATTCGGGATGCCCAGGTCACATTGCCCTTGCCCGAAGGAGCAGATCCGAAATCACCGCATGCCCAAATCAAAAGTTTGCACGCCCACATTTATTTTCCGCCGGAACAAATTTATGTAAGCCAGGCAGACGGAATCTTTTGCGACGTTCGCATTTCGGCGACCGGACAGCTGATCAAGCGCAACGATTACAAACCGTCGAAGGAAGTAACCCCGGAGGAATGGCAGACGCGACTCGTGATCTTGCAGCGACTGGTGAGCGAGCTGAACCAGTTCAAATTCTCCGAACGCCCGCATTTGCAGATCAAATTCAGTGGCGATGTCGCGCAACTGGAGAATGCACGAGTGGAAGGGACCTTGCAGACCGGACCCTGGCAGCGCGGCAATTATCAGGCCCAAAAATTGACGATGACAGGCGAGTTCGCCGATCAAACCTTGAGCCTCGGGCAATGCGAATTGCGGGATGCCCTGGGCGGATTTAGCGCCAGCGCAATTTGGCGACGACCGGCGGATGAGCTTCAGTTTCAGGCGCGCAGCAGTCTGAATCTGCGCGCGCTACTTGAAAGCTTCGGGCTCTCGCGCCTCGTTTCCGATATAACTTTTCTGGCGCCACCGCACTTCGAAGTTTCGGGAACGGCGAAATTGGGCGAAGGCCAACCGCGCTGGCAGGCCATCGGCCACGCCGTGCTGGATCGGTTCGCTTTCAAGGGAATTCCATTTCTGAGCGCGAATGCCGAATTTTCCTGGGATGGCGAGCGCACAATGGTGCGCGATATTCATGTGCGGCATCAAAGCGGCGAGTTAGTGGGGCGATTGCTCGATGCGCCGAATGATTTTCGGATCGATCTCGCCAGTACCATTGACGCCAACGCGCTCCGTTCTCTCGCGCCGGCCGACATGCGCGAATTCATGAACGATTGGGATTGGCCGCATGCTTCTAATGTCCATCTGAGGATCCGCGGGCCGAGCGCTGCTGCCGCGACGTGGAAAGGGGATGGCACTTTGCAACTGGAGCGCGGTCGTTTTCGCACCATTGGTTTCAATAGCGCCTCGGCCAACGTTCATTTCGGGGATGGCGCGGTCACCTACGAGAATTTTCGAGTGGCACGGGACGAGGGCATCGCCACCGGCACATTTGTCTACGATTTCGCGCATCACGAGACGCGCCTATCGAACGTCATTTCGGGTTTGCGACCGACGGAAGCAATTTCCTGGATTGATCCGAAATTGCTGAAGGTCGTTTCACCCTACAAATTTCAAAAGCCGCCTACCATTACCACCAGCGGTGTCTATCAATTTCGCGGCGGCAAAAACACGCGCCTCGAAATCAATGTCGATTCATCGGGCGGGATGGATTACGTTTTTCTGGACAAAACGCTGCCATTCGACCGCATCAGCGCGAAGTTGCTCCTGACCGATGATCGGCTGCAAATCTCCGAATTAAACGGCGGGATTTTTTCGGGCACAGTGCGGGGCGGGGCAGATATTTCTCTCGCAAAAAACGATCAACGCCACCGGGCGACAATGGCAGTCGATCACGTCGATTTTCCAAAGCTGACCGATCTCTATTTCAAATACAAAACCGCGGTCGGATTAATGAACGGTCACTATGAGTGGACGGGGACCGGGAGCGACGCGCGAACAATGAACGGCAAAGGCGAGGTGGAAGTCCGCAATGGTGACGTCTTTGCCATCCCGCTCTTTGGCCCGCTTTCGGACATTCTCAACAAGATCATGCCGGGCGTGGGTTATCGCGTGGCGCGGAAAGCGAACATGTCGTTCACAATCAAAGATGGCGTTATCCGGACCTCGGATTTTCACGTCGATGGCGGCACCTTTGGCATGGTCGGACAGGGCAACGCACATTTCCTCGATGACAAAATCGATTTTGACGTGCGCATTGACGCCAGCGGAGCGGGCTTCGTTCTCACTCCGCTCTATAAATTTTTCGAATACAAAGCCGAAGGCAGCCTGAAAAAGCCGAATTGGCATCCCAAAATTTTCTGATTTGAATGCTGATTGCTGAATGAAGAAAGAGTCGCAGCCGCGAATAGATTTTTCGCGCGACAAAAAATCAGCAATCAAAAATCAACGATCAGAAATTCTTTTGGGTGCCCATATGTCCATCGCAGGCGGGGCACACCTGGCGATCGAGCGCGCTTGCTCGATCAATTGCACCGCGATGCAAATTTTCGTGAAAAACAACATGCAATGGTTCACTCGGCCATTGTCGGCCGGTGAAATTCGCGCTTTTCTAGATCACCAGCAGCGCGGGCAATTGGCTTCGGTTTTTGCGCACGCGAATTATTTGATCAATCTCGCCGCCACCAATCCGCAATTTCACGCCAACTCCCTGCGCGCGTTAGCAGAGGAGTTGATTCGGGCCGATCACCTCGAGCTGCCATTTCTCGTGATGCATCCCGGCGCACATCTCGGTGCCGGCGAAGAAGCCGGGCTCGAGAAAATCGCCGGGTCGATCGATGCGATCTGGCGGGTGGTTCCAAAGCTGAAAACAAAAATCGCGCTCGAAACCACGGCTGGCCAGGGCTCGTGCCTCGGCCATCGCTTCGAACAGATCGCGCAGATCCTTAACAAGGTGCGGGAGCCCGAACGGCTCTGCGTTTGCCTCGATACCGCTCACATTTTTGCCGCCGGTTACGATCTCGGCTCGGACATTGCAGTGAAGAAAACCTTTCGCGAATTCGATCGCGTCATTGGTCGCGATCGGCTGGCGGCAATTCACCTGAACGATTCCAAAGCTGCGCGTGGATCACATGTCGATCGTCACGCGCATATCAGGAAAGGCAACATCGGGCTGGCCGCATTTCGTTTCATCATGAACGAACCGGGTCTCCGCAAAATTCCGAAAGTACTGGAGACACCGAAGGGCAAAGAATTGAAGGAAGACGTCGTGAATTTGAGAACGCTGCGGCGCTTGATTGCGTCCCCAGCGCCGTCATCCCGAGTCCGCCAGCTGCCGGATCGAGGGATCCCGTTGCGCAACCTTTAAAGTAACACAGAGGGATCCCTCGGTCCGAGCCGGACTGGCGGTTTTGCTCGGGATGACAAGCATTGCGACTCCTTGCTCAACGCGCAACATTCGACACTTATGGCGAAGTCAGAAAAAATCGCGCTCGTGACCGGCGCGAATAAAGGGATCGGTTTCGAAGTTGCGCGCCAACTGGCGCAGAAAGGTTTTCGCGTTTTCATCGGCGCGCGTAATGAGAAAGCCGGACGCACCGCGGCGCAGAAAATCGGGCCGAGAGCGAAGTTTCTGAAGATCGATGTTTCCGATCCGCTAAGCATTCGCGACGCTGCGACAGAATTAGCAAAGGCGACGGATCATCTCGACGTTTTGGTCAATAACGCCGGCATCATTGTTGAGGGCGATGATGCGATCTTGAAAACAACGCCGGAACAATTCGAGACGACGCTGCGGACCAACGCACTCGGACCTCTACTGGTCGCACAAGCCTTTCAGCCGATGCTCGCGAAGTCATCGGCACCGCGGATCGTCAATGTCTCAAGCAGCGGCGGGCAATTGCACAATGGTGCGGATAGTTGGTCGCCGGTCTACTGCATTTCAAAAACGGCTTTGAATGGGGTGACTTCCCAACTCGCTGCGGCGCTGCCGAAATTCGCGGTGAATTCGGTTTGTCCGGGTTGGGTCCGCACCGATATGGGCGGAGCCAACGCGACTCGCTCGGTCGAAGAAGGCGCAGACGGAATTGTATGGCTCGCGGCCGAACCCCCGCAAAATCTCACCGGCAAATTTTTGCAAGACCGCAAAGTGATTCCGTGGTGAGAACGCTGCCTCGCACCATCCCGAGCGAAGTCGAGGGAGCCCGCCAACTTACCTTAAAGCTTCCGCACCGGGATCCCTCGACTTCGCTCGGGATGACCGGTTAGGGCGCTCCGATTAAGACGCGACCGTCGCTTTTGCCGCCAGATCTAATTCCCTTAAGCCTTCGTAAGTCTCGGCGACGATGTGATCGACGACTGCTTTGATATCGTGAGTGCGTCCCCAGACGGCAAGCTGACGGTCCGCGCCGGTTCCTTCATGCAAAATTCGCTCGATGTGGTTCATCTCGCGCCGGCTGCCCAGCTCCGCTACCTCGTCGGCCACAAACTCGATAAACTCGTGAATCAGACTGCGCGTCTCGGTTTCCCGTTCCTTGCCGAAATCGATGAGTTTGCCATCGATCCCATAGCGCGAGGCGCGCCAGCGATTTTCATCGAGTAAACGGCGCCGGTAAATCCGGAAAGTGACATTTTGCCGGAGCAACTTGTGTAGTTTCGAAATCAACGCCTGAATAAGCGCCGCGATGGCGAGAGTATCATCCACCCGCGATTGCGCGTCGCACACCCGAACTTCAAGGGTGTCGAAAAAAGGATGGAGCCGGATATCCCACCAAATTTTCTTGGCGTTATCGATGCAACCCGTTTTCACGAGCAGGTTGCAGTAGTCCGTGTACTCAGAAAGCGATTCGAAGGAATCGGGAATGCCAGTGCGCGGAAACCGTTCGAAAACTTTCAGCCGATAACCTTTCAATCCGGTGTCGTGTCCCACCCAGAATGGCGAGTTAGCCGACAGCGCGTAAATGTGCGGCAGGAAATAGCGCGCCTGATTCATGACATGGATGGCAGTTTCGCGATCCGGAATTCCCACATGCACATGCAAACCGAAGATGAGATTAGCCCGGGCCAGCAGTTGCATGTCGCGGACAATTTCTTGATAACGCTCGCCCTGAGTGATGAGTTGGTCGCGCCAATGTGAAAAAGGATGCGTGCCAACCGACGCAATCTTGAGTTTGCTGCGCGCGGCCAACGCGGCCAGACGACTGCGCAGCTCGGTCACATGCATCCGGGCATCGTCGATGTCGCGGCAAATTTCCGTGCCTAGCTCGACCACCGACTGATGCATTTCCGGCTTGATCTGCTCCTTAAGCGTAACTTTGCCGTCTTCGAGAATTTCGTGAATGTGCGAGCGCAATTCCCGGGACTCGGGATCGACGATGGCAAATTCCTCCTCGATACCCAAGGTGAAGACGTGATCTTTGGCGCTCATTTGATGTGGAGACAAACAGTCTCCTAATAAACACGCGCTGTCACTCCGAGCGAATTGTAGCCGCGGTCGCTGTCCGCGGGCCGGCATCACCGATGCCGGCTACAACGTTTTAAGCAAAAATGTGCACGATCACCTTGTGAAAACCGGTGATCCCGGAAGTGAACGCACGATCTTCTTCGAATTCCTGCACTTTGCCCTCGCCATCGGTCGCACGCACCACCAGGGTGTAATCGTCAACACCGTCGGGCTCCCAATTAAAACTCCAGAGCGCCCAGGTTAATTTCGTGCCGGGATAATCGACCTTCGCCTCATCCCAGCTCTCCCCGTCGTGCGAACTGAATTCCACCCGGGAAATTCCACGATCGCCGCCGAAAGCGACGCCTTTGACCAGGACGCTCTTCGCCGCATCAGCGATCTTAATCCACGACTCGTTATAAGGAATGTCGATACGAGACCGCGTCGGAACAATGAAATTCGGACCCCAGCCTTGTGTCTCGTAAAAACCTTTCGCATCCGCCTTTGTTACTTCGATGCGAGTGAGCCATTTCACATGTTTCTCACCAAAATAACCAGGCACGATGGCCCGCGCGGGAAACCCATGTCGATCCGGCAGCTCCGCTCCATTCATCTTGAAGGCAATTAGCGTGGTCGGGGTCATCGCTTTCTGGAATGGAACGGTGTCGGTGTAATTGTCGACGCCGTGCAGCCGCACTCTGTCCGCGCCGGGAAGCGGAGAGGCTGCTTCCAACAAATCCGCCATCGGAATCCCGCGCCAAACCGCGTTACTCATCAAGCCGGCATCGAGTCCGTTGCTGATGCACATCAAGGTCGTTTCCTGATCGATCATCTCCATGCTCTTGAAATCCAGAAGCCGGTAGGTGTGCGGATGGCGCACCAGGCCGGTCACTTCGAGATGCCAGAGGCCTCCGTCCACCCGCGGATCGACTACGTTCTTAGTCACGCAATAAAACTGATTGTTCGGGGTAATCGCCTGGACGTCCGAGCCTTTGTACTGCGTGCCGTCGTAGCTGAAAGTCGCGATGCGAAAAAGCTTGCGCGCGATGGCGGCGCCTCCGCCAGCAAAAAGAAGACCGAGCATCCCTAACAAAAAAGCGCGCCGGCCTAGGTGCGGCGAAAATTCGGGAGATGCCGCCGTCTCCTCATGTCCACGACTCGTTAGAAAATCGAAACCAAGCACAAGAACGCGCTCGAAGAGGAGAAACGAAATCGCCAGTCCGAGCAGACTGATTAAACGCGCCGCATCGATTGGCATTCCCCCGTAATGCGTCCCGAGCACCGGCCAGAGCAGAATGGCGCTGACCACTAACGGCAGCGCTACGAAAATGAGAAAGGTCCAGCGATACCCAAAGTGCTGCTGCCGTTTGCGACGGATTATCCCGTAAACCATGCCACCAATCGCGCCGACCAGAATTTGTCCGAGCATGGAGGAGCCGACGCCGAGCTGTTTCAAATGGTTGTAGCCGCCGACTCGGCCCATGATCCAAAAGAACGGTTTCGGCGAAATGAAAACACTGAGGCGATCGCCCAGAATCACCAAGGGAGTCGCGATTTGAAAGACCCATGCCAGCAGAAGCATGGCAAAGCTCATCGCAATTCCGGCAACGAGCCCCGCCAAGAAACCACTAAACCCTGCTCTGGATCGGCTCATCATTACTTGCGACTATGAGTTGTAGAGGCGTTTGTGCCAAGCGCATGCTCTATGCTTCTGACGTCGCACGGTGGTCCTGAACACAGACTACAAGCCTAGGTTCCGGACGACACGATTTTCAAAAACGTCGCCAAAATCCGAAAACTCGCAACGATTGTGCCACGCAGTGTTCCAGAAACTTTCGAGACCCCGCCTTTGCGACATCGATGGTCAACCGCCACTTCGAGAATGCGCAAACCGGTCCTGGCCGCTTTCATCTGCATTTCCAGATTCCACCCGTAGGTTTCTTCGCGCATTCCAAGCGTCTGAAATGAATCGCGCCGGATAGCGCGGAACGGCGACATGTCGGTGTAACGAACGCCGTAAAACGCGCGGATCAAAAGGCCCGCGAGATGACCGGCAAAAACCTGCTGCGCATTCATGCTGCCGGGCTCGCGTTTCCCGCGGGTGCGCGAACCGATCACGAAGTCATGCGTCCCGTTGATGATCGGTTCGACGAGGGCGGGAATAAAGCGCGGAACATCACTGCCATCGCCATCGAGAAACACCAGCACGTCGCATTCATCGGAAACCGCCGCCACGCCCGCCGCACAGGCGCGACCGTACCCCCGTGGTGCCGAAACTACTCTTGCTCCCGCGTTTCTGGCGCATTCCGCGGTTTGATCGGTGCTGCCATTGTCAACCACAACGACTTCGCGCGGAATTCCCGTCGCGATCACTTCGCGCACCACCTCGCCGATGGGCTCTTCTTCGTTGAGGGCTGGAATGACAACGGAAACCCACACGGCGAAAACTTAATGCGATTCAGGCGACGGATTGCTCGCGAAGAACCTCCTGCAACAAATCCAGCCGGGTGCCCGGCGGTAGCACGCCCGCACGGGAGAGTGCGATGTAGAACTCACTACCCTGGGACGGATGAAACGCCAGTTCCTTTAGCTGGATGAAACCAAGTTCGAACAGGTCGTGCATCATCAGTCGAAATGAAGTTGGTGTGAAACACCATTCGTGGACATCGAGGTAACTCCCGCGCTCGGCCACATCGCGGATCGCCTGTTTCGCTTGCTCCAATGAATGCACAAACTCGAATTCACCTTTTTCCTTCGCGTCCCAGGCAATCCGGCCGCCTTTGCTTACTACCGTAAGAAAATATTCGGCCGCTATTCCCGCCGAATGAATTTTCTGCGGATTGCGCGCGGCATCGATGACGCGCCCGATCCCGCTAAGAGGCCGAAAGCGATCGAAACAGTAGCGCTTGTCGGGCACTGCTAGCGAGAGGACGCCGTCTTTCTTCAAGAGCGAATCGCAATCATTGAGAAACCCAATCAGATCGGTGGTGTGTTCGAGCACGTGCGATCCGATGATCCAGTCGTAAATGTGACGCCGGCCGATGAGCTCGGTGTAAGAACGGCCGTCCCAAACGAAATCAACCTCCTCGATGTTTTCGATATTCCCTTCATGCCGCCGATATTTTTCGATCAGCGCTTTCTTGTCGCAATAGTCCAGGACGTGAACACGAAAACCCTGCTTTTTCGGTGCAACGGGTGCGCAGCCCGCACCAATCTCCAAGCCCAATCCATCGCGCTTGATGTGCGACAGGATAATTTCTTCGCGAGTCATGAGATCCCGACGCGATGAACGATGCCTTTGTTGCGCAAATTTTCAGCAGCTTCGCCGAAGTAATCGCGCACATCGCTTTGTGAACGAATCCAATCAAGATAACGGCCGAGTCCTTCGGGCAAATCGACTTGCGGGACATAACCGGCAGCCCGAATCGTATCCGTCCCGCTGATGAGATGCCGCATCTCGCCGGGCCGAAATTCGCCGTTAATTTCCGGCGCGATTCTTATTCCGAGCGCTTCGGAAACGCGCTGCGCAATCTCGCGCACGGTCACGCCTTTCTCGCTACCGACGTTCACCGGCAGGCCATCCAGCACATCAGTGGTAGCGGCGAGCAAATTCGCGCGCGCGACATCCTCGACGAAAGAAAAATCGCGCGTCTGCTCTCCATCCTCGTAAAGGACAGGGGGCAAACTATTAAGTAGGCGCGTGCAGAAAATCGCGATCACGCCGGTGTAGGGATTAAAGATTGATTGGCGCGGCCCATAGGTGCACGAGTAACGGAGCGCCACGGTCGGGATCCCCACTTGTTTTCCCCAGAGCAACACCAGTTTTTCCTGATCGACTTTAGTCAATCCATAGACCGTTTCTCCGCCAACCGGTGCGTGCTCGGGCGTAGGCACGCTCCTGGTGGGCTCGTTGCAAATCGGACAGCGCACCGACCAATCGCCGCGTTGCAACTGTTCCACCGGCCGCACCCTGGGAAAAACGAGACCGTGTTTCGGGCACTCACCCGCGCCTTCGCTGTAAACCGCCTGCGAGCTCGCCACGATAACTTTTTTGATCGGGAAATTTTTTTCGCGAATGACTTCGAGCATTTGCGCGGTGCCCAGTGAATTCACCTCCACGTATTTAGCCATCTCCGGCATGTAGCCGCCGTAGGCCGCCTGATGAAAAACGATGTCGGTGCCAGAAAGCGCGTTCTCAATCGTGGCACGATCGCGCACATCGCCCTGCACAAATTCGGCGTCGCGGTTGATCCAAGCCGGTCTGCCGCGTTTATGGGTGTTCGGTTCGAGGTTATCGAGGATCCGCACGCGCCAGCCTTCGCGCACAAGCAAATCGGCAACGTGCGAACCAATTAGGCCTGCCCCGCCCGTGACGAGCGCGCGCTTCATTTCCTTAATAGAGGCGCTTGTGCCAAGCGCCTTTTCTGTGGATTCGGCGGTTGGCCAAATTCTCTCGCGACCCTCTCTGGCAATGGTATCGGCCAAGAGCTTTTTTGTCGCCGGCGCGGCGGTGAGACTTTCGCCAAGCAATTCATCGCAGAGGCGCTGCAGGGCGGCGCGATCATCAACATCGAAACAGCTTGGAAGGATGTGAACCTTCAATCCGATCTCACGCGCGCGTTCCAGTGTCTGAGTAAAAACACGCTCCGTGCTCCAATCGATCTCCTGGAAAAGGCGGCGGTATAATTTTTTCATCCCAATCAAATAATAACCGCCATCATCGGATGGCCCGAGCACGATTCGATCGTCGGCGCCTTGCAACTGTGCTGTTGCCTCGCGAAACGCGTCGGCCGTCGCGGTGGGGCTATCTGAATTAATCAGGCAACAGGATTTGAAACCAACATGCAGCAAATCGTCGGCGGCGTTGATCAATCGCTCGCCGAAACCATCGCCGCGTTGCAGAATCAAATCGAAATCAGGCGGCAAAATGCCCGCATACTCTCTTTCGCTGCCCGCCGGGGTAAAAACGCCAACACCGCGGGCGATTGTATCTTGTTCCGGCGGTCGCAGACCCTCGCAAACGCTACAGGTCGCGCGCGAAATCGCATCGGCGATATCGCGCAAGAAACAAATATTCAAATCCGCTGCTTCCTCCGGAGTAAGCGGTGGTTGCAATCGCGTTTTCACAGCGCCGGCCCGCGGCGCTTTTGTCATGATCGCGAGTGCACAAAGGCCTGCTGAAATCTGGTTGCCCTGCTGCCGATCGAGAACGCGATGCATTCGCGCGTGCTCTGCGTTGATTGAACGCTCGCGTCAACCCTTTTCGCAGAGCGCGTACTGGTAACGGCCAACCCGCCAGGTTTTCATTCGCGACCAGGGCTGGGTAGCGAATAATGCACAAAAATGGGGATAGGGAAGGACTGTTGCCTTTATCGGCTCTCGATATTCGCGCGAGTATCCATTTACGCGGGCAACTGCCCGCATCGTTAACAAGGGAATCGACGCCGAAAAAGCGAAACGCGGCTCGGCCACGAAACATTTGCCTCCCGAATTCAGAACCCGAAATATTTCAGCAACGGCGCGTTCCCGTTCCGGCAGAATTGTGAAAAGACGAGATGTAACCAATTGGCTGAAGGAATTATCCGGTTGTGGAAGATTGAGGACATCACCCCACTCAAAAGCACAGTTGTGCAAAGCCTTCTCCATAGCTTTCTCGCGTGCGTATCTCACCAGCTGTTTCGAGCTGTCGACTCCAAGAACCGAGATTTGCCGAAACCGGGATGCCAGGGTACGGGCATAAAATCCCGGACCACAGCCAAGCTCCAGCACTTTGGAACTGGCCGGTGGCTCTCCCGCCGGCCAAAACGCACGAATGATTCGCCCGGTATCATCGCGGAAAACTTTTTCGCGGCAAAAACTGTAAATCCAGGCAGCTCGCTCAAACAGGTTATCAGCTCTCTCTCGCGCGTTAACAGGCTTTGGTTCAGAAACCGCGATTGTTGCAGCTGATGACAAAATCGGTTTGACAATTTGATTCATGTCGCAGTCCAGCACTTTGTTCACAGCCTCTCTGTTATTTTTAGCTGTGATTCAAACGAATTCTTCATCTTCATGCCGCCAATAACATGGCATTCGCTGCCACTTACCATCGCATGATTCAGGGAGAAAGAATGTGAACAAAATCGGCGTAGGCGGCTGCAATCCGCCAACCGCCGGAAGGCAAGCGCTTTTTGTTGTGACTTATTGGAAGTTGTTCGCTTCCTTTTGCGCAATCGTTTAACAGCATCAATGTGAAAACTTCGCTCTTGAGCCAAGGACTGGCTGTCGTAGTCTTGAGCAGCGCGTTTTGGACTGGCCCGATCCGCGTTTTGGCTCGTGAACCGTTGCCAGAAATTTCTCTGATCGATCTACAGAAGATCATGGCCAGCAAAAAGTTTGTGGATCTTACTCACGACTTCGCGCCAGGAATTCCACATTGGTCCGGTTTTCCCAACGAACAACGCAAAACGATTTAGTGGTACGAAAAGCAACCCAGCATGATGGGCGACGGTTTTTTTGCCGAGATCTTTACTCATGTTGGTCAATGGGGCACGCGGATCCACCGGCGCATTTTCATAAAGGCCTGCGCACCGTCGATCAAATCGAGCTCAAGGAAATGATCCTGCCGCTGGTGTGCATCGACGTTCGGGCGCGATGGGAACACTTTTGCTCCATCGGAGGGAGCGTCGGCCCACTCGGGATCACCGTCACCAGAACGAAGGCAAATGTATGACGTGAAACCGGGCAGAGCTACAATGTGCCTTCCGCTTTTGCCTGAAGATCAAAATGTGTTGAATGCCATGCTGGCAAAGACTGTTGGAGTTTGGATGCGACGCTCGGCCGTGGTCGAAAATATGCTTGGTCAGTTGACCGAAAGTCGCGGCAGGAACGAAGATAGACTTTGAAGCATGCACATCACGGATATTATGCGAGAGGATTCTCCCACGTTCTCGTTCGAGTTCTTTCCTCCGAGAACGCCAGATGCGGCCGAGATTCTCTACCATACGATTCGCGATCTCGAATCGTATATGCCGCACTTTGTCAGTGTTACGTACGGTGCCGGTGGCTCAACGCGAGATTTGACCCATGATCTTGTCGAGCGCATTCAACACACAACAAAACTGGATCCTATCCCTCACCTGACCTGCGTCTGCCACAACGAAGAAGAAATCGAAGCAATTCTACTTCGATACGCTAAGTCGGCGATTGGAAACATTCTCGCGCTCGGGGGCGATAGGCCGCGTGGAATTGAGTACGACAAGTCGCGCGACTCGTTTCAGCACGCGATCGATTTGGTGAAGTTCATTCGCAGATTCAACGAAGCGGGCGCGCATCCGGATCGGCGCGGTTTTGGGATCGGCGTAGCCGGTTTTCCTGAAGGACATCCGGCTACGCCGAATCGATTAGTCGAAATGGATCACCTTAAAGCGAAAGTCGGCGCTGGCGCCGACTACATCGTCACACAACTATTTTTCGATAATCGCGACTTCTACGATTTCAGAGAACGCTGTGCGCTCGCCGACATCCACATCCCGATTATCGCCGGCATAATGCCGATTACCTCCATGGGCGGATTCAAACGCATCGCCGAGCTGGCGGGCGGCGCACGCTTCCCGGCCAGGCTTCTCCGTGCTTTACAGCGATGCGAGAACGATCCTGAAATGGTTAGGCGCGTCGGTGTTCACTTCGCCTTGGAACAATGTCACGATCTTTTGGATAACAACGTTGCCGGCGTTCACTTCTACACACTCAATCGCTCCGACGCCACGCGGATAATTTTTGACAGCCTCGGTATTCCGCGTCGCCGGAACGCACAGGCCCAGACCGTTTAGTTGAGTGATACCGTTTAATTTAACAGGTTTACGATCATACGGTCTCCGATACGGTGGCTCGCTGGAAAATGCCGGCGCAATCGGAATGGAGATCGCGCGCGAGATTGTCTCTGCGGTCGGCTCAGAATTTCCCGGCGTTTATTTGATCACGCCATTCCTGCATTTCGACTCGACCTGCGAGCTGGCCCGATTTGCGCGCGAGATGTGACGCGCAGATGGTCTGGCGCTCTTGAAAAAAACAAACCGCGTCGCTTGGATTCAATTCTTCGCCGTTCTCGGCGTGATCGCTCTCGTTATCGCGGCGTGGAAGATTTTCCCGCTCCGGGAAATTCTGGCAACAGTCCAGCAACGGGTGATGAGCTGGGGCGTTTGGAGCGCAATTTGTTACCCGATCCTTTACGCCTGCTGTAATGTGTTGCTGCTGCCGGGCGGGATCCTGAGTATCGGCGGCGGATTTTTTTTTGGCTTATGGTGGGGATTCTTGATTGTGCTGATTGGCAATGTGGCCGGTGCCGCCATTTCGTTTTTGATTGGCCGAACCATCGGGCGGCGCTGGCTGCAACGACGTCTGGAAAGATCGAAGAGCCTTCACGCCCTCGAACCGGCGGTGGAACGCGAAGGCTGGAAGCTCATTCTTCTCAGCCAATTGCATCCGCTTTTTCCCAGCAGTTTGATGAACTATTTGTATGGCCTGACCAAAATTCGTTTTCGCACTTGCATGATTTGGATCGCTATCGGCCAGGCGCCAGGGCTTTTTCTTTATGCTTATCTTGGAACGCTGGGGCAGTTGGGGCTGCGCCTCGCTCGCGGCCAGACACATCCGCGAATGTACGAGTATTGGGTCTGGGGCGGCGGGCTGCTTCTTTCCCTGGCGATCTTGGTGTTGATGGGCCGGATTGCCCTGCGTGTTCTCCGAAATAATGGAATATAATTACCTTGTCTGCAAATGGATGTGCAATTTGACGATTTAATTCGAAGTGCCTTAAAAGGTCGGCTGCAAGCCTACGCGCCTTATTCCAAATTTGCCGTTGGAGCGGCTGTTCAATGTAAATCAGGCGCCGTTTTTACCGGCAGCAACATCGAAAATATCTCCTATGGGCTAACGATTTGCGCTGAGCGAATCGCGATCAGTAGCGCAGTCGCGGCGGGACAACGCGAGTTTGTCGCGATCGCGGTGGTTGCGGACACGACTGAACCGATCATGCCTTGCGGTGCTTGCCGACAATTCCTGGCTGAATTTTCCCCGGATCTGATTATCGTTAGCGCGACGGTAGACGGAAACCGCAAAATCGAGAACCTTTCCCGTCTTCTTCCGGGCCCGAAGCGCGGAATTCTAAAAAATGTTCACACTCCCTGATCGGATTGATGTCCTGGTTGTTGGCAGCGGTCACGCCGGGATCGAGGCCGCCTTCGCAGCAGCGCGTCTTGGCTGTCGCACCATGATGCTGACACAAAACCTGGATACGATCGGACAGATGTCATGCAATCCGGCGGTCGGCGGGTCGGCCAAGAGTCATATTGTCAAAGAGATCGACGCGCTAGGCGGCGCGATGGCGATTAATGCGGACGCGACTGGAATTCAATTTCGTGTGCTCAACCGGAGCAAAGGTGAAGCGGTTTGGGCTACGCGAGTCCAGTGCGACAAGAAAGCCTATCAGTTTCGGCTAAAGGCTATCCTCGAAAAGACGCCGAATCTTCGATTGTTGCAAGGAACCGCGGCCACCATTGTCGTTGCCGACAGGAGAATCCTTGGCGTGACGACGGATTTAGGCATGGAGATTCGGGCAAAATCGGTCGTGATTACTGCTGGCACATTTCTGCGGGGGCTGCTGCATGTGGGCGAACAATCCAAACCTGGCGGCCGGATGGCCGACAGCGCTTCGAGCCTGAGCGACAGCATTCGGGTTCTAGGGTTCGAAATCGGCCGTTTTAAAACGGGGACGCCTTGTCGGCTGAATGCAAATTCGATTGATTTCGGCTCGCTCGAGAGGCAGGAAGGCGACGAGCCTCCACCGCGCCTTTCCTTTCTGGAAAAGGTAACTGGCCAGAAGGGCGAATCATTTACCCTCAACTTCGACGAATCGGGCGTGTTCCACGTGGAACAGCTCCCATGCTGGTTAACGCACACAATTCCCCGAACTCATGAGATAATCAACACAAATCTCCACCGATCACCAGTTTATCAAAATCGAATTAAGGGCACAGGCCCGCGCTATTGTCCCTCAATTGAGGACAAAATTGTCCGCTTTTCGCATAAAGCGTCGCACCCCATTTTCCTCGAGCCCGAAGGCCGCCACTCCAGCGAAATCTATGTCAATGGCACCTCCACCAGTCTGCCTTTCGACGTCCAGCTATCGCTAGTGCGATCCATTCCCGGCCTCGAGCACGTCGAAATTATCCGGCCCGGCTATGCCGTCGAGTACGATTATTTCCCGCCGACGCAACTCCACCCGACACTCGAAACCAAGCTCGTGGAGAACTTGTATTTCGCTGGTCAGATTAACGGTACCTCAGGCTACGAAGAAGCTGCCGGACAAGGCTTAATTGCAGGAATTAATGCCGCATTAAAGGCGCAAGGTCGCGACCCGTTCACGCTTCCGAAAGAAATTAGTTACATTTCGGTGCTGATCGAAGATCTGACAACCCGAGGGACAGATGAACCGTACCGAATGTTTACCAGTCGCGCGCAAAATAGACTGGCCCTCCGGGAAGACAACGCGGATTTGCGTTTGACCGAGCTGGGCGCGGGGATCGGGTTAGTCGGTGAGGACCGGATGGATAGCCTCCGTCGAAAACAGGAGACCATTGCTTCCCTCGAAAGCGCGATTGACGGTCTTCAAGTTAATGGTCGGCCGCTGCGTCAAGCTCTGAAAGACCCGCATTTCAACCTGGGTGAACTGCCGCCCGAAGTACTGGCCATGGCGCCTCACTCAATCTGGCGCCATCTGCTGGTTGAAATGAAATACGCTGGATACCTAGCTCAGCAAATGAAGCGCGTCACCCACGAACGGCTACGCGCCGATCGCACTATTCCCCTCGGCTTCGACTTTAATGTTGTCCCAGGCTTACGTAGCGAGAGCCGGCAAAAACTGGGAAGGTTTCGCCCAACTTCACTCGGAGCGGCACGACGCATTCCGGGAATAACCGCTGCCGATTTATCTATCTTGGATATTTGGCTAAATGGTAAATCGTTCTGAGTGATCTATTTCACCGCGGCCCTGATTGCTTACTTTCTTGGATCCATCCCATTTGGTTTCATTGCTGGACGAATCGCCGGTATTGACGTCCGGCAGCACGGAAGCGGTAACATCGGTGCAACAAACACTTTGCGTGTTCTCGGAAAGAAGTATGGGTACGCCGTTTTTGTCGGCGATGTCTTAAAGGGTTTCCTGGCGGTTAGAATTGCGCTTTGGCTGGCCCAGTTCGACCCGTCCGCCAGTTATCACATCGGGATCCTGGCTGCTTTGTTCGTCGTAGTCGGCCATTCGTTTCCTGTCTGGCTTCGATTTCGCGGTGGAAAGGGTGTGGCCGCGGCCGCTGGCGCCTGTCTCGGTCTATTGCCGGTGGCAACATTCATCGCCGTTATTGTATGGATCGCGATTTTTTTCGTTTTTCGCTTCGTCTCGTTAGCTTCTATCGTAGCTGCGGTTGCGTTGCCCCTCAGCGCCTGGCTTCTGGGAAATGCGGCCGATCCCATCGTCTTAGGATTCAGCGGGTTGATCGCGGCTTTAATAATTTTCAGGCATCGCAGCAATATCGTTAGGCTGGCTCAAGGCCGCGAGCCGCGCTTCGATCGAAAATGAAGCAAACCGTCATTATCGGTGCTGGAAGCTGGGGGACAGCGCTGGCGGCGCTCTGGGCAAAGGATGGCCGGCCCATCTCGCTTTGGGGCAACAACGCCGAGCGCATCAGCCGAGTGCAGAGTTCGCGAGAAAATTCGGAATATCTCCCGGGCGTTCAATTGGCTGAGAACATTCGCGCCATGCACGAACTGACGGACTGTAGGGAGGCCGAGCTCATAGTTTTCGTTACCCCGTCCATCGTCTTGCGCGAAATCGCTACTCGTGTCCGCGATACTGGCGTAAGTGACAATGCGGTGCTGCTTAGTTGCACAAAAGGAATCGAGCATGGCAGCGGAATGCGAATGAGCGAAATTTTGTCAACGCTCTTTCCTTCAAATCCGGTGGCGGTTTTGTCCGGACCAAATCTGGCGGTAGAAGTAGTTCGTGGCCTGCCGACCGCGACGGTGATTGGATGTGCTAACGAGAATTATGCAATCGAACTGCAACGCTTTCTCGGGAGCGAACATTTTCGCATTTACACCAGTGACGATGTGGTCAGCATTGAGCTGGGTGGCGCGCTCAAGAATGTTTTTGCAATTGCGGCAGGCGTGAGTGACGGCCTTGGCCTTGGCGACAACTCAAAAGCTGCGCTTGTCACCCGAGCAATGGCCGAATTGTTGCGTCTCGGCACAAAAATGGGTGGAAACGCGCTCACCTTCTACGGACTAAGCGGCGTGGGCGATCTGATCGCGACCTGCTTCAGCAAACACAGCCGCAATCGGAGAGTGGGCGAACGGCTGGGCCACGCCGAAATGCTGGCCCAGATCCAGGCCGATATGAAGATGGTGGCAGAAGGAATACCGACGGCCAAGAGCGCGTTTGAATGCGCCCGTCGCCTCGGCGTGGATACGCCGATCATCGATCAAATCTACGCCGTCCTTTACCAGGACAAGCCGCTCCTTTTTGCAATGCAGGAATTGCTCGGCCGTGGGCCCAAGCCCGAGCGCCTTTAAGTCGTTTTCCCACGAAACACCCTTTTGAATTGCGCTTTCAGCGTTGGATTTGTCTCGGACCATTTTTCCTGGGGCGTTGCTCCAGACTGGAAATGAGTCCGCGCCTTTGGCGATCTCATCTCGCGATCGGTTGCGATGGCGCCGCGATTTGCGAAAACCTTTCGGCAAGGATGCGAAAAGATGGTCGCGCTCCCTAACTGCCGCGCAGTTTGCGGAAAACCCGCTCCAAGGCTTCAGGGTAAAGCACGTGCTCTACTTCCTGGATACGCGCGTGCAGTGATTCGGGGCTGTCGTCGCTCATCACCGGGACTCTGCGTTGCGCGATGATGTCGCCGTGATCGATCTTCTCATCCACGTAGTGAACGGTCACGCCTGTCCATTTCTCGTTAGCTGCAAGCGCCTGTTTCCAAGATTCGAGGCCCGGAAACTTCGGCAGGAGCGATGGATGAATGTTGACAATTCGGCGCGGAAAAGCCGCCAGCATTTGCTCCTTCAACACCCGCATGAAACCAGCCAGAACCACCAACTCCACTTCGGCATCTTGTAACATCTCGACTAGTTGCGCTTCGACCTTCGGCTCGAGCCGGGTCCGAAAATGTCCCGGCGGCAAGTAAGCATTCGCCACCCCGAACTCGCGCGCGATCTCGAGAATCGGCGCGTCCAGCACGTCCGAAATTACTACGGTCGCCTTCGCGTTTAACTTACCGTCGCGAATGCTTTGCAAGATGGCGCGACAGTTCGATCCCCTACCCGAGCCGAGAATACCAATCTTGATCATTACGCTTTCCCAATTCTCGTTAGCAACTGCGAGGTCGAATAACCTTGCTCGAACGGAATGATCTCAATCTTCGTTCCAAATTTTGCCAAAACCGCGCGTTCTTCGGGGTCCAGCGTATCGGCAGTATAATCGCCACCCTTGGCGTAGGTTGACGGGTGCGCTGCCCGCAGGAAATTCGTGGCCCGCAATTCGGAAAAAATCGTGACGTAATCAACCGATTCGAGCGCGGCCAATACCTCCGCCCGATCCTGTTCCGGATTGACGGGCCGGCCTTCGCCTTTGAGCTGACGGACGGAGCTATCGCCATTTAATCCCACCACTAGCACGTCGCCGAGCTTTCGGGCAGCGGCCAGATAGCGCACATGACCGACGTGCAAAATATCGAAGCAACCGTTTGTCGCGACCACTCGATTGCCCGTGGACCTCAACTGGCCGGATTTTGCGGCCAGTTGCTCGAGACTGAGGATTTTCTTTTTCACGCTGCTCCGACTACGCACCGCAATGCGCCGGGCAGCAACTCGAAAGTTGCCGGTTCGTTCCCGATCAATTCGCCATCAACGTTAAACCACATTCCGGGTCTTGAACTAATCGCGATTTTTTTGGCGCGACGAAAAATGATCCCGTCCGAGGACAAATGTTTACCGACGAGAATCTGGGCCGCCAAAATTGCGAGCTCGGCCGGTCCCCGTTCTGCAATGAGCACGATGTCGAGCAATCCATCCGTGAGGTCGGCCTCCGGCGCGATTGGGATTCCGCCAGCCACGTATCGTCCATTGGCGACAACTAAATTGTAAAGATCAAGCTCGAGGGCTTCGGCGTCATCCAACGCCACCCGTGTGGCGTAACCACGCAGCTCGGAAAAGGCGGCCGCGGCGCTGCGCAAATAGGCTAGCGGTCCCCACGTCCGCTTCATTTCCGGCGTGAGTTTCTCGTCCACCACGCCGCTGAATCCGCCTGAGGAAACGTTTATGAAATAGCGAACTTGATCGCTCGTCACGCGGACCAGATCGATTGCGCGGGTTTTACCTGCCATGATCTGTTCCATCGCCGTCTCTACATTATTTGGGACTCCGAGAGTCCGCGCGAAGTCGTTGCCGGTCCCGAGCGGCAAGGCCCCAAGAGCAGCATTGCATCCTCCCTGCGCAATCCCGTTCACCACTTCGTTTAAGGTTCCATCACCGCCCGCCGACACGATCAGCTCGAAGTCGGCAGCATCACTGGCGAATTTTTCCGCGTCACCCGCCTGTTCGCTGATGCAGAAGCGCTCGGGGTTTAACCCGCGCAAACGCTCTCGAATCGCGTCAATGTCCTTCACCCCGCCGGCAATTGGATTGAGAATGACGCAGGTTCGCATCGCACTGCGACATTGCGTCGCCTGGGCCAATCAAGCAACGCGCCCTTTTCGGCTTGCCTCGCGAGCGGATCAATGATTGATAAGCGCCTGGTATGGCAACCAGTTCCTCGGAGCCGTTGAGTGGCTACAAAATCTCGGAAGGCCCGGTGACCTCGTCATCGTTGCCTCGACCAGACGTAGAGGAATTGACCGGGTTGCCGGTGCACTTTGGCGAGCCGCTGCTGGTCGCGATCGCGCGCGATCCGCGGACGCTTTTTGTCTGCTGGAGCGTGGATTGGCCGTCTGCCTTCGTTAAAGGTCTACCGGCCGATCGCTGTGCCCATGTGCGTATTCGCCAAAACGGGAATGAGAAAACGGTCGCGGTCGAACCGATGAGTGGGAGCTGTTCCGTCGAGGAGCTCGAGCCCGGCGAGACGTATTCGGTCGAGCTTGGCTATTACGCGCCGCCGGAGACCTGGAACAGTGTGGTTACCGGCAACGAAGTGATGATGCCGTTCACTTCAGAATCAGCCGACCAGATGATTGATGCCGCAACCATCCCATTTCATCTCACTTTTCAACGGATACTAGATGCTTTTCGCCGGTCGAATGGCGATGACCTTGCGCAAACGCTGGCGCAATTCCAGGAACGGGCGAACCGGTCAGAACTTTCGCGCGACGAAGCCGAAGTATTGCGCGCGCTCGATCTATCGCCCGAAGATTTGCAAAAAACCGCCGCCACCCGCGAATCGTTAGCGAAATCGGAGCGACTCCGCGAGCGGGGCGAAAAACTTTTCGGCGGCGCAAGTCCCGGCGAAGGTTTCGGCGGTAGTAGTTGGTAGCGAACCGACGCAGAGATCTTTTAGTTTTAGCACGACAAAATTCGGGTTCTTATTCTTAATCCTACTCTTATTCCTATTCCCCTCGGTTTCCGTATTGCTCAGGCGATTCGAAAACGCCCACATCCGAATTAGCTCGGATTAACCCAAACAACATTGACACCATCTTTACCAGCATGCTCTTGCCTTACTGGATGTCGTCCCTTTCAACAAACTGTTTCGCGATCATCACATCGAGACAAGCGGCACACTCGAGCGCGAAGCCACGGGCATTGTCGAAGAAATGACAACGATCAGCCGAGGTAAACCTGCCGTTTCCTTCGGCGATGTTCAGCGGAATTGAGGTCGACGCGCGAGACTGTTGGTAAACGTCCAATTTTTCGTGATCGAGAGTCGTGTGCATGGCGGGAACGAAGTTAATGAATAGGAATAAGATTACGATTAAGAATAGGACTAAATTCGGACGTGAGTTCTTCGCCCACGTAGGCTTTGATCACCTTCGCGCTCCTTTTGCGTCTCGGCCGCGAGGGCAAAACGGGCGGCCGGCTCAGCTACTTGCTCAGCTTTATCCCCTCCGGCATCTCCGGTGGTGGCGCGTTGATGCGGCTGTGGCTCTTGCCGTAACTAAAGTAAAATACTAATCCGATTGCGAGCCAAACAATTAGCCGCATCCAATTCGTCCAGCCCAAGCCGTAAATCATTGCGCCGCACACGATGATTCCGAGAGTGCAGACGACGGGCGCCGCCGGCACCCGGAATCCTCGTTCCAACTCAGGACTGCGAACCCGCATGATCCAGATTCCTACGCAAACAAGGATGAAAGCAAACAACGTCCCGATGCTCGTCATTTCGCCGGTGACATCGGCGGGCACGAAAGCCGCAAGCA
>QHRA01000083.1 GCA_003221295.1 Verrucomicrobiota bacterium | reverse complement strand
CGCTTTTCCTTTTCCAGGGCAGTGAATATCAACCTCCGGCTCGATAATCGGCACAAGATTCGTGGAGATAATCTGCTGAGCGATTTCGAACTGCTGGATCACGACGTTCTTGATACCTGCTTCGTCGGCTTGTTTGATCACTGAGCGCATTTTGGTTCCGAAGATCCGCTTGGCCCTGGCTTTGTCGAGGAGCGCGACCAGCATCGGCATGGGCTTCATCAACTGAACCCCCTCTTTCTCGGCGGCAAGGCCTTGGTCCACTTTCAGAAACGGCACGACCCGTTTCACGTTCCAAAGATAGTCCGCGGTGGGCTGTCTTTCGATTTCCCTGTCCATTGTGTCCTCGAACAGGATGGCCCCGATAATCCGCTCCCCGTTGAAGCCGGGACTAGTGATGATGCGGGTCCGCATTTGATGTACGATGGCGAACATCTCCTCATCGCTGGACCAGGTATCCTCCTGAATTCCGTAAAGACGCAAGGCTTTCGGCGTGCTGCCGCCGCTTTGATCCAGCGCCGCAACGAACCCGGGACCGGTCTTAATTTTTTGCAATTGTTCTTCGTTAATGGCGATAGATTTCATGATGTCTCCCTTCAATTCTCGGTGATAACTAGTTTAACCAAGTTATTGATTGCACTGCGCCTCACGACGAACTTGCCATAGGCGACCTTGTAAAGCTGAGCCGTCGTCATAATCATGCTGCGAAACTAAAACGGGGAAAATCAAAGCGAAAAGCAATTCTTCGCTCTCGACGGCAGCTCATCCAACAAACAACGGGCAAGATGCCCGTTTGCCCCACAGCCAAGATGGCTGTGCTACGAAACGTTACCAGATAACGGATAATGCGATTTAGCGATCAGGTTAAATCCTTCTCCAGGAAGTAAAGGTAGAGGATCGCCATCGCATCCGTTTCGACATCCAACGTGTTATCGTACTCGGCCGAAAGTTCGTAGCGATGATCGCGTTGCATCGGGATCCCTTCGATCGATTTGAACTCTCCGACGTAGGCAACACCAACCCGGTCCGGCCAGTCTTGCGAATTCAACCGAAAGATCGTCGTCCCCGTTGTCAGATCACGCAGTTCCATTCCTCTGGCAAATGGGTGAACATGGATCGTCGCATAATGAATTGTCGTGTCGAAAGGGAGATTTAGCTGTGGCGTAATCTCTGTCGTGTAGATGTGATGACCCGGAGGGACGATCCAGTGGTTCATTGGGCTATTGTCGGGTTTCCCAACAGTCACTTCCCCCGACATGTTCGGCTTTGACAATTCTGCGCACCCGGCTCCCACGTGCATTCCGGCTTGCGGCGTACACGCAGGTGTCAGCTTTGAAGTGACGCCGTGAGGTTGCAGAACGTATAGCGCGCGGCGGAAAAGCGCTTTCGTGGGCGCGCCCGGCTGATCGGCCGCGATCGTGTGCACTTTCGTCCGCATGCGCACGTTCACCACCTGATCCTTTTCATTTAGGTTTAAAGACATCGTTACGTAATCGAGAGATGCGTCGGGCGGAATCGGCACCCCAAAGCCCGGCGGAAGCTCGATCGAGGGCCGGCCCGGTACCAGAGTGAAGAGGCGCCAGTCGAGGTGGGTCTTTCCTCCCATCTGCTGATTGTACTGACCAGGTGTTCTGCCATGCTCGGCGAAGGTAAGATTGGAATGACAGAAAAACTCCTGGGAAATCGGCTTCTGCGCCGTGGCATCGATAACTTCCGTTTCCAACCCGGTAATCCACTGCACTCCAGATTTCTTGCCCGTCGCGAGATGAATTCCACTCTGAATCGACCATGGCCCCTCCATTGAGCGATAGATCTTGTCCAACCGATATGGATCCGACACGAGCGTCTGCAAGCCATCCGCCTTTGCTTTCGCTTCGGGATCAGACCGGGTGACTGAATAAACTGCAGGCACGACAAGAGCGCCCGCGATGGCGAGAAGGACGAAGCGCCGATTCATGTATCTGCATTTCGAAGCACAGCATGTGCCGATTCTCTTTGGTCAGGTTGTAGCACAGTCATCTTGGCTGTGGGGCCAACGGGCATCTTGCTCGTTGATCATAGCGGCGCGATTAGGTGTTAGATCGCGCCCACAAATCGGCTAGTTCCCGCGCTTGATCCCTTTCAGCATTTGCCCGCTGAATTCGCTCACGCAATCTGAACCGCGGATAGCGCGGAAAGCGCAGATAAAATTCCAACTGCCGCCGTTCTTCGCTGGAATCAACCGTTTAATCCGCGGAATAAAGTTTCGTCTTCGCGTTTGAGTAGTCAAAGTAGGTCGAATGCGACGCTTCATCCTCACTTTGCTTGCGATGATAGCGTTCGCTGGCAATTCCCTGATCTGCCGCCTCGCGCTAACCCAGACTACGATTGATGCGGCGAGCTTTACTTTCATCCGCATTTTATCTGGCGCTGTCGCGCTTTGGCTGGTGGTGACAATTCGCAAAAGAACCTCGCCAAAAGCAGGAAGTTGGGCTTCGGCTCTGGCACTGTTCGCCTATGCAGCCGCTTTTTCTTTTGCCTATATCAGTCTTTCCGCCGGAACAGGCGCATTGCTTCTTTTCGGCGCGGTTCAGGCGACAATGATCCTATGGGGGCTGTACAAGGGAGAGCGGTTGCGGACGCGACAATGGCTCGGTCTCGCGCTGGCCGTCGCTGGACTGGTAGCGCTGCTATTCCCCGGCCTCTCGGCTCCGTCAATCGGCGGTGCTCTATTAATGTTATGCGCTGGAATCGCATGGGGAATCTATTCGCTGCGAGGCAAACGTGCAGGTGATCCCGTCACCGCCACAGCTGGCAATTTTCTGCGCGCCGTGGTCTTTGCTACAGGGTTGAGCGTGGCCCTGCTGCCATGGCTCAAACTCGACCGCGGGGGCGTCGGTTATGCGATACTCTCGGGGGCGCTTGCTTCCGGGATTGGCTATGTGATTTGGTACAGCGCTTTACCAGGACTAAAAGCTGCCAGTGCTGCTACGGTGCAACTTAGTGTGCCGGTCCTCGCTGCCGCCGGTGGCATCTTATTTCTGGGCGAGTCGATTACTTTACGTTATCTCCTCGCATCTATTGCCGTCCTCGGCGGAATCGCGCTCGTCGTTACAGAGAGTGCGCGGGTCGTTCCGCCTGACTAAATCGAGCGACTAACCAGAATTGGGCAAAACAGCGCGTCAATACGCTACTGCGTCACTGAGCACATTCGACCGCATGAACCTGAACCGGCCGATCAAAACCTTTAAGAGAAACTTCGCCCAAAGGACGAAACGTTAATCCTTTCCCGATACATAGTTCCGCGACCGCGGTCGATACCAGGATTTGATCGGGTTCGGCGTGGGAACAAAGGCGTGCCGCCAGTTGGACGGTTGTTCCAAAGATATCGTTGTTTTGCTCGACTGGTTCACCGGCCGCGCCACCGATCCGAACTTTGATATGGTGATCGCGTTCTTCTCGCTCACGCCGCGCCAACTCACGCTGGATTTGCATTGCACAACGGACCGCGGCTGCGGCTGAAACAAAAGACGCCATGATGCCATCGCCCGTGTGCTTCACTTCGCGTCCCTTCGACGCGGCCAGAGCGTCCCGGACAATGCTGTCGTGCACGCGCAAAAATTCCATCGCTATCTCGTCCCCTAACTTTTGCGTCAACGAGGTCGAGTTAACGATGTCGGTAAATAAAACAGTTCGGATTCCGGGGTCGCGCGCGTCGGCTGCGCCACCGGGTAGAAGGACTGCGCCTGCCCTATTTACTTCACTGCCGCCGAGGAACAAATCGGCAACCT
This sequence comes from Verrucomicrobiota bacterium, assembly GCA_003221295.1. GTDB lineage: Bacteria > Verrucomicrobiota > Verrucomicrobiia > Chthoniobacterales > UBA10450 > AV69. The sequence goes on along the minus strand of QHRA01000083.1, from coordinate 5,591 downwards.
CTGGCTCAACTTGAATAATTTTTTCCGCGACCTGGCCATGCGCTTCGCGATGGACTTGCATGGCGGCTTCAGCAGTTGGTGCCTCGCAAAGGCAAAAGATTTTGCCGGCGCTCTCATTCACCCAGTACCTGTGATAATGAACACCGTATTTCCCCTCGACCGCGACATCGTGGGCGTGCGCCTTGGCCACTTCTTCGGCGGTGATTCCTCCCTGAATCTCGTGAATGTCCATGTATGTTGGCATAGGATAGCTCGGAGCGGCGGCAACCTATCCTGACGCGAGCCGATACTCAACGTCGATCTTGGCCGGACGACTCAATGTCTGGTAAACGACGCAGTATCGTTCGGTCAGGCGAAGCAGGGTCGCCAGTTGCTCTTCGCCCGCATCGGTGTCGAGATCGAACTCCAATCGTATTTGCTGGAAACCGACCGGCACATCCTTGGATACTCCCAGGGTGCCGCGAAAGTCCAGGTCGCCTTCGGCACGCACTGTTGCATCCCGTAACCGAATACCAAGCGCGGCAGCGACTGCGTTCAAAGTAACACCAGCGCATCCGACCAATGCCTCCAGCAACATGTCGCCCGAGCACGCGCTGAGACCGTCGCCACCAGTAGCAGGATGAAGCCCGGCTTCGACCGGCGCCTTTCCCGTTTCTATCTTGCAGGTAACGCCTTCACCAAGCCGCCCTGCGGCCCGGAGTGTGATCAACGCGGTCTGCGGTTGCTGCCGGTATCGCTCTTTCAGCGGCGCCTGCAAAGACCTTAGTTCCTCGGCATTCATCTGTTCTTTTTAATGTGAGGCGGCCGTCTATTTCCTAACCACAATAAGACATCCTTTATCACAGGTTTTCCCTCATCCCAACCCTCTCCCTAAGGGAGAAGTAGTTCCTTCTCCCCCGGGGAGAAGGTTAGGATGAGGGCGCTTCTCCAACAAGATGCTTCTGCGGCAGGGCGACAGAGCGCCGTGGCTACAGCGCGAAAGATCAATTACGAAACGGGTTCTAGGCAGAAACAACGGAGCGTCCCTTGCTCGGTTTAATGTTTTGGTTCACCCGAAAAAGGTTATCGGGATCATATTTATTCTTGATCTCAACTAATCGCTGATAGTGATCCCCATAAGTCGCTTTCACCCGCTCCTCTCCTTCGTCCATCATGAAGTTTACGTAAGCTCCACCGGCTGAGTACGGGTGAAGTGCGTCCCAATAGCTTTTGGTCCAGGAAATAGTCTTCTCGTTGTTGGCCGGATCGGGATCGACCCCGACCATGACTTGGGCCCAGGTTGCATCGCGGTAATTCCAAGCCGTTTCATGTTCGCCGACGCGAGCGGCCGCTCCGTTAATCGGATAAAGATGCATGGTAGAATGCATTGAGGGCAGCGCCTCACTAAATTTAATATGTTCGGCAATCGCTTCGTCGCTTAGGTCCCTGACAAAGTCCGCGCGCCAGTACCACTGCAATCCCGGTGGATAAATCCCATCGAACATGCTTTGCAAAGCCGGCTGTGGAAGCGGACCGACGAAATCCAGCGCGGCCTTCTTGAAAGCACGAATCGGCTTAAATGTTTCCTCGCCTTGCGGCAAACTTCCGGTCCATGTCCAGACGACGCCGCACATCTTCTTCAGATGAAGGTGGTCCGGAAATGGAGCTGCCGGCGGCACCGTGAGAAAAGCAAACCAACCATTGAGGTCGTCGGGCGCGCTCTTAATTAGATCGCGATACCATTTCATCACCTCGGCGGTTTCGGTAAGTTCGTACAACATCGGCCCGCCGTAAATGGTATCGATCGGATGCAACTTGAAGGTAAACGAAGTTACTACCCCGAAGTTCCCGCCGCCGCCGCGAATGGCCCAGAACAAATCAGAGTTCTCATTCGCATTCGCTTTGACAAAGCTTCCGTTCGCCAGGACCAGATCAGCTGAAATCATGTTGTCGATGGTTAGTCCACACTTGCGGGTTAGATGTCCGATTCCTCCACCGAGAGTTAAACCGCCGACACCGGTCGTTGAAATAATTCCGCTGGGAGTAGCGAGACCGAACGCATGAGTGGCATGATCGACATCGCCCCAGGTGCATCCGCCTCCTACGGTTACGAGGCGCGCCGCCGGATCGACCCGTGCATATTTGATCAGCCCGAGATCAATCACTAAGCCGTCATCGCAAATTCCCAGTCCGCCGCCGTTATGGCCTCCGCTACGGACGGCAAGAAGCAGATCATGTTTTCTGGCAAAGTTTACCGAGTTGATTACATCGGCCACGTCCGCGCAACGCGCGATCAAGCGCGGCTTCTTGTCGATCATCGCATTATAGACTTTGCGAGCATCATCGTAATCTAAGTCGCGCGGCTCGATCACGCGGCCTCTCAACTTTGCCTTTAGCTCAGCGATGGAGTTCTCTTCGAGTGCTTTCTTCATGGAGGAGCCAATAAAGAGGTGAGCTGGCACTATTCAAGCGGACATAACGGCGAGAGCCTTGAGAAAAGAATGCCGAAGTCAGATAAGTAATGGAGGGACACGCGCTGCTGTGCCCCAAATATTGGGCGCCGACGACGCAGCGCCCTCCACCGCGGCCTAGTCGCCATTCGCGGTCGCGGGTAGGGCGATGCTAACAGCAGTGCCGCTCGTGCTGGTATCGATGTCAACGCGACCGTTGTGATCGAACACGGTCCGTTTGACGATTGGCAGACCCAGTCCCATGCCGCGCGCTTTTGTCGTACAGAAAGGAGAGAAGACCTTCTCGCGCATTTCCGGCGCGATCCCGTGCCCGTTGTCCTGCACCGTCACGAGCACGGCGCTGGCGCGGCCACCTTCGTGAATCGGCTTGGCCGAAAGCGTGATCTTCGGTTTTTTCTGCTCGGTAACTGCTTCGGCCGCATTTGCGACCAGATGCGCCACCGCTTCGGCCAGCGCCCCTTCATCGCCGAGAATCTTTGGCAAATTGGCAGGCAGTTCGGTTTCCACTGCCACGCCGCCGTTGACCCGAAATTTGCTGCGCGCTAGCTCGAGCCCGCGCTTTACCGGCGTGCGAATGTCCAGCGGTCTCATCTTCAATTCCGCCGGATGCGCAAAAGAGTTAATCTGGGTGATAATCTTGTCGAGGCGATCGATTTCCTGAACGACGATGTGGTTGAAATTTTTTCGGAACTCCGGATCATCGAAACGCTCGGGCAAAAGTTGCGCGAAAGTCTTAATCGCGACGAGTGGATTGCGAATTTCGTGCGACATGCTCGCGGCCAGGTCCGTCCAAAAGGCGGCGCGATCGACCAGGTCTTGCTTTTGCCGCAAATTTTCCTCCGCAGTCAGATCATGAATGACGGCAACGGCACCGAGGGGGGTGTGCTGGTCTAGGAGTCGCCGCGCTTCGACTGAGAGGGAGCGGCGTGTGTTCGGATCGATCCACTGTCGCGGAGGAAGGTTCGCCTTTGCCTCAAGCGTTTCCCGCAACATGGTGGCCAGCCTTCGGCCAACGGCTTCAACCGGCCGGTTGAGCGCATCGGAAGTTTTCAGCCCGAGGATCGATTCCGCGGGGGGATTAAACCAGCGAATGATGCCTTCTTCATCAATGGCGACGATCCCGGGCGGAATCGATTTCAAGAGCGTTTCGGCCAGGGTTTTTTGCAGTGTGACCTCCTCGTAGAGAAGCGCGTTCTCGAGGACGGTGGAAACATGCTCGGCCAGGATCATCAGCCCTTCGAGATCACCGTAATCAAAGGGTAAACCGGTGATGCGATGACCGAAAAACAACCAGCCGATAATTTGGCCGCGCGCGTAAAGCGGGACGATAACTTCGGCGCCAAAGCTATCGAGGGCCCGACGCAGGAGCGGCCGCTGATTTTGCGCAGCGATGTGTGCGAGGTTGGCGCGAGAAACGAGGTGCCCATGTAATTCGAACCAGCGGACCAGTGGATCGCGCTCGCGGTACTCGATCTCGTTAGTTTCTGGCAAACAGCGCAGCCCAGCACGCAGGCGATAGCGATCTCCCTGACGAATGCGCGAAAAAATTCCAACGCGGGTCACGCCGGCAGCGTCCGCCACTCCTTCAACGATGCTGGCGAGCAATCCTTCGACATTATCCAGGCGCCGAAAGACACGAGGGAAACGCAGCAGCGGCAGCGATGGCCCATGCGCACGCTCCAGCACTGCCTCGGCCCGGCGGGGCTGTTCCGCTGACGGACGATAATGCGATTGTTCACGCAGGTCGCGATTCTCCTGCTTGATCGTTAAGTGATCGAAGGCGCGGCCCACCAGGGTTTGAAAACGGTGACGGTCGAGTTGCAAATCTTCCGCCGCATAAATGCCGGATTGTTCGGCCTCGCGCAGCGGCTCGGAGCGAAGAGCGCCGAGAGCAATGACCAGCGATTCGGGCCAATCCTGTTCGAGTTGCTCGAGTAGGTCGCGACATTCTTTTGCTCGCAGATCCATTAAAATTACCGCGGGCGAATTCTGTTGCAGCACGGCTTCCATCCGGTCGGGGTCAGTGACGTGGCGGACCAGTGCCATGGCGCGAAGAAAAGCTTTGATCCGTCGCGCCAGGTCAGCGTCCTGGGTGTAAAGAACGCAAATGGCAGCCGCGCTCATGCGGCCACCACTCCCTGATTAAAGTGCACTAGCGGCAGGAAAATGTGAAAGACAGTTCCCTTGGCTACCTCGCTTTCAACTTCGATTTGTCCGCCATGTTCCTCGATAATTCCGTGCACCACAGAAAGGCCGAGACCGGTTCCGAAATCTTTCGTCGTGAAAAAGGGATCGAAGACCCGGGCAATATCCTCCTTTTTGATCCCCTCACCGGTATCGCGAATGGAAATGCATAGCGCTTCGTGCCGCTCCTCGTCCGCCGGCAAAAGGTGCGTCACGAGAGAATCACCGGTCCGGATTTCGGTCTCCACCGTGAGCTCGCCGCCGCGTTTCATCGCATCCATGGCGTTAAGGAAAAAATTGAGAAAAACTTGTTCCATTTGATCTGAGTCCGCCCGGATAGTATCGAGGCTTGCCTCCAACGTCTGGGTGAGTTTGATCTCCTTTTGATACAACCGATGTTGAACGAGTTGGAGCGTTTTCTCCAGTACTTCGTGCACGTGCATCGGCCGGAGCAATGGTTTTGCCGGGCGTGCGAAGCGAAGCAGCTGATTGACCAGTGAATCGATCCGATCAATCTCGTGCACGATTAAGCTGGAAAAGGTGGCGCGGAAATCAGACTCGTGGTAGCGCTCTGGTAAGAGCTGAGCAAAAGTCTTGATAGAAACCAGCGGGTTCTTGATCTCATGCGCCATTCCGGCTGAGAGAGTCCCGAGGCTGGCGAGGCGATCACTGCGACGAATTTGCAGCTCGAGCCGTTTCAACGCGGTGATGTCGGTCACCACCATCAGCGCGCCCAGAAGCTCGCCCCCTTGACCGCGGAAAGTTGCGCTGCTGGCGCGAGCAAATGTGCTTCCCGGCGCGTCGCGCAATTCAACTTCCCGGTCTTCCTGGCGCTCCCCCGAAGTCAAAGTAGTCTGAATGACGTCACGCAAGGGGGCTGGTAGATCCTCAACCGTTCGTTCTCCGCCGTTGCTATTTAAGCCGGCTATCTGCGCCGCTTCCTGATTGAATACCGTA
>QHRA01000179.1 GCA_003221295.1 Verrucomicrobiota bacterium | reverse complement strand
ACATGGCCTTCAGCATGGGTCGTTGCCTGAACGTGTCGCCGGTCAATTTGGCGCGGATCCGGATTCCCGAGGAAATCATGGGGCTGATCCCGCGCGAGATGGCGAAGGCAAACAAGCTGGTGCCGGTAGCGCGCTTAAACGGGAAGCTGTTTGTCGCGATGGTGGACCCGACCAATGTGTTGGCGGTCGATGACGTAAAGCGCCGCGTCCAATTAGACGTAGTGCCGATGATCGCCACGGAAAAGGGCGTGGCCGAGGCCCTCAGTGGGGTGCATGGCGGGGCGGGAATAAACCAGGCGTTGCGGGACGTGGTCAAGGAAGCGGAGAAGCCCGAGGGCGGCGTCGAAGTTCAGGCGAAAACGAGCGAAGAGATCGATATCGATCGGCTCGCGACCGACAGCGAAGACGCGCCGGTGATCAGGATCGTGAACCTGATCATGGTGCAGGCGATTCGGGAAAACGCATCCGACATTCATATAGAGCCGTTCCAGAAGTCCTTGAAGCTGCGGTATCGCGTGGATGGGGATTTGGCCCCGGCGGAATCGCCGCCGAAAGCGCTGCAACTGGCGATCACCTCACGCATCAAAATTTTGGCTGGCCTTAACATCGCCGAACGGCGCGTGCCGCAGGATGGGCGTTTTCGCGTCAAAGTGATGGGCAAAGAAGTCGATCTTCGCGTTTCGGTTCTGCCAACTTCGCACGGGGAGAAAATTGTTATTCGTATTTTGGACAAGACGGCGTTGACCGGCTCGATCGACACAATGGGAATAGATGAAGAGACGCTGCTGAAATTCAGGAAAGCGATCGATGCGCCACACGGGATGATTCTGGTTACCGGCCCGACCGGTTCTGGTAAAACAACCACGCTCTACTCCGTGCTCCAGGAGCTGAACAACCCGCAATACAACATCGTGACGGTGGAGGACCCGATCGAGTACGAGCTCAACGGGGTTAACCAGGTGTCGGTACGTAACGACATCGGGCTGGATTTTGCCTCGGCCCTGCGCTCGATCCTGCGGCAGGACCCCGACATCGTGATGGTGGGTGAAATTCGCGACAACGAGACCGCCGACATCGCGGTGAAAGCGGCGCTGACCGGTCACCAGGTGCTTTCGACTTTGCATACCAACGACGCTGCCGGCGCGATTACGCGTCTGGACGACATGGGGATCGAGCCGTTCCTGATTTCGAGCTCGATGTTGATGACGTGCGCGCAACGTCTTGTGCGCAAGATTTGCACAAATTGCCGTGAGGAATTTACGCCCGAGCCGGAAATTTTCACGAGGCTCGGAGTTGAACCGAAGACTGAAAATGTCTTTTACCGCGGGAGCGGTTGCGATCGTTGCAAAGGTCGCGGTTATCTCGGACGGCTGGCCATCATTGAAGCGCTGACGGTGACCGAATCCATCCGCCGCCTCATTATGAAGCGTGCATCGGCGGCGGTGATTAAGAACCAAGCTGTCACCGAAGGAATGAAAACCTTGCGTATGACTGGCATCGACAAGGCGCTCGAAGGCCAGACCACGCTGGAAGAAGTATTGCGAGTCGCGGCGGACGATAATTTGTAGATGGCCATGACCATCCCGTTCCTAGATCTCGTTAAGCGGGCGAAAGAGAAATTTGAAGGGAAACGCCGCCCGACCGGGCCCGCGCCATTGCCCTCGGTGAAGGACAAGCCTGAGGGCGACAAACTGGCGAAGCGGGTGATGCCTTATGCGGTGCGCACGATGACGCCGGATCCAACCGCGCCGGCGCTGGCGGCGGCTAGTGTCATCGCCGCTCGACGGATCCCGGTGACGCGTCCGCCCGTTGGAACGCCCGGTGATTTGGGACCGAGCGCGGGTGTGTCAGTAGAACCGCGCGGGGAAAGGACACTCTCTCTCGCCCTGAGCGATATAATCGCCCAAATGCCGGATGGTTATCTCAAACCACAGGAAAGTTTTGATACTACCCGCCGGGTAACGTTGAAGGCGGCCGAGGTGGAGAAGGGTATGGCAGCAGGCCGTCCCAGCATTTCGATTGCAGCGATCTATCAGCAGGCACCGGAAATTTTCCTACACACGGTGCAGCCGTCCGATACGACGGGGGTGGTATTGCCGGCGCAAAAAATAATCGATGAACTTTTGCACCTTCGAGTTCGCGACGACCAGACGGCAGAGCCGATCGTGGCGCAGGTTGAGACGCCCTTCTTGAAATTGATGGTGGAAGAATCTGAGAAATTCGGAACGACGGTGGCGCCGTTTACGACCACAGAACTGACGCTACCCATCGAACCTTCGGCCAGCGCACCGGCTGCCACCCAGTCGGCTCCGGCCACTGCGCCAATTCAACCGCCGCCAGCGGTGAAGCCGCCTGTCGCACCGGCGACCAGTCGCACCATTCCACCGCCGCGTGTCGGAACGATACCGAGCCAGGACGGTTCGACGTCGCGCATTGTTACACCGGGCGCACCGGCGGAAGACAAGCCGGAAAAATCTTTGCTGATTGGAACGGGTGGGTCCGCGTTTCCGCGAGTTCCAGCCTCCAGCGGGCCTCCCGTTCCTCCCGCCGCACCAGCGGCCGCTGCGCCGACGCGAATTCCATTCCAAATGCCGCCGCAGGCTGCACCGCCGAAAATCGCTGAGCAAACGCCGGCGCCCCCACCGCCGGTGCGGGAGGCGCCGACGGTTGCCCCGATTGCCGCCGGACCGCTTGAACCAACTCAGGAGCCAATGGTCACGCTCTCGTTGCGTCCAATCCTGGCGAGTCTTCCGCCGATGCAGGTTGCTGGCGACGTCGCTTCGATTCCGGCAGACTCGAAGATTTCATTTCGGATGACATTGATTACGCCGCAGCTGGCAAGCGGAAAAGTCGTGATTTCGCCGAAAGATTTTCACGCCGCGCTACCGGAGCAATATCGCGGTTTGTTTCTGCCTGATGCAGTGGAAGCACCGGTGCCGCTTTCACTTCCCGATGTGCTGGCGAACTTGCCCGGAGATTCTCTTCGTGTGCGAGGGGATCAGGAAGTTGCCTCTCAGGATGAAATGTTCGAGACGCCATTTTTGGCGAAGGCAAAGGAGGACGCGGAACGTTTTGCCCGACGCCGGGGAACCGCCCTTCCAGCCGCTGCACCGGCAGAGCCGGAAGTGCCGAAGGCTGAAATCCCCAAACTAGAACCCTCGGAAGTAGCGAAAGCTGAAGCTCTGAAAGTAACAATTTCCCCTCCGCAGGCTCGGGGCCTTGAGCCTGTCGAAGCGGCAGACCTTCAGGTTTCCATTCCGACAGCAAGTGGGGAGACTTCGGTGGCCAAGCCAGTCGAGGCACCTCCGAAATTTGATGCCAAGGCGGCGATCGCTCAAGCCTGTGCCCTTCCCGGGGTTGCCTCCTGCAGCGTGATTTTCGCAGATGGCTTAATCATCGCCGGAAACATCCCGGACGAAATGCATATGGAAGGTTTGAGCGCGGTGGCACCGACGATGCTGAAGAAACTGCAAAAACATATGTCTGAGACCCAACTCGGTTCCCTTAGCTGCATGACGGTCCATGGTGAAAAGTCGCCCGTGACATTCTTTAGTGCCGGCGATCTTTGCCTGACCGCGGTGCACAACGGCAGCGAATTGAGTGCGGAGAGCCGGCGCGAGCTCAGCCGCATCACACAGGAACTTTCGCGAACCTATCCGCAAGTGGAGACTCCTCATGTCGATCATTAATTACGCCAGCCGCGAGATTCAGTTTAAGATCGTTTATTACGGGCCGGCCCTCTGCGGCAAAACCACCAACCTCGGCTACATTCATCAGCGGATTAATCCGCAAAACCGCGGCGACCTTGTTTCACTCGCTACCGCATCCGATCGCACCTTGTTCTTCGACTTTCTCCCGCTCAACGCTCTGGTTATTAAAGGCTTTGTCACCAAATTCCAGCTCTATACCGTCCCCGGTCAGGTAATTTACAACGCCACCCGCCAGCTCGTCCTGCGCAGCGTCGACGGCATCGTTTTTGTGGCCGATTCGCAGTGGGAAAAAATGGAGGAGAACGTCGAGAGTTTCAAAAATCTCGAGGACAACCTGGCGAAGCAAAACATGTCACTCGACGATGTCCCCTACGTCTTGCAGTACAACAAACGCGATCTGCCAAATATCGCCCCTGTTAATTATCTGGATTACGTCCTGAACAACCGGAAGAAACGAATGCAAAGTTTCGAGGTCATTTCCAGCACCGGGCAAAATGTTTTCGCCACCCTGAACGCTGTTTCGCAGATTCTGCTGCACAAGTTTAGCAAGCAAAGTGACGCCGGCCGTTCTGCTGGGCCGGGCGTCGCCAAGCCGGGGCAAACACATGTCGCGCCCCAGCCGCAGCGAAGCGTCGCATGAACGCCATTCCCGTCCTTACCATCGACGACGTGGCAACGCTCGATGGCGTGCTCGCCGACTTCTTAAAAAAGGCGGAGGCCGAGTTAACGGTCGTGATCGACCGTGGTGGCAATGTCATTTCGCAATACGGCGACATGACGGTGATGGACGTGACCATCATCGCTGCGCTCGCTGCCGGATCCTTTGCTGCGACACGTGAACTGGCACGCCGGATTGGGGAAGTGGAGTTCAATGCCCTTTATCACCAGGGCAACGGCAGCCACATTTTCATGAACTCAGTCGATGACGAAACGATCATGATCACCGTTTTTGGTCCGCGGACGACGGTTGGGCTGGTTCGTTTCTATTCTACCGGCACGGCGCAGCAGGTCGCACTTTTGTTAAAATCGCTGCAAAAAGATGGTCACGGTTTCAGCTTCAATGCTTCCGATATCACTGCCGCGCCCATCTTCGCCGATGCGCCGCCGGCGGCCTGACGAGCCATAGGAGTGGGAGTCGGGGAGAGGATTGAGGTGACGGCCCTTCCTTGGTGGATCGGACCGCCTTCGGCAAGCTCCGGGCCTTGGGTCCTGTCGAAACGGCTCCAGCGGGCGCCAGGAATCCCGCCGCGTTACTCGACACGAAAAATGAGATACCGTTCCGGTGGGATGCGCGCAAATACCCAGGGTAAAGGGCCCCATATGCTTGAATAAAATCCAGCGCGCATTTCTGGACTCATTGTTGCCAGCAATAACTGGGGGTAATTTACCTGCTCGGGAGGACCAGTTGTTGGGACAGGCGGAGTTCGACTAACGTTGGTGTTACCTAATGCAAGGATAAGCAGATCACTCGAGATTATCCCGCGCTGATCCCAATCCACGGGCTTCGCCTTCCATTGTTCCATATAATACTGGAAGCCCCAATGTCCTTCGAACCATACCTTGCCTGGCTGGTTCCGGAATCGATTCTGAAAGGACTTTGAGGCCAGGCGCGCGGTGTCGGCAAGTTTGCAATCTGCCGTTGTAATTAGCAGGGAAACAAGCGCGGCTGGCAGAAGCGGCCACCACAGGGTGAGACCATTGTGATGTGCGAAGGTTTTGCATCGTCTCAGCAAGAGGATCACCACCGCCGGCGCCATCGGCAGAAACGTTCGCGAGGTGATGGACCAGTTCATCACCGCCGCAAAAAAGAATGTGCCGAATACCCAAAGGCCCAGCAGCAGCGAATCCGCTGTTTTTTGCTGGACGACATCGGCTACTGCCAGCGCGAGAATCCCAATTCCGATGGTAGCGAACAAAGCTCCTTCGGCCGTGACTGCGGCACCGGTTCTCCAAGTGAGTCCGCGCGCTATTCCGAGATAAAATAATGGGAGAAGGGCGAGGAAGATCGCGATTCCGCTAATAATGACCTTCTGTGATTTAAGCAAGGGCGCATAGAACAAAGCAGAAAACAGGCAACCGCCGGTGAATGAAAGCCCGGTAAGAAATTGTCCGGACAATTGCTTCTCCGCTTTGGCGGTTGCTTCCCAGGGATAGATCATTGCGCCGCTGAAAAGACCCTGACCGTATTTTGCTTTAGTCATCACTTCATAGATGCCGATGACCGCGACGGGGATGAGAAGAAACAAGAGTCGGCTGGTGAGGCGGCGGTCCTGGACCAAAGTATAAACGGCGAGAAGCGGAACGAGACTGGCCCCGAAGTATTTCGTTAGCGCGGCAGCGGCGAGGAGTAGTGAGGCCAGGAGAAGAAGCCAGTAGTTATGAAGCTCGAGACCGCGTAGCCAGTAATTAACCGACCATACCCACAGGGCAAGCAACCAGACGTCGCACATTATCGTCGTTGCCGAGACAAGGAAGACGGGCGTGAAAAGCATGAGAAGCGCGCCGAGCAAAGGTGAATCCGAAAGGCGCTGCGCCAGAAAAAACGTCCCGAGGACGGCTACGACTGCTGGAAAGAGGAAAGCGCCATGCATTGCCAGCTCGCTCCAACCAAAGAAGCTCGCGGCCAGTGCCATGTAATAGGCGTTTAAAGGGGGATTCTGCATGACCGAAAACATCGGCATTGCACTGCCATACCAGTTCACGGAGAACCCATAGGGATCGGCCGGGTGTTGGGATACCTGCTGCGCTATCCATAGGAAAAGCGGATCGTCAATGTGAAACGCTTTGTTGAGGAATGGGGCCAAAGCAGCAATCACGGCAATGACCGCAAAGAACGCATCCCGAGTCGTTGAATTCTTCATCTCAAAAGGAATGGTAGAATAAACGTCAAGGAACACAGGTCTGGAGACCTGTGTTCCGCGCGGTGATGCTTTTTGGACTGCGGTGGCAAGCGCAGCGCGACACCGCTTTTCTTCGTTCAGCTTCGCGGGACTTCGCGAACCAACTGGCGCTCAATGCGCGCGAGGTTACACCGCCGTGGAAAAAGCGCCATGGCAACTGCGCTTTGCCGGCGCAGTCCAAAATGCGTTTGTTGAGACGCAAAAACCCCCAATTAATCTCGCTGAAGCTTTGCGAATTGGGAAACCGTCTCAAAAAATGCGCCAGCTTTTGGAGTGCGGCAGTCTTCTGCCGCTTTGGAATGATGCGAGGTGTTGTTCGAATTGTTCCTCGTATCTGTACCGTCAACCTAAATCTCGTTAGCTAGTAAACTCCTTCACCACCAGGGTCGCGTTGTGCCCGCCGAAACCGAACGAGTTGTTCAAAGCCACACTCACTTTCTTTTCCCGGGCGGTGTGGGCGGTGAAATCGAGATCACATTCTTCATCGGGATGATCGAGATTGATCGTGGGCGGAATAACGCCATCACGTATGGCCAGCGCGCACACCGCCATCTCGACCGCGCCCGCTCCACCCAGCAAATGGCCAGTCATCGACTTGGTAGAGCTAATCGAAACGCTTTTCGCCAGGTCGCCGAAAACAGTCTTGATCGCGCGCGTCTCAGCCACGTCGCCCAGACCGGTCGAAGTAGCGTGGGCGTTGATGTAATCCACCTGATCGATCGATAGCTGCGCGTGTTCGAGTGCCAGTTCCATCGCTTTGGCCGCGCCTCCGCCATCGTGCGGCGGCGCCGTCATGTGATGCGCATCCGCGCTTAAACCGTAGCCAACGAGCTCGCAATAGATTTTCGCGTTGCGCTTTTTTGCGCGCTCGAGTTCTTCGACGACGACCACGCCCGCTCCCTCGCCGATGACAAAGCCGTCGCGATCGCGGTCCCACGGTCGTGAGGCACGTTCCGGCTCGTCGTTCCGCGTACTTAAAGCCTTCATTGCACCGAACCCGGCGAGCCCGATAGGAATGATCGCTGCCTCGGAGCCGCCGGCGAGGAAAACATCGGCGTCACCAAATTTGATCATGCGCCAGGATTCGCCAATGGCGTTGTTCGAAGTCGCGCAAGCGGTAACGATGCACATGTTCGGTCCGCGCAATCCAAATTCCATCGAGATCAATCCGCTCGCCATGTTGCTGATGAGCATTGGAATGGTGAAAGCGGAAACGCGCTTTGGACCTTTGGAAAGCAGAATGGTGTATTGATCTTCGAGCGTTTTTAGTCCGCCGATGCCGCTGCTGACGAGAACGCCAAAACGGTCCGGATTTTCGCTTCCCATCTCGAGGGCGCAATCGGCCATCGCCATTTTCGCCGCCGCCATGGCCAACTGGGCAAAGCGATCAGTCCGCCGAACATCTTTCGGGTTCTTGAAGACCGTTTTCGGATCGAAGCCGTGCACTTCTCCACCGATGCGGCAATCATAGGCAGAAGTGTCGAATGATTCGATTTTATGAATGCCGCTAACGCCATTCTTCAAGTTCGACCAAAAAGTCTCGAAATCGTTGCCGAGGGGCGTAATTGCACCCATCCCGGTGATGACGACGCGGCGATTGTTGTTCATTTAGTGATTTAACGAGTTAACGATTTAACGAATGGCGAAGCAAATGGCTGTGAGTCTCAATCTCTAAATCACTAACTCACTTATTCGCTAAACGCCTAACACGTCCCCATTCCGACGTTTTGCACGGTTTGGAATAGTTTGCCTTCGGTTTTAATGGAAGGCGCGATGATGATTTCGGTTTGTTGAAACTCGGCCAGATCACGGGCGCCCACGTTACCCATGCAAGTGGTAATGGCGCCGACCAAATTCTGGCTGCCATCGTCGACTTCAGCGGGACCGAACAAGATTTGTTTCAACGATCCAGTGGCGCCAACTCTGATCCGTGTCCCGCGAGGGAGATTGGCATGTGGGGTTGCCATTCCCCAGTGATAACCGCGGCCGGGTGCTTCCTGGGCTTTGGCAAATGCGCTTCCCACCATTACGGCGTCGCCTCCGCAGGCGAGTGCCTTGCAGACATCCCCGCCCTTACTCATCCCGCCATCGGTAATGATCGGGACAAAGCGCGCAGTTTTTTTGAAATAGGCGTCGCGCGCGGCCGCGCAATCGACCGTGGCCGTAACCTGCGGCACGCCCAGGCCGAGCACGCCACGCGAAGTGCAAGCTGCCCCTGGTCCAACCCCAACCAGAACGGCGGCCGGTCCGCAACTCATGATCTCTAATGTCACATCGTAGCCGACGGTGTTGCCAACGATCACTGGAATGCGCATTTCCCGGCAGAATTTCGCGAGGTCGAGCGATTTATATTCCGAAGAAATGTGACGCACAGTTGAGACCGTGCTTTGCACCACGAAAACATCGGCGCCCGCTTCCTGGGCGATGGCGCCAAATTCCGCCGCGCGTTGCGGAATCGAACTCACCGCCGCGATCGCGCCGCCATCCTTGATTTGCCGCACCCGCGCCCCGATCAATTCCGGCTGCACCGGTTCCTGGTAGATTTTTTGCAAGAGAGCGGTGATTTCGTTCTTGTCCGTCTGCACGATTTTCTCGAGCACTTCCAAGGGATTCTTGTAGCGCGTCTGCACTCCTTCGAGATTGAGCACCGCCAAACCGCCAAGCTTGCTCATTTCCACCGCAAAACGCACGTCCACCACTCCATCCATGGCGCTGGCCAGGATCGGAATTTTTAATTCCAAGGGCGGGCCCTCGCGCCGCGGCAAGCGAAAAGTTGTATCGACCTCGTTAGGATTGATCGTGACACTGCCTGGCACGAGCGCGATCTCATCGAAACCATAAGTCACCCGCGCTTTTCGGTTACGGCCAATCCACATTCCCATATCAAATCAAATACGTTCGAATTTAAATCGTTCGTTCAAACTGCCGCAACGGGGACAGCGTGGCAGCATGGCATCGGTGCGATCCTCGAACTCGAAGCCGCAAATGACACACCGCAGCCGGAAGCGAAAAGCTTTTCGTTCGCGCCGTCTGCGGTTCCATTCACTACTTAACCAGACAAGGAAAACTGCCGCAAGAAAAACCAGCAGATAAATCGTGACCAACGCGGCCAGACTGACGCGAATCACGGCGACGAACTGGGGGAGGGGCCCGGGCTGGGGGCGAGATCGTTCCCCCAAAGAATGGTCGCAGTGGTCCAGAAAAGGGCGGTTCCATTCGTCACGGGCGAATCTTCTTTTGTCTTAAGACGGCAGAGTTGAAGAAAATTTCGCGCCTGTTCATCGAGCGCCGGATCGCCCGAAGATTCGATCAAAAAACAAAAGCGGATGGCGCCACGCTCATCGATGGCAACACGGAAACGGGCGTTGGCCGGTGCATCAGGGCGAGTGAGATTAAATTTGAAATCGGCGAAAACTGGCTCGCCCAGAGCGGCGGGCAGATCGGCAAAATTCGCGGTCGTTTTCCGCGCTAGACCGGGCCCGCTGGCATTCGCTTTCATTCGCGGAAGGCGAACTGGCCCGATTGCGGCCGAGCTTGGAATGCTGAGATCGGGCAGCAGCGGCGGGAGTGCTTTCAATTTCGGCTGATGACTGGCGTAAGAAGGGCGATGCTGCACTGGCGGCAAGACGAGAGATTTCGTCTCTGGCAGTCGCTGTGTTGTCGTAGTGAGCGCGGGATCCTCCGCCTCCACCCAACGCAAGAGGGCAAGCGATTCCGGATCATCCGGCGAAACCAATGTGACTCGCGCCGGCGGCGGCATCAGCGCAACGGTGGGCGGATAGACAATTTGGAAGATGTAGAAACAAAGCGCGTGCAAGAGAAGCGAGAGAATTAAAAACACGATTAAAGCGCGTCGACGTTTGCGCGGTGGCGCCCAACTGAAAACAAGCGGCGCGACGGTGGACACGTTCACTTCGGGGGAGTGGTAGCGAGCGCAACCGAGGGCACGCCGTGCTCGAGAGCGAGGTTGGCCACCCGAATCACCGTCTCGTAAGGCGTATAGCGATCGGCCTTGATGATGATGGAACGGCCCTCTTTGCGCGCGATTTCGAGCTGTGGCGCCAGTTCATCGATGGAAATTTTCTGATCGCGAAAATAAACCGTCGCTCCGCTGGTGATACTGATGATTTGGTACTTCACCTGCGGTGCTAACATGAATTTTGAGAACGGGACGTTGACCGAAATACCCGGCTGTAAAACGAAATTGGAACTGAGGAGCAGGAAAAAAATCATCAGAAAAACAACGTCGAGCAGTGGAAAAATTATCAGCCACCCGAACTGATATTGCTTCGTCCGGACCAGTTTCATCCGCCCGCTATTTTTCGCGGCGTAAATCGCGCTGGCTGCCTTCTGCGGTTGGCTGGAAGGAGATAATCCCGCTCTCTGGTTCCGTTTCGGCTAACATCTGCACGATTTCAATGCCGGCGCGCTCCATGTCATGCATCAGCGTGTTCACACGCGAAGAAAGATAACTGTAAGCAACGAAGGTGGGCGTCGCGACGACGAGTCCAGCGGCAGTCGTGAGCAAACTTTTGTAAATGCCGGCGGACAATTCCGTCACCGTGGCATAGCCGCCATTAGATGCGATAACGCCGAAGGCTTCAATCATTCCCGCAACTGTGCCGAGCAATCCAAGCAGGGGCGCAAGATAGGCCAGAGTAGCGAGGACACCGAGGAAGCGCTCCAGTTTGGGTACTTCCAGTTGACCGGCTTCCTGGACGATTTCGCGCAATTCCGATCGCGGGAGATCATGCCGGATAATTGCGGCGTGAATCACGCGCGCCACCGGCCCGGGTGTGCCGGCGGATTCATGCAAGGCTTCGGCAAAATTGCGACGCTTGATCAGGTTGGCCAGGCCCTTCAAGAACTCGCCCACGTGAATGGTGGCGCGATGCAGATAAAAAAGCCGTTCCGCGATCACGGCAATCGAGATGATGCTGCAAATCAGGATGGGCCACATCAGCAGCCCACCCTTCTGGAGGTATTCGATCACGGCCCACCTTCTAGTGCCTTTTGGGCCTCGTCGCAAGCCAGGGCGGGCGTCCGCCACTGCGATTTCACCACGAATGAAACAGCAATGGACCCAAATTAGTTTTTAACAGAAGGAAATAGAGAGAACGAAGGTTACTGATCTTTTCGGAAGTGGAGGGGCGAGCTCTGCGAGCGCGGCGTCGCAGAGCTCCGCCCTCCAAGCTAGTCCAAGCGCAGGCGGCCGAATCCTTTGTTTCTTCGTTACTTTCTGTTTGGTTCGTTACTTCCGTTTCGTCGGTGACGGGCTCGGCGCGACGGTTTGGCCGAGGAGTTTTCCCGCGCCATCGTAAGTCGAGTAACCGATCTGATGCCCGGCGGCGTCGTAGCGAAAAACGATCTTGCCGATCACGCTCTGGTCTTTGGCCAGATGCGCTTCCTCGACCAGGTGATTATTGCTGTCGTATTTGTTTTGCAGGATAAATCGAAATTGTTCCTTTGGGCCAAAAACTTCGCCCCGCAGAAATCGTCCGTTCTCATCCAGATCCCATCGAATTTTTTCGCGTAGCTTGCCGTCCTTGCCAGTGGTGGTGGCGACGGTTTTCTGAGTTGCCGCGTTGGTTTCGTAGACGGTACGCGAGCCATCGGCATTCAGCACGACGCTGACCCGGACCTCGGTGTTGTCTTCCTGGGCGAGGACGCAGAGGGGACCGATGGTGAAGCTGAAGAGAAGAGCGAAGGCGAGACGGGGCATAGTGTTTTAGGAGGCGGGGGAAGGTAGAAGGGAAAACGGGGGAAGAAAAGGCGAAGAAAAAGTATTGACCACAAGCGGCAGTGGTGGTTAAAAGTGGGACGAAGTGGATTAAAGTGGACGCTAATCCCGCCGGCCCATGGAAAGCATTGCCTCAGCTCAAACCTTCTACGCCGGCGAATTTCGTCACGCTCTCGACGAAAAAAATCGCATCACCATCCCCTCTCGCTGGCGCCGAAAGAGTGCCGAAGAATTTATTCTTCTGCCTGACTCCCAAAATCAGTTTCTCCTCGTCATGTCGCCGGAGGAATTCGCCCGCATGAGCGAAGCTGCGGAAAGCAACGCTAGCGTCGCCGCGCGCGAACGCCGCGTTTTTTTGCGCCAGTTGCACTCCCGCGCCCAGCACGGCCTCGCTGACAAACAAGGGCGTCTCGTTTTACCGGAGGAACTTTGCCGCAAGATCGGATTGAAAGGTGAAGTCGCGCTCGTGGGGGGACGCGGTCGTTTTGAAATTTGGAATGTGACCCGGTGGAAACGCGCCCACGAAGAGGAAACACCGACTTACCAACACGTCGCTAACGTCATTGGCTTGTAGCGAAGATGAACGCATTACTCTTTGAACGTCCGATTTGGTTTGCGACTAGCCCGCTCATGTTTGAGGAAGAAGCACAAGACCGGGAAGAATTCATTTATCATCGCCCGGTGCTCGTGCGCGAGACGATCGAGCTGCTGGCGCCGCGCGCCGGGGCCCTGGTGCTCGATGCGACTTGCGGCGGCGGCGGCCACAGCGAGGCGATCTTGAAGACGGGCGCTGATGTTCTTGCCCTCGATCAGGATCCTGATGCGATCGCGGAAGCGACGAATCGGCTCTCCGAATTCGGCAATCGCGTTACTTTGCGGAGGGCAAATTTTCGCCACGCCGATCGTGTGCTCGATGAGCTGGAGGTCGGTAAGATCGGCGGAGCAATCCTCGATCTCGGTGTTTCCTCGCGCCAGCTCGAAAATGCCGAACGCGGTTTCAGTTTGATGCGGAACGGTCCGCTCGACATGCGGATGGATCCAAGCTCCGATAAAACCGCGGGTGCGATCATTAACAGTTACAGCGAAGAAGAATTGACCCGGCTCTTTCGCGATCTCGGCGAAGAACCAGCGGCGCGTCGCATCGCCAGTGCAATTGTGAAGCAGCGCAAGACTGCGCCATTTCGTGAAACGCTCGGGTTGGCACGTGCGATTGAGAAAATTGTTGGCCGGCACGGGCGTCGCCACCCCGCGACCCAGGTTTTCCAGGCCTTGCGCATGGAGGTGAACGACGAGCTAGGCGCGCTGGAGCAGGGATTGCGAGTGGTAACAGATCGTCTCGAGCCCGGGGCGCGGATTGCAGTGATTTCATTTCATTCTCTGGAAGACCGGATGGTGAAGAATTTCTTCCGCGAACGCAGCCGCGAATATGTCGATCGGCCGGAATGGCCGGAACCCCGCCCGAACAAAGAGCGCGATCTCCTCGTCATTACGCCAAGGCCGGTGGAGCCGAGCGAAAACGAACAGCGTTTCAATGCGCGAGCGCGAAGCGCGAAATTGCGGGTTGCCGAAAAACTGGGATGAACCGTTCAAGGCAACTCAATCGGGTGGGGGTAGCTTCGCTGGCGCGCTGGATTGTGATCACTGCTCTGCTGGCGGCGGCGGGACTTTGCTATGTCTATCTCACCTTGCAGTTACATCGTTTGGGCGATCGCAAGAAATCGCTCGAGACCGAGCTGGTGGGTCTGCGCACGCAAAATGATGTCGCGAATGTGCAGATCGCGGCGCTCACTTCGCGCAGCGCGCTGCAACGCCGGCTGAAGGAGGGTTACCTCAAGATGATTCCGATTGCGGAACAAAACATCGTCCGGCTCGCACCGATCCGGCCCGCGCCAGAGGAAAATGCCATTCGCCCGGTGGCAAACGATCAGGTTGGCAGATGAGATGGAATGGACGGACACGGTGCGCACTGGTTTGCATTGGTTTTGTTCTGCTTTTTAGCGCGTTCTCGTTTCGCCTCGTTTATCTCCAGCTGGTCAAGCACGACGAGTACGCCGGACTAGCGGCGGAGAAACATGTCTACAAACAACCGATTTACGCCGAACGCGGCGCGATCACCGATGCCAACGGCGAAGTCCTCGCCCACAACGTGCCGGTGGAAATCGTCGTCGCGGACACGTCACATTTAAACAAGGAGAAGGTGGCCGAAGCCGTCGCGCTGCTGAGTCGCGACCTGAAGATCGATGCGGACGAGCTGCGGGGAAAACTCGGAAGCGACCGGCATTACATCGTCCTGAAACGGGATGTACCGGAATCAGCAGCCGACGCGCTTCGTGCCAAACTTCGTGAGCAAAATCTGCGCGGCATTTATTTCGAACATGATGCCGCTCGCCTTTATCCCAACGGCTCGATGCTTTGTCACGTCATCGGATTTACCGATTTTGATCACAAGGGAATTCAGGGCGTGGAAGCGTCGATGGATGAATATTTGCGCGGGCAGGATGGCTATCGCTATATCGAGCACAACCGCGCTGGCCAGGAAATCGTGCTTTACCGCGGCCAGGAGCGAGCCTCACGCGACGGTTATCAGGTCCATCTCAGCGTTGATTTGAATTTGCAGAATATTGTCGAAAACGAAATCGACGCGGCCGTGCGCGAGTATTCGCCGGAGAGGGCCACCATCATTCTGATGCGACCGCAAACCGGGGAAGTTCTGGCGATGGCGAACCGGCCGAACTTTGATCTCAATCAGCGCAGCACCGCCAGGCCCGAGCAAATGAAGAATCGCGCCGTCATCGACATGATGGAGCCGGGTTCGACGTTCAAGATAGTGACGGCGGCGGCGGCCTTGAACGAAAAAAAGGTGCGGCCAGACACGACGATCTATTGTGAAAAGGGGATTTGGAATTATGGCGGGCGCACCCTGCACGATCATCGCCCTTACGGGGAACTAAGCGTGCAGGACATTCTGGTGAAATCGAGCAACATCGGCGCGGCCAAACTAGCGATCAGTCTCGGCGACCAGAAGTTTTACGAATACATCCGGCGGTTCGGATTTGGTGAACGCACCGGGGTGGAGTTGCCCGGCGAAATCAACGGAATGATTCGACCTCCGCAAAATTGGAGTAAGATTTCAATTACGCGGATACCGATGGGACATGAGGTGGCTGTGACACCGTTGCAGATGACGGTCGCGATGGCGACGATTGCCAACGGCGGAAAACTAATTACGCCGCGGGTGGTCAAATCAATTACGACGGCCGACGGCAAAACAATCAGCGAATTTTCGCCTTCGGTTGTTCGGCAGGTGATCTCCGAGGAAACGGCGAAACAAATTGGTCGTGCGCTGCGTGGGGTGGTGAGCGACCGCGGGACCGCCGCCGCGGCGGCGGTCCCCGGCTTCATCATTGCGGGAAAAACCGGGACGGCGCAAAAAGTAGATCCCCACGGCGGTTACGAAAAAGGAAAGTATATCGTTTCGTTCACGGGATTTTTGCCGGCTGACCACCCCGAATTTGTTGGGCTGGTAGTACTGGATGACGCCAAGACATCCAAACCGGAGTTGAATTACGGCGGACTCGTGGCCGGTCCGATTTTTGCCCGTATTGCCGAAAAGGCCGCGCGCTATCTCGATCTTGCCCCGCAACCCGATTTGATTAAGCGGACCGCGGCGGGCCGAGTCGCTTCAACCAGCGCGCCGGGGCATTGAGCAATCATTTTAATTTTACATGCAGCTCAAAGTTCTCACCCGTGCCATCGCGCCACGTCGGGTCATCGGGTCACTTGATCGCGAAGTGGAAAGCATCGCGTATGACTCGCGGCGAGTGCAGGGCAACACTCTTTTCGTTGCCATCCGCGGTGAGAAAAGCGATGGCCATCAATTCGTCGATCAAGCGATCGAACAGGGAGCGAGTGTGATCGTAGCCGAACGCGAAATTTCGTCGCCGCGCGCGACCTGTCTCGTCGTCGAAGATAGTCGGTCGGCACTGGCCGATCTCTCGTCCGCGTTTTATGGGGTGCCGGCGCGCAAATTAAAAATGGCCGCGGTCACCGGCACGAACGGGAAAACGACGACGACATTTCTCATCAAACACATTTGCGAAAAGGCCGGAATGCGGTGTGGATTGCTCGGCACGGTGCAATACGAAATCGGCGATCGCATTTTGCCTGCGATCCGAACCACGCCGGAGGCGCTCGACATTCAGGAATTGCTCGCGCAAATCGTCAACGCCGGTGGCCGCGCGGCCGCGATGGAGGTCTCTTCGCATGCGCTAGCGCAGGACAGAACCCGTGGAATCGAATGGGACGTCGCCGTCTTCACCAATCTCACCCAGGACCACCTCGATTTTCACCGCACCATGGAAAATTATTTCGAGGCCAAGGCGAAACTTTTCCAGAACCTCCCTTTGCAATCGAAAAAAAAGGGGGCCAGCGCGGTCATTAACATCGACGATCGCTACGGCGAAAAATTGGTCGATCGTCTGGCCGGCAAAATTCCGGTCGTGACTTACGGCCTCGGTTTGCACGCCGATTTTCGGGCTTCGAATTATCGGACGGAATTTGCCGGCACCTCCTATCAGCTCGACGCGCGTGGAAGAAGTTATCTGGTGCGGGTTCCGTTGATCGGTCGATTCAATGTTGCGAACTCGATGGCGGCGCTGGCAGCCGCCACTGTCATGGGCGTAAATCTGCGCGCAGCCATTCTCTCGCTCGCCCGCTCACCACAGGTGCCGGGACGCCTCGAGCTCGTTCCGGCAAAGCGCCAATTTCAAATCTTTGTCGATTACGCGCATACCGACGACGCGTTGCGCAATGTCTTGAAAACGTTGCGCGAACTGAAACCACGCAAGCTAATCGTCGTTTTCGGTTGCGGCGGCGATCGCGATCGTAAAAAGCGACCACTGATGGGACGCGTGACGGATGAGCTGGCCGATCACGCCATCATCACTTCGGATAATCCGCGCAAAGAAAATCCGGACGCAATTATTAACGAAGTGGAGAAGGGATTTCGCTCCACCCATTACGAAAAAATTGTGGAGCGCGCGGAAGCCATTCGACATGCGGTGGCGATGGCTCAGCCGCGCGATCTCGTGTTAATCGCCGGCAAAGGTCACGAAAAATATCAGGAGTTTGCCGATCATACCATTCCCTTTGACGACATTCAGGTGGCGCGCCGGGCACTCGACGATCTGCCGGTGCAATTTTGAATATGAGCAACGCACAACATTCCGGGGACCGCAGGCTGCCTGCCTGCCGTTTGCGGCAGCTTGCCGCAAACATGCGATGCGAAAACGTGGGGTTGAGCTTGTCTTCCGTTCGGCGGGCTGCCGAACGGGGCAGGCTGGCAGCCTGCGCGCCCCAGAGTTCTTTTTTCGGTCGCTAATACCATGGATGCTCTTTCACTGCGCCAAGTTGCAGAGTTCGCAGGCGCCAAAATACTGCGCGGAAAAGCAGAGACCATGATCGAGCGCGTCAGTACCGATTCGCGCACGATCAAACCGGGAGAACTTTTCGTAGCCTTGCATGGCGAAAATTTCGACGCCCATAATTTCCTGGAACATGTTGCCAAGGCAGACGCAGCCGGCGCGATTGTTTCACAGAATCCGCCGTCGGATCTGCCGGAGAATTTCGCGATCTTACGCGCAGCCGACACGCTGGTTGCCTATCAAAATCTCGCCGCCAATTATCGAAAAACTCTTCCGTTAAAAGTGCTCGGCATCACCGGCAGCAACGGCAAGACCTCCACCAAGGACTTCGCGGCCTCGATTCTGGGACGCGCGTTTCGGGTCACAAAAACCGAAGGGAACTTTAACAATCACGTTGGTCTACCGCGGACCGTGCTGGAAGCAAATCGCGACGACGAGTTCGCGGTTTGGGAACTCGGGATGAATCATCCAGGCGAGATCGCCGCGCTCGCGCGCATCGCCTCGGCCGACGCCGCCATCATTACCAACATCGGGATCGCGCACATCGAGTTTATGGGATCCCGAGAAGCGACTGCGCAGGAAAAAGGTGCCCTGGCGGAAGCGATCGATCCCGGTGGCTTCGTTATTTTGAATGCCGATGATGAGTTCAGCACCTCGATCGCAGACCGGACACGCGCGCGCGTGATTTTCGCGGGGATTGAGAAGGGAACGATTCGCGCCATTGAAGTGCAACAGACTTCGGGCGGCTGCGAGTTCACGATCGTGGAAGGGGCACATCGTTGCCGCGCACAACTGCCGGTTCCGGGATTGCACATGGTGCAAAACGCGATGTTGGCCGTCGCCGCGGGACGGGCTTTCGGTGTTTCGTTGGAAGAATGTGCGGCCGGTCTGGTGGCGGCGCCGCTGAGCAAAGCGCGCTTGCAAATTCGCGAGATCAACGGCGTCCAGTTCATCGACGACAGCTACAACGCCAATCCCGATTCGATGAAAGCAGCCTTGCGCACCTTGATGGAACTCGATGCCGACGGCAAGCGCGTCGCCGTTCTCGGGCGAATGCTCGAGCTTGGTGCGGAATCGGAGCGCGGTCATCGCGAAGTTGGCGAAACCGCGGCCACGCTCGGAATCGATCACTTGATCTCGATTGCCGACGATACCATTGCGGTTGCGGCCGAAAAAGCGGGGCTGGAAAATTTCGCCGTCGCGAAAGACGCGAGCGAGGCGGCTGAGATGTTGGGTGCGATCGTCGGGCCAGGCGATCTGGTTCTTATTAAGGGCAGTCGATCTTCGCGCACGGAATTGGTGCTGGATGAATTCGCCAAACTTCAGCCAGTGGGAGGGGATGCCCGATGATGTTCTATCTTCATCGCTTGAGCGATCAGGTCGGCGGCCTCAACGTTTTTTTTTATGTTACTTTTCGCGCGGTCGCATCAGCCGTGACCGCGTTCGCCCTGTCGTTGGTTTTCGGGAATTTCATCATCCGAAAATTGATCTCGCTCAAGATCGGCCAGCCCATCCGCAGCGTCGAAGAAGTGCGACGCCTGGCCGAACTTCACGGAGGAAAACAAGGCACGCCCACCATGGGTGGCGTTCTGGTCATCGGCGCGGTCTTCCTCGCCAGCGTACTCTGGGCGCGCCCGGATAATCGCTTCGTCTGGCTCGTCCTTTTCAGCATGCTTTATCTCGGCGTCCTCGGATTTCTCGACGACTATCTCAAGGTCACCAAGAAAAAATCCGACGGCGTTCCGGGTCGGGTGAAATTGGCTGCGCAATTGGTGCTCGCCGCTGTCGTCACCGTCGTTTTTCTCACCAGCCCATTACTGCAAGTCCAGGCGCGTTCGCTTTATCTGCCGTTCTTCAAAGCTCCCGTGGTCACCAACATGGGGTGGTTCACACTCATCTTTTTTGCGGTGGTGATCGTCGGTTCCTCCAACGCCGTCAATTTGACCGATGGCCTCGATGGTCTTGCCATCGGTTGCACCGTCACGGTCGCGCTCGCCTACGCTTTTCTTTCTTATGCCGCCGGCAATTTCAAGATCGCGGAATATTTGCAGGTCCCGTTTTATCCTTTCACCGGTGAGCTGACGGTGGTTTGTGCCGCGCTCGTCGGTGCCGGACTTGGTTTCCTCTGGTTCAATTGTCACCCGGCCAAGGTTTTCATGGGGGATACCGGCTCACTCGCCATCGGCGGGATGATCGGCGTCGTCGCCATTTGTTGTAAGCAGGAATTTCTCCTCGCCGTCGTCGGTGGTGTTTTCGTCGTCGAAGCGATCTCAGTCATTATGCAGGTCCTGAGTTTTCAACTGACCGGGCGCCGCATTTTCGCGATGTCCCCACTTCATCATCATTTCGAACTGGTCGGCTGGAAGGAGAACACCGTCATCGTTCGGTTTTGGATTTTGTCTGCCGTTTTTGCACTCCTCGGATTAGCGACGCTGAAGTTGCGATGAACCCCCGTTATCAAAATAAAAATATCGCTGTCCTCGGCGCGGGATTAAGCGGGACTGCGGCCGCTTTATTGCTGCGCTCGCATGATGCCAACGTCAGCGTGCTCGACAGCGCAACGGAAAATAAGTTGCCGGAATCGACGATCAAAAATCTGCGCGACCATGGCGTGCGTGTAATCAGCGGTCCGGCCGCGGAAACAAATCGCGATCCTTGCGACCTGGCGGTCCTGAGCCCTGGAATCGATCCCGATTCCCCACTCGCGCAGAATTTTTCGTCGCGAAAGATTGAAATGATCGGCGAGCTCGAGCTGGGCTGGCAATTTTGCGAACTGCCGCTCATCGCCATCACCGGCACCAATGGCAAGACCACGACAACGGAGCTGGTCGCGCAGATGTTGAATGCGTGCGGTCAACGCACCGTTGCCTGCGGCAACATTGGCAAACCGCTGAGCGAAGTTGTGCGTCATCAATCGAAGTTCGATGTTCTGACGGCCGAAGTCAGCTCGTTCCAACTCGAAACGATCAAGACTTTTCGCCCGCAGATTGCGGTGTGGTTGAACTTCGCGCCCGATCATCTCGATCGTTATGCCTCGGTCGCGGAGTATCACGCGGCCAAGCTGCGCATTTTTGAATATCAGACGGAGAAGGAGTTCGCTGTCGTCAATGCGAGCGACTACCTGCCGCAGATCAAAGCGCATCGTCTGACCTTCAGCGCCTACGACGATCGCGCGGATTTTCGTTTGGCGGACGGGACGATTTGTTTCGAGAGGACTCCGGTGTTGCGATTGGCCGATGCCAAATTGCGCGGTTCCCACAACATCGAAAACTTGATGGCGACGCTCGCGGTCGGACACATCCGCGGATTGGCCTTCGAGCAAATGGCGCCGCCCTTGTGTGCGTATGAACCGGCGCCCCACCGCTGCGAATTTGTCCGGACGATCGGCGGGGTCGATTACATTAACGATTCCAAAGCCACGAATCTGGATGCGGCGGAAAAAGCGCTGCAGGCGCAAACCAAGCCGGTGGTTTTGATCGCGGGCGGAAAAGACAAGGGTTTCGATTTCCAACCGCTGCGCGATTTGGTGAAGAAGAAAGCGCATACCGCGATTCTTCTTGGTGAGATGGCGAACCGCATCGCCGATGATTGGCGCGAAGCAACGCGATGTGAAATCGCGCGCTCGCTCGCGGATGCGGTCGAACGCGCGCGTGCGGCCGCGAAAACTGGCGACGTGGTCCTCTTTTCTCCCGGCACTTCCTCGTTCGACATGTTCAAGAGCTACGCTGACCGGGGCGACCAATTCCGGCGTCTCGTCCATGCCTTGCCCAAATGAAAGCGATAAAGTTTCCGAAGATCTTTACGCGCAAAAAGAAATTGCGGGCGGCGACGACGCGGCGCGCGACCGCTTCCGGTGCCGACTTCGACGATCTTTCGGAACCGAACATGAAACTTTCGCGAGCGCTTTTGATTGTGCTTTTGCTGCACGTCGTCGCGGTGGCGGGAATAATTGCCTTCAACGCGATCAAAAGCCGGCAGGGTGGAGTAGCGGTCATCAACTCGAGCCACATCGCCACGGCATCGACTAACTATGAGGAAGGGAAAGGAACGCAACCGTCGCCGGCGAAAACAGCGAAGAAATCGAAGCCGAACGATCCAATTCCGGAAGGCGCAAAAGTTTACACCGTCGCGAAAGGCGACAACCCGGTGAACATCGCAAAGAAATTCAAGGTCTCGTACGACGATCTGCTGGCGACGAATCATATCGATGATCCGCGCAAATTAAAGGTCGGACAGAAGCTGATCATTCCAAGTAAAGCCGCGAAGGCAAAGAAAGGGAACGAATGAGATTGCGTCCGGCGACAGAATTCCGGGTAGCGCACGCGTCTCGCGTGTTGGTGATCGCGTCCTCGCGATTACGGACTTTTCTCCAACCAAGGCATCACGAAAGCATGTTGCGACGAGACGTCGCAACCAACACGCGAGGTCCGAGCCGAACTGGCGTTGCGTGCGCTACCCAATCCAATTTTGATCGCGATCTGCGTGACCCTGTATAAATGCAACGCAAGAGCGCACATTTTCTTTTTATAGCTGTGCTTGGGATGCTGGTCATTGGGATCGTCATGCTTTTCAGCACCAGTGCATTCGCCCGCGATGCCCACGGTGACGTTTATTTTTTCATCAAACGACAGTCACTCTGGCTTGGGATTGGCCTTACAATTTTGATTGCGGCCGCGCTGGTTGATTACCATTTCTGGTACCACACCTGGTGGCTCTGGTTCCTGCTCGCGCTCGGAACCCTGGCTCTCTGTTTCGTGCCGCACTTCGGATTGCGGATCAACGGCTCGCGCCGCTGGGTCGGCGCCGGTCCGGTCACATTTCAGCCATCGGAAATTGCCAAGGTTGCTGCAATATTTTTTCTGGCCTGGTGGTTTTCGCGTTTTGAAAACAGGACCCGCAACGTAATTTTCGGTTTCTTAGTTCCACTCATCGGCATTGCACTACTGGTCTCGCTCATCATTACCGAGGTCGATCTCGGCACTTCCGCACTCATCGGCGCGACAACTTTGGTGATGATGTTTGTCGCCGGAACAAACGCCATCCTGCTCGGCGCGTTTTCCGCCAGCGCGCTCGGTGGATTTATCTTCACCGCCACCTGCATGCCGGAGCGAATGAGCCGCCTCCTCGCGTTCTTACATCCGGAGAATTACAAACAGGATGCCGGTTTGCAGCAAATGCAGGCGCTGATCGCGTGGGGCAGCGGCGGTATGGAAGGGCTTGGTCTCGGCAACGGCCGCCAAAAAATGCTCTATCTACCCTACGCGCACACCGATTTCATTTTTCCAATGATCGGCGAAGAACTGGGATTGCGCGTCAGCTTGCTCGTCGTTTTTTTGTTTATCGTCATCATCGTTTGCGGGATGATGATCGCGCTGCATGCCAAAGATCGCTTCGGCATGCTGCTGAGTTGTGGAATTGTTTCGCTCCTGGCCTTGCAGGCGGCAGTGAACATCGGGGTGACGACTTCGCTATTGCCGAACAAGGGATTGCCGCTGCCGTTTATCAGTTACGGCGGATCGAATCTCGCCGCCTGTCTTTTTGGCGTCGGCATTTTGGTGAACATTTACCGGCAAGCCAAGCTGGACCCGGGAAATCAGAAACGCATTACCATGCAGGCGCGTATGACGCCAAGGATATGAAGAACTCCAGGGTTCAAATCTTAGATCTCAAATTGTCCGCAGCAGAATGCGGAGAGACGTGCTTCTGCACGTCCTGCACGCGCAGAAACGCGTCTCTCCGTCCATCAACCATCCTATGAACGCCATCATCGCATGCGGAGGAACCGGCGGACACCTCTTCCCGGGACTTGCCGTGGCTGAAGTGTTGCGCGCGCGCGGACACCAGGTGCTGCTTTTTGTTTCGGAAAAGGATGTCGATGCGCTGGCGTTGAAGGAACATCCGGAAATTCCGTTCGAAAAATTGCCTACCATTGGGCTGCCCTCGCCTTTTTCACCGGACATCCTCGGATTTGTTCGTCGATTCAACGAAAGTTTCCGGCGTTGCCGTTCCATTTACCGACGGTTCAAACCGCAGGTTATTCTCGGGATGGGCGGGTTCACTTCCACGGCGCCGGTCCTCGCCGGAAAAATGCGCGGCGTCCCAACATTCATCCACGAATCCAACGCCATCCCCGGCAAAGCCAACAAGATGACCGCGCGATTAGTGCGAGCGGTTCTGCTCGGCTTCAAAGAATGCGCGCCCTTTTTTCCCAAAGTGAAAACAGAAGTGACCGGCACGCCGATTCGGACAGAATTGCAGCGCCTCGATCGCAAGGCCGCGCGGGAAAAACTTGGATTAAGCGCGGACCTCACGACCTTGCTGGTGATGGGCGGGAGTCAGGGTGCGAGTGGGATCAACCAGGCGATGATCAAGTCGCTGCCGTCACTCGATGGAGGGCGGCTGCAAGTGATTCATCTGACCGGAACGCGCGAGGAAAAACTGGTGGCTGATAATTATCGGCGCGCCAAACTGCCGGCTTTTGTGGCGGCTTTTCATCATCGCATGGAGGAACTTTACAGCGCGGCTGATTTCGCTGTCGCTCGATCTGGCGCTGCCAGTCTGGCGGAACTGGCGGCATTCGCCTTGCCTGCCATCCTCATTCCTTTTCCCTACGCCGCCGATGATCACCAGGCGCGTAACGCCGAAGTGTTCGTCAAGGCAGATGCAGCCATCCTGGTGAAGGAATCGGAAATTTTAGACGATGCGCTCGCGCGAAAAATCCTTCCCTTCATTGAAGATCACGGGCGTCTGCAGCGCATGTCGCAGAACGCGGCCAAACTTTCGACCAGAAACGCCGCCAGCGCGGTGGTGGAAACGATGGAGAAATATACAACTGCCGCAGTATGACGACGATGAGGGTGCAACTCAGTCTGGCGCGATTTCTCACACGTGAGCATCATCGCATTCATCTGATCGGCGTGGCCGGCAGCGGGATGAGCGGCATCGCCGCGCTTCTGCTCGAGCTCGGACATCAGGTGAGCGGATCGGACAAATCGATTTCGGTGGAAGTGGAACGTTTGCAGCGACTGGGTCTGCAATTTTTCCAACAACATCGGGCGGAAGACGCAGCCGAAGCCGAGTTGATCGTGTACTCCTCGGCGATCAGGGCCGACAATCCAATTCTCGTTAGCGCGCGCCAATCGGAAACGCGAACGGCTCGGCGCGCGGAAGCGCTCGCCGCCATCATGCAGGGAAAACGCGGCATCATCATCTGCGGCATGCACGGTAAAACCACTACCTCGGCCATGACGGCACATGTCCTGCGCGAAGGGGGGTTGCATCCGTCGCATTACGTCGGTGCCGAAATCCCGATCCTCGGACAAAACGCGCATTGGGACCCGCGAGGTGAATTTTTTGTGGCTGAAGGAGACGAAAGCGATGGCACCATTCGCTGTTTTTATCCCGAACATATCCTGGTCTTAAATATCGAGCCGGAGCATCTCGATTTTTACGAAGACCTGGCGAAAATCGAAGCGGTCTTTGATCAGTTGATCGGTCAAACATCTGGCAAGGTTTTTTTCTGCGCCGACGACGCCATCGCAACGCGTGTTTGCAAGTCCGACCGTTCGGTTTCCTACGGATTCGGCGAAAACGTCGATTATCGCGCGCAGGATGTTACGCTGGAGGATTTCGCCTCGGTCTTTTCTGTTTTTCGGTGCGGAGAAAAACTGGGCGAAGCGAGGCTGAATGTTCCGGGCCAGCACAATGTGCAGAATGCCATTGGGGTCGTCGCGCTGGCGAGCGAACTCGGTATCCCGTTCGAGAAAATCGCCATGGCGCTGGCCAAATTTCGACACGCGCGCCGGCGTTTCGAAATCAAATATGCCAGCGATCGTTTCCTGTTGGTCGATGATTATGCGCATCATCCGACAGAAATTCGGGCGACCCTGGCCGCGGCGCGATCGACTGGGCGCAATCGCGTGCTGACAATGTTTCAGCCGCATCGCTACACTCGGACCAAGGCCTTGCGAAAGGAATTTGGCGCTGCCTTCGATCAGGCCGATCGCGTTGTCATTACCGATATATATCCGGCGAGCGAGCCTCCCATTCCCGGGATCAGCGGGCAGACCATTGCCGATGCCATTTCCGCGCACGGTCATCGCGGCGTGACTTATCAATCGCGCTTCGCCCGCGTCCATCACGATGTCGGCAACATGCTGGCGTCGGGCGATGTCGTCCTCAGCCTAGGCGCGGGAAATATTCACGAGCAATTGTCCATTCTGGCGGCGGAACTGGTGGTTGCCGAAAAATTAAAGGCGATCGTGGGCGAAGAAGGCGAAGTGCGTTTGCATGAGCCGATGGCGAAACACACTACTTTGCGCGTCGGCGGGCCGGCTCAGTTTTGGATTGAGCCGCGCACGGAGAAAGCCTTTGCCGAGCTGATTCGTTTTTGTCGACAAGAAAATCTTCCGCTCTTTGTCATCGGACGCGGATCAAACCTTCTGGTCCGCGATGGCGGAATCACGGGCGTGGTTGTTCATCCGTGTGGGGGCGAGTTCGACGATATCACAGTGAATGGAAATGAAATCACGGCCGGTGTTGGCGCGAAATTAAAGCAAGTTGCCTATGCCGGGCGCGACGCCGGCACCGGTGGTCTCGAATGGATGGAAGGGATTCCTGGTGAAGTCGGCGGTGCATTGCGCATGAATGCCGGCGCAATGGGCGGACAGACTTTCGAGCATGTCGTGAGCGTGCGTCTTCTCGACGCCGAAGGGAATGCACATACGATGACACCATCGGAGATGGAGGTGCATTACCGGCATGTGCCGACGCTGGAGAAAAATTATGCGATCTCAGCGGTATTTCGTGGTGTGCCGAGCAGGAAGGACGAGATCGTGCACAAACTCGAGGAATCGCAGCACAAACGTAAAACGACCCAGCCGGCGGCATCGAGCGCAGGATGCATTTTCAAAAATACGGACAGCATTCCCGCCGGAAAATTAGTGGATGAGCTTGGCTTGAAAAATTGCGCCATCGGAAAAGCGCGGGTCTCGGAGGTGCATGGGAATTTTATTGTTAACGACGGCGGCGCGACCGCGGCGGAAATGCTCGAGTTGATCGCGAAAATTCAAGCGACGGCCCGAGAAAAGCGCGGTGTCGAATTACAAACTGAAGTGCAAATCGTGGGGGAGGAAGGGTGAAAGAAATGAACGCGCTACCAAAAAAGATTGCGGTATTAATGGGCGGACCGGGATCGGAACGCGATGTTTCACTTGCGACCGCTCGCGGCGTCGCCAAAGCGTTGCGCTCGCGCGGCGCGGAAGTTCTCGAGATCGATGTCCGCGATGAAAATTTTGAATTGCCGAAAGATATCGATCTCGCCTTCATCGCCATTCACGGGACGTTTGGCGAAGACGGTCAGCTCCAACAGGTTTTGGAGAATCGCGGTGTGCCTTATACCGGCGACGGCGTAAAGGAAAGCTGGACGGCATTCGATAAAATCGAATCGAAAAAACGATTCGAAGCGGCTGATGTTACCACTCCCCAGTGGCAGGTCATCGGCGCGAACGAACAACCGACCCTCCCGCTGCCCATCGTTATTAAGGCACCGCGCCAAGGATCGACTGTCGGTGTCTATATTATTAAGGAAGCCAATCAGTTGGAAAGTGCCCTGGCCGAAGCGCGCAAATTCGATCGCCAGCTCCTGGTAGAAGAGTTCGTCCCCGGCCGCGAATTGACGATCGGAGTTCTGGGCGATCAAGCGCTGCCCATTCTCGAGATCATTCCAAAAGGCGGCGTTTACGATTTCACCAACAAGTATCCATTTCTCAATCCGCAGGCGGGGGGCGGAGCGGAACATGTTTGTCCGGCGAAGATTGAAGAGACGCTGACGCGCAAGATTCAGGAGCTGGCCTTGCGCGCGTATCGCTCGATCGGTTTGCGCGTTTATTCGCGAGTCGATGTACTGTTGCCGGAAAATGCGGAGCCGAGCGTTTTGGAAGTAAACACAATTCCAGGAATGACCGAGGCGAGCTTGCTTCCGGAAGCGGCGGCGGCGGCCGGGATCAAGTACGACGAACTTTGCCTGCGCATTATCGAATTGTCGCGCGCACGCCGGGAGGCCGCGAAATGAAATTAAGCAGTTCTACCCGCAAACGGCCGCGCAATCAGCGCGTTTCCAACCCGCGCCAGCGCAAACAGCAACATTTGCTGGATGTAAAAGTGCGCGCGCGCAAGGCCACGCAACATCGCAACCGGCGAGTGCTTGTTTTTATTTCAAAAATCGCACTGGCTGCCGCAATCAGCGCGGGAATCTTTTTCGGGGCACGGATTGGGATGCGCCGGTTCTTTTTCGAGAATCCGGAGTACCGCCTGGCGATGATCGATGTGCAGACAGATGGCGCGCTTCAGCGCGATCAGGTTTTAAAGACTGCCGATTTGCGCGAGGGCGAAAATATTTTTCAGGTCAATCTCGCGAATGTGCATCGGGTTTTGCAGCAGTTGCCACAAGTGGATGAAGTGGAAGTGGTGCGCAAATTGCCGGACGAGATCGATATTCGCATCCTTGAGCGCAAACCAATTGCCTGGATCACGAGCGAAAAACAAATTTCTGATCCGTTTCAATCCGATGTCGCTTTTCTGATCGATGCCCGTGGGGTGTTGATGAAGGAAAAAAAATTGTTGCCGGAATATCTCGGATTACCTCTGATCACCGGCTGCAGCAGCGAATCGCTCGAACCGGGGAAAATTGTCCAGTCGGTTGAAGCGAAAGCGGCCCTCGAATTGTTGCGCTTGAGCGCCGGCAGTTTCATGCAAACCCGTTTTCAAATCCGCGAAATCGATACGTCCAAAGGCTATTGCCTGGTGGTGACGGACAAGAATCACACCCGGGTCACGGTTGGATTCGATCATCTCGAGAAACAAATTCAGCGACTCGAACAGTTTCTTGTTTATGCCGACGATTCCCGGCACGAGATCGAAACCGTCAATTTGTTGGTGCAGCGGAATATCCCTGTCACCTTCATGAAACCACCAGCGGAAGTGATCAACGACACGATCGATCCGGAGGAAACGCCGCGGATTATGAAAGCAATTCCAGTGGCGCCTCCTCCGCCAAAAGCAAGCGCCAGGTCGCCGACGCCGGCAGCGGGAAAGAATCAAAACGGCCCGCAACCGTTTTCATTGCAGAAACAAACTCAGAAGGGAAAGAAGGAACAAGGAAATGGCCAGTAATGATCTGATGGTGGGGTTGGAAATTGGAACGTCTAAAATTTGCGTCGTTGTCGGGGAAGCGCGCCTGGACGGGACGACGAAAATTTTGGGCGTCGGGCAGGCGCCATCACGCGGCGTGCGCAAAGGCGAGATTGTCGATTTTGAGACGGCGATGAAATGCGTCCTGGAAGCATTGAGCGATGCCGAGACGAAGAGTGATGTCATGATCAAGGGTGTCTACGTCGGCGTAACCGGCGCCCACATTCAGAGTTTTAACAATCGTGGCTGCGTCATGTTGCCGGATGATCACGAGGAGATCGATGAGCAGGACATCGAAGATGTGAAGATCAATGCGCGTGAAGTGAGCATTCCGGCGCAAAACGCATTTCTCCATTCCATCATTCAACATTATCACGTCGATGGGCAGGACGGCGTGCTCAACCCGGTTGGCATGCTTGGTCAGAAACTGGAAGCCGATTTTCACATCATCCACGGTGTACGCACTCGGATTCAAAACACGATTCGTTGTGTGAAGGAACTGCCATTGGAGGTGGAAGACGTTGTTTTCACCGCGCTGGCTTCCGCGCAGGTGGTGTTGACGCAACAACAGAAAAATCTCGGTGCTCTGGTTATTGATATCGGGGGCGGCACGACCGATTTCATTTTGTATGTCGACGGCGCGGTCAAGCAAAGCGGGACCATTGGGATTGGAGGCGATCACATCACGAACGATATTTCGATGGGATTGCGCATCCCGATGGCGCGAGCGGAGAAGTTAAAGATCGATGAAGGCAGCGTCATTCTTGGCAATTGTCTGCCGGGGGAAACGGTGGTGTTGAAGGATGATTCCGGTTTCGCGGGCAAGGAAGTCGAACGCGAGACCTTGAACACCATCATTCATTTGCGGGTGCGCGAAACATTCGAGCTGCTCAAACGGACGCTCGATGAAGAATCCTTCATCAACTTCATTGGCGAAGGGATCTTCATCACCGGCGGGTGCAGTTTACTGCGCGGCATCGATAATCTGGCTGAGGAAATCTTTGAAATTCCGGCGCGGGTGGCGCATGCCCAGACGATGTCCGGATTGACCTCCGCCTTTCAGAATCCCCAATTTTCAACTGCGATCGGGTTGATCAAATATGCGCAAGCGGTCCAGGCAGAGCGACCGCAGCGGCGCGGATTCGGTCGCATTTTCAGCCGTTTTTTACCAGGGATACGATGAAGGAACTACGACGCCGGGCTCGCAGGAGCTCGCCTCTCCAGAAACATCAAACAAATTTCCTAACAAGAAATAGACAAGGAACGACAACATGATTCAACTAAGCCGAAACTACAGTTTGCCGGAACGAGAAGACCAAATCATTCGAATCAAAGTGATCGCGGTCGGGAGCGCCGGCTCGAACGCGCTCGATCGCGTCGTGCTCGATGGAATGGACAAATCCGATCTCATTGCTGCCAACACCGACGTGCAATCGCTCGCCAGCTCCGTGGCGGCGGTGAAAGTGCAACTGGGGCGCTCTCTGACGCGCGGACTCGGCACCGGCGGCGATCCCGAGCTCGGTTTCGATGCCGCACAAGAATCAGCCGATGAAATCCGCCAGGCGCTGGCAGAAGCGCGCCTGATTTTCATTTGCACCGGACTCGGCGGCGGAACCGGTTCCGGCGCGTCGCCCGTGATCGCGCAAATCGCACGTGAAATGGGCGCACTCGTCATCGGGTTCGCGACGATGCCATTTACTTTTGAAGGAAAACGTCGCACCGCTCAGGCCCGCGACGCCCTGGCGCGCCTGCACGAAACCACGGACGCCGTCGTCTGTTTCGAAAACGACCGCATGGCCGACATGGTCGCACCGAAAGCTGGTATTCATCAGGCTTTCGCTGTTGCCGACATGACGATCAGTCAAAGCCTGCGTTCGATTGTGAATCTGATCCAGCGGCCGGGAATCATGCGCATCGGGTTCGACGATTTGCTGGCCGCACTGCGCGGGGGAGGCGGACGCTGCCTCTTTGGTTACGGCGAAAGCGATTCAGACAATCGTGCACACCAGGCGTTAGCCCAGGCACTAAAAAATCCGTTGATGGATCGCGGGCGAATGCTGGCCGATGCGTCACGAGTCTTGGTCCAGGTCGCTGGCGGACCGGGCATGACTTTGTCGGAAGTGGAAATTTTGATGCGCGAATTGAACAAGCACATCAGCGAGCATACCCAACTCCTATTCGGCACGGCCGTCGATGGCCGCATGGGCGATCGGTTGAGTGTCACGTTGATTAGCTCGCTGCCCGCGGACGAGGCGGAAGTTGCGCCGCGCAAATCAAAGGCTCATGCGCCGCCGCCTCCACCACCGAAGCCTGTTATCGAACCGGTGGCCGAACCTCAGATCGTCCAGTTTGTTCAACCGGAGGCGCCGGAACCAGAGCCGGTAATGGAAGCCGAACCGGCGGTTTTTCAACGCGAACAAATTCCACCGGAACCGGTGGTCGAAGATATTTTGCCGGCGCCTGAAGCGGTCGCAGAATCTCAGTTCGCCGAGGCAGAGATGGAGCCCGAGATCGAGAGCGCGCCACGGCCCACCACACCGCGAATCATTCCGCCGAAAAAGAAACCGTTGATCGCGCCGAAAGTTGAAGCGGAAAACCCGAAGCGCGAAAAGGCTGCTGCCGCGGCGAAACAGGAAATTTTGCAATTCGAGCCCATCACCCGCGGTCGCTTTGAAAAAAGCGAGCCGACAATCGTAGAAGGCCAGGACCTCGACGTGCCAACCTTTCTGCGCAAGAACGTGCGGGTGAAGTAGCTTTCCAAATAGCCGTCATCCCGAGCGACAGTCGAGGGACCCCGTTGCGTTACCTTAAAGGTTTCATGGCGGGATGCC
The DNA here is from genome assembly GCA_003221295.1 of Verrucomicrobiota bacterium. GTDB lineage: Bacteria > Verrucomicrobiota > Verrucomicrobiia > Chthoniobacterales > UBA10450 > AV69. The sequence goes on along the minus strand of QHRA01000179.1, from coordinate 1,260 downwards.
TCGACTTACGCTCGGGATGCCGGTCACGCTCTCATTAACACCGGCCTTCAGGCCGGTGACTCTGGGCTGGAGATCGACATAAGCCGTTTCAACGGCTTACCCTCGAGGCCAATGTCCGTGCATTCCTACTCCCGCTGCTGGATCCACTTAATCTGGGGAACGTTGAACCGCGAGAAATTACTCAACAAGGACGCTGCACCCCGCCTCTCCCGTCACCTTGCTGAATACGCCGACACCAAGGGCGTTTACATGAAGATCAATTACATAAACGCCGATCATGTTCATGCCCTTATCGATCTCCCAACCAATATGTCGATCGAGGAATTGGTCCAGCTTCTGAAGGGCAGTTCCTCCCACTGGGTGAACGCCAACCGCATTTTGCCGGGGAAATTTGCCTGGGGCCGAGGCTGCGGCGCCTTTTCCGTGTCTGAGTCTAATGTCATACAGGTTGGTGCCTACATTGCCGGACAAGAGGAACACCACCGGGTGCGCACTTTCGCCGATGAGCTTCGGGAATTCATCGAGCGCCATGGTTTGCGCTGGCAGAATGAGAAAAGCCGTTGAAACGGCTTTACTGTAATTGGACGCTTGGGGCACCGGCCTGAAGGCCGGTGTTAATGAGAAGGAGAAGGCTCGGACCGATGGCTACTTCTTCATCAAGTCCAGTACCGCTGCGGTCATCGCCACCATCCCGGTGCGAATCGTCGGCTCCGGCACGGGCGCGAATTTGCTCGAATGCAAACTGGGCAGGGGCGATGCGCCCGGCTTTTTTGAGTCCGCAATTTTGGACGGATCCACCGCGCCAACATGAAAATCCACCGCCGGAATGGAGTGCTCTGGCAGCAGACTAAATTCGGAAAAATCTTCCCCACCCATGGTCGGATCGACCATTTCGACGTTCTGATCACCGAGCGCTTTTCTCCAAACCGCGACTAGGCGCCGGGTTAATTCAGGATTGTTATAAGTTGCGGGTGCGAATTGATCGCGCAGCACATTCACGGTCGGCATTTTGCCGAATGGCAGTCCGGCGGCGGTCGCGCAACCCTTTGCGATCCGCTCGATCGCGGCGAGGACGCGTTCGCGCACATCCGCTTTGTAGGTACGAACCGTCAGCTGCATTTTCACTTCATCCGGAATGACGTTGTGCTTGGTTCCGCCGTGAATGGAACCAACGGTAATGACAATGGGATCGATCGGGTTGTTCTCGCGACTCGCGATCGTTTGCCATTGATTAATCATTTCCGCAGCGAGCACGACTGG
>QHRA01000082.1 GCA_003221295.1 Verrucomicrobiota bacterium | reverse complement strand
AGGCGCCATGACGCCGCCGCTTTATATTGCGCTGCGGTTTTTGACGCATCGCAAGCGCGCGTTGCTTTTGAGCCTTAGCGGCGTTGTTTTCGGCGTGGCCATCTTTATCTGCACCCAGGCGCAGACCCAGGGCTTCGCGCGTTATTTTATCGACTCAACCATCGGCAGCAATGGCGCGCTGGTCGTCAGATCGCGCTTTCGGCCACGCTACGAACCGCTCATGGTTTCCGCGAAAGGATCTAAAGGAACCATGGGACGTCGTCTCTATTTTGAAGGTATCACTAACCCAAATGAAATCATGCGGGTGAGCAGGCAATTTTCTAATGTTGTTTCCTGTTCTCCGGTTCTACGCGGAACGGTCAGCGCTCGCGCGGGATTTGAGAACGCGACTGTCGATCTTTATGGCATTGATCCCGCGCTGCACGCGCGGACCACCGATATTCTCCACCAGCTGACTGATGGGAACTTTGATGACTTTCGGAATAACACCAGCTCCATTATCATCGGTTCACGTCTGGCAGAGTTACTTCAGGCCGGCGTGGGCGATACGGTGCAATTGCTCGCGCCCAATGGGGAGTACTGGCGGTTCACTGTTGCAGCGGTCGCGCGCGCAGGGATCGGATCGATTGATTCAACCCGCGTTTATTCGCATGCCGGGGTCGCACAGGCTCTGCTGAAGCAACCGTCGGGCGCGTCGATGATCATATACAAACTGCGGAATCCGAATCGTGCACCTGCTTTAGCCAGCCGTTTCGAAACCCTCTTTCAACACAACGCCTCGAGTTGGCAGGAACGCGAGGAAAGCACGCTGCAGCTTTTCCTGACCTTAAGAATGTCCGTCGCGATTACGGTCTCTCTTATCATCCTGCTGGCTGGATTCGGCATTTTTAATGTCCTTACAATGTCGGTGTTGGCGAAAATCAAGGAGATCGCGATTTTGCGTTCAATGGGTTACCGCCGGGTCGACATTTCGTCGATTTTTCTCTGGCAGGGCGCGTTAATCGCGGCGGCGGGATCGTTGCTCGGCTGTTTGCTCGGCGCGTTGATGACTTGGGGAGTGTCGCACATTCCCATTCGTCTTCGTGGTTTGCTGTACACGAATTATTTTTTGGTGACATGGGACTGGCGCCATTACGTCTTTGCAACGTTCCTCGCGATTCTGGCGGTGTTCATCGCGAGTTATGTCCCCGCGCGACGCGCCGCTGAGTTGCCGCCGGTAGTCACGATTCGCGGTTCAAGATGAACTCGGAAGTTTGCCTTAGTTGCGCAGACATCGAACGCTACCTGGGCGAAGAGGAAGAGCGCGTGCACGCGCTCCGCGGCGTGTCCCTGAAGGTCGAGGCGGGAACTGTCCATGCCGTTGTCGGCCCGTCTGGTTGCGGCAAAAGTTCATTGCTCTACATTCTTGGCCTGCTCGACCTGCCTGACGCGGGCCGCGTTTCGATCGAATCGGAGCCAGTTTCCCAGCTGAGCGATGACGAACTCGCGCAGAGACGGAACAAGTTCATCGGTTTTATTTTTCAATTCCATTTTCTGATGGAGGATTTCACTGCGCAGGAGAACGTGATGATCCCGATGCGCAAGCTCGGGCAACTTTCCGATAATGAGATGCGCGAACGCGCGGCCGGCCTGCTGGAAGCGGTTGGCTTGGGCGATAAATTGCGGAGGCCCAGCCGTCATCTTTCTGGAGGCGAACAACAGCGTGTGGCGATCGCCCGGGCGCTGGCAAATGATCCAAAAGTCATTCTGGCGGACGAGCCAACCGGCAACCTTGATACTGCCAATTCCGAGCGCGCCTTTGAGCTGCTGCAAAACATTGTGCAAGAAGGCGGCAAAGCTCTGCTATTGGCCACTCACAACCCGGCTATCGCTGAGGCGTGTGATTGGATTCATGAAATGAGAGATGGCCGCATTACCGCCAGCCAGCAGCGCGGCACGCGGAGCGCGATTTTTTGAGCAGCGTTATAATCGACGATTGCACTCCGCGCCTCCCGTACAGCATCGCCGGAGTAATCGCGTCGGCAGCTGGCAGCACACTGCATCCCCCTTTAGACTCGCGGCCGATGGGGAACGTGCTGCCAATCTTGATCGCGGATGACCCCGAGGCGTTGGTCGAATTGTGCGGGGTCAACTTACTCGAACGTTTACTTCGCATTTTGCAGCGACTCGGATTTCGACGCGCGTTGGTTCTGTCGACGACACCGGAAATCATCGGAGCCGAAGTGGCGAAGCGCTCGTGGGCGCGCCAAAAAGTAATTGTCTATGTTGTCCCGGGCGCAACTGGACCTCTTACCCCGCAACTGGTTTTGGAACAGGGCGAGTCTGAGCGCTTCTTAATCGTCCCGGCAGACGTTTACTGTGACCCGCGTTTGCTTGCCGCTCTCTGCGCGAGAGATTCGTCGGCCGCGCTTGTCGATTCTAATCCGCCTGAATTCGCGCGATTTTTAATCCGGAATCCGTGTGGGCCTGCGTTGGTCACGAAAGATTTTCTTTCTGCGTTTTCTACCACCACGCCGTTCTTCCAACAACTCAAAGAGAGGGTCGACAATCGCAAGATCGATATCGTCGACGCGGCAGCGGAAGACCACTACATCGTCAGCATGCGTCGCCGCGTGCGGCCATTCTGTTTTCCCGCACCAGCGGAGCAGAACCGTCGCTTAGCTGAGCGCGTCATTCTCGATTCCGCTCAAAAGGGAACGCTTGACTTGCCGGCTTATATCCACGCGCCGATCGAAACGCGAATCATCTCACTTCTTTGCAAGACCCGAATCACACCGAATCAAATTACGATTGCGGGTTTCATCATCGGATGCAGCGCGACCGCGGCCTTTGCAGTTGGCCGCGTCGGGTTTGGAATCCTCGCCGCTCTCATTTTTGGCATCGTCGATGGACTGGATGGAAAGCAGTCGCGCGTAAAAATTGAAACCACCGAGCGTGGCAAGTGGGAACACCATCTCGATTATCTGATCGAGAATTCATGGTGGGCGACTATCGCCTTTCATTTGTGGAGAAGCGGCCAATTTCCGAACGTGTTCTATTTTCTGGCTTTGCTCGTCGGATCGCACCTATTGGATGAGTTCGCGAAACGCCGGGCGAAGATGGCGAAAGGCCGCCTGCTCGATGACGTTACGCCCTTCGACCGGGCTTTCCGGCTGATCGCAGCGCGAAGAAACGTTTACGTTTGGATGCTGGCGTGCGGTTTTTTGTTAGGCGCTCTTCCGCAAACTTACGCCGTTATCTGCGGATGGGCCGCTTTTAGTGCTGCCGTTCATCTCGTGCGTTCCATCTGCATTTGTCATGGTGCCGTGCGTAGCTTTGTCGCTATCCGGAGTTAAGGAACGACGAACCATTGACGGAATGCGCTTGGCGCGCGCGACGATTTCCTTGCCGAGAACGTGAACGGGCTTTTCCACAAGGAGCGAAGCGCTCACTGCGCAATAAACACCGCAACCTTCCTGGCACGACTTCTTGCGGTAATTTGCGTAGAGATCGTCGAGCGTGACGTCCATGATGTGCTTGTCCGTGTGCACCATGCTGCAGATCCAGAATTTTCCTTGCGCAGAGACGAAGAATAATTTGTACCCGGCCATACAGGTCCACTCAACTTGCTCGCCCCGGAGGAGACTGCGTTGGTAATTGAGGATGGCCTCGCTGGTGTGAATTTTTTCCCCGCGGCGTTTTCGTTCGATCATCGAATCGATGAAACTTTCGAGTTCTTCACGGGGCCCCCGATTGACGCGAAACCGATGCAATGGGTCCGCGTGCACGAGGCGAACTTCCGTCGGAATTCCGCGCGACAGCCCGGTCTCGAGAACTGCCCGCGATTCGGGCAAGGTATCGGCACATATCACTCCGGTGATATGCAAGCTGATTTTTGAGTCACGAAAGTAATCGAGCTTCGGCAAAATCGTCTTAAACGACTTTTTTGTGATGGGACTCGGTGTCATCCGGTCAACGCTGATCTGCATCACCTGCAAGCCGGCGTCCTCGAGTTCGGCGAGAAGCTTACGAGTGAGAAGAAAGCCGTTCGTTGTGAGACTGGTGGCAAAGCCGAGTTCGCGGCAGTAGCGAACGAGTTCGACAATATTCGGATGCACGAGCGGCTCGCCGCCGACGAGAGCGATGCGCATGGTGCCGAGCTCGCGAATTTTCCGTATCCATTTTTTCAAATCGTCGAGGCTCGGATGCGGCCGGCTGTTGTCGTACTCGGTGCAATAGGCACAATCAAGGTTGCAACGGTCTGTGACGTAAAGACTGCATTGCAGCGGTTTCCGGTCGAGGAGACGCATACCGGATTCCAAAATGTTATAGCCGGAGAATTCGCGGCCGATCTTGTGGAGAAGCTCCATGCGATGATGAAAGGACATCCAGCCTACGACAACTTGCCTGCGAAGCAATCACCCTGGGATATTGGCCTCACGGCAGTAGACAGCTCAACACCAACGCGAAGATTCCATTCGCTTAACGGATTCGATAAATCACCCCTTCGGCAGTGTGGGCCACGGGTTGGTATCGTTCCGCCAAAAGTTTGGCGAGAATTGGAAAGTTCTTCACTGGATACTGCGCAGTTTTGGCGGATTGAACATCGACAATGTAGATCGGCGGATGCCTGGCAAAATCTCGCTCGAGGTTGGTCCAAGCACCAGGTAAGATCCGGCTGCGAGTATCGAGACCCGGGGTCGGTCCGCCGAAGACATAACCCGTGAGGGGAAACGTCGTGATGTAACGAGCGGCAGGACGTCTGTAAGCGTCTAGATAGACTTCCGGAGTCTGACCCCAGACGAAAATTCTATCCTCGGGGCTCGAATGCGTAGACAAATATCGTCCCGCCTCAGACGGGACACGTCGCGGAGCCAGTCCCGTCCAGTGCTGAATTGAGAAAACAATGATGGTAACAATCAACCAGGCATAGGTCACTCCGGGTCGCAGGAACCAGTGGGGCGGCCGTATTACCCGGGACCAAAGTCGCGCGTAGTAGGGCGTTGCGAGCAGTGCAAGCGGAGGAATTAATTGGACATAGTAATGAGGGTAAAAGCGGGCGCCTGCTGCAGCGCCAATTGCTGAGGCCACGAGCAATCCTAGAAGCGCTGTTCGTTCCGCCGTCTTCCCAGCCCAAATTTCATTCTTATCCCGGCACGCCATTATCGCCCCGATCACCAGAGGCAAACAAGCCCCGAGGAAGGTCAGCGTAATTACGATTCCCTTCTGCCAAAAAACGTGCGGAACGTCGTGATCGGCAATTGTCCAGTAAAACGCGTCGTGGAGGATGCGTTGTTTCCAAAGCACAATCGTCGCGAGACCGAGGACTGCGAAAAATCCTGCCGTGAGCATGGCTGCTTGAATGATTGAATTTATTCGCGGTAAACTGCGGCTAGCTCGATAACTCGGTAGAAGTAGATAAATGCCGAGCGGAACTGCTGCTATCGCGGCCGGTTGTTTGAGCAGGAAAGCCGCGCCCAGAAGCGCACCGGCCGCAAAGAGTTCGGGTCGTAATCGCGACGAGCTGCGGCGAAACGCGATCGCCCACGCCCAGATGATAGGGAGGTTCATTAGCATTTCGGCATCGAATGAGAGGTTCTTCCACGTCAACCAGGGCTGAAAAACACCGTAGAAGAACGCGGCAATCAAACCGGTATTGCTATCAAACAACTCGCGGCAGATCACATAGAGGCCGGCCATCGCGCATAGCGTCCACACTAGTGCCACTATGTGAAGCGCCTTCCAATTGAACTTGCCTGCTACTTTAAATATCGCGGCGTACGTCCAGAAGAGAAGTGGCGGCTTCCGCTCTACCGCGTCAGCGTAGGGCCGCCCCCCATCAACTATCTCGTTCGCCACCACAGAATACATCGCTTCGCTGTCAATCGGCTGAGGATGCAAAAGAGACGGAAGGCGAATTGCAACCGTGAGGAGGACTATTCCGAGGACGGCGAGGCGAAATTGGAGCGAACTATTAGGTGGCACACCCATTGTTCGGCAGATTAATTTCCGGATGTGCTCCTCTTAAGAGAATCGTAAATGCGCGTAACTTCTTCAAAAACATCGTCAACTGTGATTGCTTGCATGCAAAGATTGTTGCGGCAAACCGATTGCCGATTGTTGTAGGCGTTCACGCATGGACTGCACGCTATGCCGGCCCACAGAGCGGTGGCGTTTGGCGACCGCACGGCAAACAGCGCCGGTGTCTCTGGCCCGAACAACGTGACGACGCGAATCGGAGTCAGCGAGGCAAAATGGGCCGGGCCGCTGTCATTCGTCACCAAAATCTCACTGCGCGAGTAAAGCGCGAGTAATTGCCGCAAGGTCGTTTTTCCGGCAAGCCGGATGACACGACCCGAGCCGACCTCGTCTGCAAGCTGATCATTGGCGGCGACTTCGGCCGGCGCACCGGTAAACGCAATGAACAACTCCGGGTAACGTTCGAGCAACCGACGCGCAAGTTGGACATAACGCAGAGGCGACCACCGCCTTAGCGGCAGCAAGTCGCTCGCGTTCGGGTTGAGCAGGATGAGTGGCGCAGAACCGATACGAGGATTTTCGCGCTGTAGCAGAATATTGATTTCATCAACTTCGGACGGGGAGGGCCGAAATCTTGCGAGTGGCTGGGTTACGGAGGGCGTAAAGTCAAACGTTGGTAGCACCGCTGGATCGCGGGTCAATGCTTCAACCATGGCTTCGAACATCTGACTTGTATGGAGATGAGGATTGTATAAGAGCCGGTGCGTCATCAAGTCGCCGCGGTACGGTCCGTCGCCAAAAAAAGTATGAAAACCTACCCGTGATTTGGCGCCGGTCGTAAACGTCAGCATCGCGGAGAAGCGTGTCAGGAATTCCATATCAACAACCCCGTCTATGCGGATCTTCCGGATCCGAAGCACTGCCCGCAGCGCACCAAGCGCGAGTCCGAATGGGCTGTTCGTTGGGATCGTTATCACATTTTCCTCGGGAATGACTTCCATGACGTCGAGAATGAATCGATTGTCTTCGAATACGACGAAGTAAACGTTTTCGCGCCCAACCATTTCGACCGCACGACGAATTGCACAATAGGCGAGAACGGTTGAGCCCTGCTCCGCGAACTTGACGAAGAGAATGCGTTGAACTTGGCGCGGCCCTTGCGGCCCCGCGGATTCAAAGATTTTTCTGAGAAGGGTCAAAATGGCGCAAAGTGGCGCACCAATCCAGCGATCAGTGTGTTGCAAAGTTGAAATGCCTACGGGGAGATCCATTTTCTGGCCCTCCTAAGATGGTCAATCCTTGCGAAAACTTTTGCTAGAAAATAGGAGAATTGGTTTCGCCCATTTTCGTTCACACGTGATCGCTTGAATGCTCATATGTTTGGGCGGAACGAACCCTGAGTGTAGCGGTAATCTGCTATCGGCGCAAAAATGACTGCGGCAATACAGTCCCTTGACCGAACACGTCTTGTCGGTTTCAGTCAACTCCCTTTCATCGAGAGTATTCCGCCGAAAAGGGGATCACGGCGCTCCTTCTCATGCCATCTAACCTTGAAATTACGCAAGCTGGTGACAGGCTTCGCGACGAATCAGTGAGCCCGACGGAAACTGTGCTCGACGTCGCGCCGCCGGTAGTAGACGCGCCGGCGCGCCTGGACGAAACCGGAGTGGAGCTAAAGCGCGGCGCCTTTTTAAACACGATCGCGATGTTGGCGTCGAATTTCCGGGGGATATTCACGTTTCTCGTGGCCCGGCTGCTCGGGCCTGCAGCCCTCGGCATATTCTCGGTTGCCTGGTCAACCACTGACATCATTAGCAAAATCGGTGTGCTCGGCCTCGACAATGCGATCACCACGTTCATCGCGCGCTCGGAAGCTGTCGGCAACCGGGCGCGAAGCCGGGCGCTGTTTCGAGTCGCTGTAGTCCTGGGAGTTGCGCAGTCTGTTGTCACCGCCGCAATTGTGATAGGAGCGCTCCGGTTTTCTAACAACCGCCTTCACCTGCAGCCCCAAATGGTTTCCGCGCTCGCACTGGTTGTGTGCGCGATGCCCGGTCTCGCTCTGTATCGCATCAGTACCGCCATCTCACGTGGGATGAAGGTGATGCAGCACGACATCTACTCGCGCGGGATGACCGAACCAATTGCAACAACGCTCGCGTTCCTGCTTGCACTTGCCGTCGGCTTCAAGGAGTCCTCACCGGAAGTGGCTGCAATCGTAGGGACCGCAGCATCAGGACTTATTGCACTCGCGCTCGCCTCAACATTGTTTCGACACGTTCCCCCGCAGAAGGAAGTTGTCTCGCCTTTAGGCGAAGCACGCTCCCTGCTCGGATATGCTGCTCCCATCAGCATTTATCAGCTGATTAACGCGTTCATTGCCCGGTTGGATCTCATCATGCTTGGCTACTTCGTTGGACGCGCGCCCGGTGTGACGCTTGCAACCGTCGGTGTCTACAGTGCAGTCATCGGCACCGCGAACGGGCTGCGAAAAGTTAATCAGGCGTTCAACCCCATTTTCGCGCCGGTCGTAGCTGGTATGACCGCGACGGGCGATCACGACGTGGCTGCCGCTACTTACGCTCGGCTTGCTCAGTGGATGCTGTGGATTCTGTTGCCGCTGGTTGCAGTAATGTCTCTCGCCGGCGGCACGATTCTGCTCATCTACGGTCCAGCATTTCGGCAGGGCGGTGTTTGGCTTGGCATCGTCGCTCTCGCCAGTGCTATCAATGCGTTTGTCGCATTAGGCGAAACGGTAATCATGGTGCGACGGCCACATTTGAATCTTCTGCACTCATCGATCACGTGCGCGGTTGCGGCGGGCGGCTTGCTCTGGCTCATTCCACGCTTTGGCGCGATGGGCGCGGCGTTCGGTATTCTTTTACCCTACGTCGTCCAAGGCATCCTACGCTACGCAACGCTGCGATGGGTGTTTGGCTGGAAAGACTCGTGGAGCGACATTCGTCCGCCGCTGGTCGCCGCGGGGATCGCGCTTGTTCCCGCTCTCGTCTGCCGCGCATTCCTAGGCGGAATTGTCGGACAAGTCATCAGCGCTGCGGCTTTCGTGGCAGTCTTCGGCGTTCACTGGTGGCGGCACCATACCCATCGCAAGGACGAACGTCCTTAGGACGAAGCGGAGACGTCCCAAGCGTCTCGAAAAAACGCGATCGTTTCATTGTTGAGTTTCTGACGATCGTGGATCTTGTTTAGGGACACAGTT
>QHRA01000081.1 GCA_003221295.1 Verrucomicrobiota bacterium | reverse complement strand
ATAGACGCCCCAATCTTTCGGCGTGTAGTCGGTCTTGGCTCCGCCATGAAGAAAAATTACCGCGGGACGCTTCTCGTTTTCAGACAGGTCAGGCGGGATGTAAATGTCCATCAAGACATTCGCGTCATCGCTCTTAGTGTACTTCAAATTCTCAACCACCTTCACCGTGTCCATTCCCGGCACCTTAAGAACGACCGGCATCATCACTTTCTTCGCCATCGCGCGCACATCGTCGGGCAGATTGTTTTGCGCGGCGGAGGTGGAAGCTATCGCGCCCAGAACAGCGAGAAAGATTGTCGGCAAAATCGGCTGTTTCATATTCAACGTTTTACCTTACGCTCATCTCCACCTGTGCGAAAAATTCTCTTGACGTTGCGAGGCCGCACCTGACACGGTGCTGTCATCCGAGTGGCAAGACGTTCTGGCGCGAGTTTGATGCAGGTTTTCCGCTAAAATGACTTTTCCCCCTCGGTTCACGAACGGAAACCTATGAAGAAAAATACCACTATAATGATTTTCCTGTTTGCGGCGCTGGCACTTTTTACCGTGCCAGCTAATGCGGCAAAACAGGTCAATGATATGAGCGACATTAATTTGACAGTTTTCGTCCCGTGCGCTGCAGGCGGGGCCGGAGAGCTTGTGGACCTAAGCGGCCCCTTGCACACCTTGATCACGTTTACCATCAACGGAAACAATGTTAGTGGAACGGCCCATTTTCAGCCCCAGGGCCTTTCAGGTACCGGAGAAACCACGGGTGACAAGTATCAAGCGACAGGTGTAACGAAGGCTTCCAGCTTTAAGGGTTCTTTCCAGAACGGACAGTTTACCCAAACGTACGTTAACAATTTCAGGATTATCGGCTCGGGGTCAGGCAACAACTTTCTGGTGCACGAGGTCTTGCACGTTACCTTCAATGCCAATGGAACCGTGACCGTGTTCCATGATAATTTCAGCATCGATTGTAAGTAAGCGCTTCCCCGACGTTTTAGCGATCGGGCCTCGCCACTCTCTTTAGATCGATCACTCGCTCACAAAACGCCGCTCGTGATCGAGCAGCCATTTCTTGCGCCACAACCCGCCGCCGTAACCGCACAGCGAACCGTCGGCGCGAATGACGCGATGACACGGAATAATGATGCAGATCATGTTCTCGCCATTGGCCCGGCCCACCGCGCGACGCATCTCGACATCGCCAAGTTTCTTCGCCATCCATGAATAAGAGCGCGTTTCGCCGGTTGGAATTGAACGTAACAGTTCCCAGGCACGAAGTTGAAATGGCGAACCAACCGGCGCCAGTGAGACATTGAACTCGAGATTTTTTCCCGAAAAATAATCGGCCAGTTGTGAGCGAACTGCCTCGAGATGCTTATGCTCACCGGGAACCACATTAGTCCGCAGTCGGTTTCGCAAGATCGACAACTCGCGTTCCATGGCGCGCCGATCAACAAACTCGAGCAAACGAAGCCCTTCATCGTCCGCAATCGCCAGCATCGCACCGAGGGGCGTTTCGATGCGCTCGGCAAACAAACCGCCCTGCGCCTTCGCGGCCGTCGGCGGTTCGCCAAAAATCCGGGTGAAGGCATCACGAAAACCGCTTTCTGATTCGAAACCACTTCCGTTTCGCACTTCACCTACGCGCTCACCTTTGCGCACTTCGCGCAAGGCGAGGCCCATGCGGCGGGCGCGATGATAGGCCTGGAAAGTCATTCCATAATGACGTTTGAATTGCCGTCGGGCGGTTGACGGATCGATCGACATGGCAGCGAGTTCTTTATCCGTTAAGCGGCCACCTGGCGCCCGATCCACTTCCGCGCGCAAACGCGCGATGAGTTTCGGCGGTGGCTGATCAGGATCCATCGGATGGCACCGCAGACATGGACGGTAACCGCTATGCAGCGCCTCACTCGGCGTCGCGAAGAAATCTACATTCACGCGCTCCGGCTTTTTTGCGGTACAGGTTGGCCGGCAGAAAATTCCGGTCGTTCGCACGCCCGCATAAAAGATTCCTTCAAAACTTGAATCGCGATTGAGCAGGGCTCGATACATCGTATCAGGGGGCGGAAGAAGTTCAGGCATTTTCATAGGCGTTGAATGCGAAAGGTGTAACAACCGTGAGTTACGCTGCGCGCGTCCACGAAAGCAGTCTCGGGTTTCTCCAAGAGCTTTTCAATGATGGCTTCCGGCGCGTCCCCATTCACGACTTCGGCATCGATCATATCGTAATTTGAATTGTAAGCTCGCATGACGCGGCCCTTGCGAAAGTCAGCCGGGAATTCATCCGTGGCATGGTAGCGCTCGCATGGTTCGGCATGGACGAAGATCGGTCCGCTTTCGGAATACGGGTGACCGGCTGGAATCGCCGCGTAAGGAAAGAGGATCATACGCTCGCCGGCCTGGGCGTAGCGCAGACAGTGGCGACACGGAAAACCACCCGGTGAGTCCGCGACAACCATGGCGTGGTCCGGTGCGCCACTCGCGGCCACGCGCCGTGCCGTTGCGGCCACATCGGTCGCAAGAGGAACGATACGAAATTTTGAATTCTTCATGACAAAACCATAGGGCCTCAATGCTCCTTCGCATCGACGGAATTCAGGCACCGAATTCCGCTGTAGCGGCGATCTATGACCACGTGGATGCTTAGCGTTGCAGCAGGATGCTCTTGCCTCTCCCTTTGCGAAAGGGAGAGGACGAAGGTGAGGGATTTCTTCGTAGAAGGTTGGTTAATTCCAATGATCGGGTCTCCTCTTTCCACTTCTCACCCTAACCTCTCCTCGCTCGAGGAGGAGAGGAGATCATTTCGGCGCGCTCGCGTACCTAAACAACGCTAAACGCGTACACAGCTGCCGATCCCCGCAAAGTTTGATGTTTGAGGATTGATGTTTGATTTAGGGCTTGATCCGCGAAATCCGCAGTTGGAGATGTAAACAATGAGCGGAATACGAGTATTGGCTGGAACACGGAAGGGCGCCTTCATCCTGACTTCGGACGGGAAGCGCAAAAACTGGAAGGTGGATGGGCCACACTTTGCCGGCTGGGAAATTTATCACATGAAAGGATCGCCGGTTGATCCGGATCGGATTTACGCGTCACAAACGAGCGCATGGTTCGGACAAATCATCCAGCGTTCCGATGACGGCGGCAAAAGCTGGAACACGCCTGGCGGCGGCCCGGCGACAAACCCGCAGGGAATGTCGATGGGTGAGAGCAACAAATTCGTTTACGACGGCGTGCCGGGCACACATCAGTGGTATGACGGCACGCAGCATCCGTGGGAATTCAAGCGCGTCTGGCACCTTGAACCATCGCTAAATGACCCAAATCATGTTTACGCGGGCGTGGAAGATGCAGCCTTATTCCAATCGAAAGACGGTGGCGGGACGTGGCAGGAGCTATCGGGACTGCGCAAACACGATACCGGCCCGAAATGGCAACCCGGTGCAGGCGGCATGTGTTTGCACACAATTCTTCTGGATCAAAAGAATCCGGGACGAATATCCGTCGCGATCTCTGCTGCAGGCGCCTTCCGTAGTGATGACGGCGGCCAGACGTGGAAGCCAATCAACCGCGGTTTGCATTCGCAATATATTCCGGATCCGCTGGCGGAAGTCGGCCATTGCGTTCATCGCATCGCGATGCATCCGTCGCGACCGAACACGTTGTTTATGCAAAAACATTGGGACGTGATGCGGAGCGATGACGCGGGCGATTCCTGGCGCGAAGTAAGCGGCAATTTGCCGAGCGATTTCGGATTTCCGATTGACGTGCATGCGCACGAACCCGAAACGATCTACGTCGTCCCGATCAAGAGCGACTCCGAGCATTTCCCGCCCGATGGCAAACTGCGCGTCTATCGCAGCCGTAGCGGCGGTAACGAATGGGAACAACTCACCAAAGGTCTGCCGCAACGCGATTGCTACGTAAACGTACTGCGCGACGCCATGTCGGTCGATTCGCTCGATCCCTGCGGTATCTACTTTGGAACAACGGGAGGCCAGGTTTACGCATCGGCCGATGGCGGTGATTCGTGGAAACCAATCGTGCGTGATCTTCCGGCTGTTTTGTCGGTCGAAGTCCAAACGCTGAAGTAATTCAAATGAAGTACACAGAAGATAACGAAGAAAACAAAGATCGGGGAGCAGTTGGATTAAAAACAAAAAGAAGAACGCGATTCACTCGGATACTCTCTAGTCTGAACCTTAGTTATCTTTGTTGCCTTCTGTAAAAAGACATGATTCGCGTCATCCTCCCCCATCATCTGCGCACGCTTGCGCACGTTGGTGATGAAATACACGTCGATCTCAACGGCTCGGCGACGGTGCGCGCAATAATCGACGCGATTGAAGAAAAATATCCAGTGCTGCGCGGCACCATCCGGGACCACGAAACAAAAAAGCGCCGGCCATTGGTGAGATTTTTTGCGTGCGGCGAAGACATCTCCCACGATCCACCTGACACTCCCCTACCCGATCCGATTGCAAAAGGCATCGAGCCGTTTTTTATCATGGGCGCAATTGCCGGCGGGTAGCCCTTGGTAGTGTTCGGCGCGGGATCTCGGTGGAGCGCGTAAGGCGGATTCGCCGGATTTCGCGAAGTGGCCTTTGCGCATGAAGCGAACCTCGCCCCAATGCAAAAGCAGCACCTATGAAATACCTGATCACAATTCTGTTGTTTGCCATTTGTCACATTGGACAAGCTCAACAAACCGTCCTGACCAATGATCCGACCATCGCGATTCCGAAAGTGAACTTCGATGAAAAGGGCGAGTTAAAAATCACTGCGTCGGCGACATCATCGCCTAACGACTTCGATTTCCTGGTCGGGAAATGGAAGATGCATAATCGCCACCTCAACAAACGACTGGAAAACTGCCAGGAGTGGACGGAGTTCGAATCCTCCGATGAGAATACGAAAATCCTCGGCGACACCGCCGATATGGACACGTATTCGACCACCGAGTTCTCAGGCCAGGAAGGCAAGCTCTTTCAAGGTCTCACCTTGCGGCTTTTTAATCCCAAGACCCGGCTGTGGAGCTTGTATTGGGTGGCGAGTAATACCGGCGTTCTCGATCCGCCCGTGGTCGGCTCATTTGAAAATGGTGTCGGACATTTCTTTTGCAAAGATACCTTCAAGGGAAAACCGATCATTGTGATGTTTCGTTGGGACGCGCGGAACAAGGATCGTCCGGTTTGGGGCCAGGCTTTTTCTCCAGACGAGGGCAAGACCTGGGAATGGAACTTCTTTAACGTATCGGAGCGAATCAAATAAGACTTGGCCAACCAGCGATCGTCTGGCTTGCCGGCAAGGTTGATCCTTGCGACTACCTGATCATTTTCGGCCTCAACATCGATTCGATTTGCTGTGGTGAAATCGACAACAAAGAGCAGAACCAGTTCCCAGGAAATGCGGGTTAGTCCGATCGGGTCAATTCGCTCCGTCTTAAAGCGGCGCGCTAGCGCTCCTCGGCAAGGCTCGGAAGGCGCGCCGGACGCGTGGCTCGATGTGATTCCCGAGGTTGCAGATGGATTGCAAGGCATCACAGCGGGAGACGAAATTATTTTGCTGACCTGGTTGCATAAGAGTCAGCGCAACAGCTTGAAAACACACCCTCGCTCGGACAAAAGCCAGCCTTTAACAGGCGTGTTCGCAACCCGATCTCTCGATCACAGCGTGAACGACAAGGATGAAAGATCCGCAGATGGCCAGGATGATGAAGACGAAAAAGATGCCGTTCGACTCGAAGCGAATGATCTACGGCGGGTTCAAGGTGATGGTCGATGCCTGATCTCTCGCCGTTTAATTTTTTGCCTTCTTAATTCTTAACGGATAATTCTTTCATTATGTGTCGAAACATCAAAACCCTTCATAACTTCGCACCGCCGGCCACAGACGATGAAATTCGCGCTTCGTCGCTTCAATTCGTCCGAAAATTGAGCGGCTTCACGAGACCTTCCAAAACGAATGAGAAGGCTTTTGACCGCGCGGTTGACGGTGTGACCCGCGTCGCACAGGAGCTACTCAACTCGCTGGTGACAAATTCGCCGCCGCGCGATCGCGAAGTCGAAGCGTTGAAAGCGCGCACACGATCGGCGAAGCGTTTTGGCTCGTCTACCATTTCGGTTGGTGTCGGACATAGCCACGGTTGAAGTCGGGGAAAGCAGCATCCCCAAAAAAGCTGCTGTTGTAATGGAACACGCAGGCATCAGCGGCAAAAAGTTTCGCGCCGCTTTTGTGCTGATTTTGGTCGTGGCGGTCTCTGCCCTCTTCCTGGCGGTGACGTGGCCTTTTCTAAAGCCGCTTCTTCTTGGAGCGTTACTGGCAGGTCTGTTTCGCCCTCCTTACCAATGGGTCACGCGGCGTCTTGGCGATCGAAGATCCCTCGGCGCTGTGGTCACCCTACTGATTCTTTTCATCCTCGTGGTTGGCCCCATCAGCGTATTTCTCGGAGTCGTCGTTCAACAAGCGCTCAACATAAGCGATCAAGCGATTCCGTGGGTCCGCCAGCACTTGGGCTCCGCCAGTACTTTCAATGCGCACGATTGGCTGGTGCAGAAATTTCCAGCACTTGCCGATCATGTTCCGAGTCAGGAAGAGCTGGTGCAGAATGTGGGCGCGGCCGCGAAGGGCGCGGGTGCGTTGCTCGTAGCCGTTGCTTCCCGAATGACGGCGGGAACAGCTGCCTTTCTTCTCGATCTTTTTATTATGATCTACGCGATGTTTTCCTTCTTCAAGGATGGCGAGAAAATCCTGGAGCAGATTTTTTATTACATCCCGCTGAGTCATGAGGATGAAGCGCTCATGCTACAGCGATTCAGTTCGATCACCCGCGCAACCGTGAAGGGAACACTCGTTGTCGGGATAATCCAGGGGACGCTGGCCGGGATCGCATTCTGGGTCGCGGGCATTGGCGGAGCCGCGTTTTGGGGGACGCTCATGACCATCCTCTCGATTGTGCCAGGAATTGCAGCAGCCCTTATCTGGGTGCCGGCCGTGATTTATTTATTTATAACCGGCCAAGTTCTCGCCGGAACACTCCTGCTGGGATGGTGTGCTGCCGTCGTTGGAACGATTGATAACATCCTGCGTCCGGTTCTCGTAGGGAAGGACGCCAGGATGCCCGATCTTCTCATCCTTGTCGGGACGCTGGGAGGCTTGTTTCTTTTCGGACCGATCGGATTTATCGTCGGGCCGATCGTGTGCGGGCTATTCCTAACTGTCTGGACAATCTACGGCGCGACCTTCAAAGCTGTTTTGCCGCCGGTTAAAAGCTTGCGAACTACCGATGCAAATGAGCCTGAAGCACCTTGAAAGATCAGTCGTGCGACAAAAGTTGAGCGTTCTCTGACTTCAAATTTTTTAATTTTTTCAAATATGTCCACCAACTTTACCGGAGGATGCGTCTGCGGCGCGATTCGCTACGAAGTCACTGCCAAACCGATGACGATGTTCAACTGCCACTGTCGCGATTGCCAGCGCACCACCGGGGGCGCGTTTACACCTGTTGTCTATGTGCCGGCAAAAGCATTCAAAATTACGAAGGGTTCGCCGCGCTACTATTCCACGCCGAGTGAGATGGTTGGTCATAACAAGCGCGGGTTTTGCCCCGAGTGCGGTTCACGGCTTTTCGGTGGGGAGACTGAACACGGCCAGGGCATTACCGCGTCCAGCCTGGACGATCCGGGCTTGTTCAAGCCAAAAGTGAATATGTGGACAACAGACGCCCAGCCTTGGGACCACATGGATCCGAACTTGCCGAAGTTTGAGAAGTATCCGCCAAGTTAAAACAAAGAATCATGCTGGATTTAATAATTAGGTTCGGAATAATCGGCATTCTGGTCGGACAGCTGTGCTTTGCCCAAGCATGCTCGGCGAGTGGGTCGAAGCGCGAAATGGTCAGCATCGACGCGAAACCCGAGTCGATCTTGATCGATCCAGTTCGAAGTGCCGTCATCGTCGTTGATATGGAGAATGATTTCGCGGCCAAAGGGGGTATGTTCGACCGAGCCGGGATTGATATTTCAGGGGCGCAAAAGGCGATCGCACCGATCACAAAAGTGTTGGCAGCAGCGCGCCAGGCTGGGCTGAAAATCATCTATCTCAAAATGGGCTATCGCCCGGATCTTTCCGACCTCGGCCCAAATGATTCAGTAAATCGCATACGGCATCTAAAATTTGGCGTCGGCCAGAAAATTCAGGCGCCCGACGGATGCGAGAGCCGGGTTCTGATCCGAGATACTTGGGACACCGATATCGTCCCAGAGCTGCAACCGCAGCCAAATGACATCGTAATTTATAAAACGCGATTCAGTGGTTTCTACCAAACCGATCTGGACGCAACGTTGAAAAAGCTCGGGATAAAACACCTGATCGTCACCGGCGTAACTACGAGCATCTGCGTAGAATCGACGGTGAGGGACGCAATGTTCCGAGATTATCTTTGTGTACTGCTTCAGGATTGCATGAGCGAGCCCATTGGTCACGATTTGCCAAGAACAAATCATGAGGCTTCACTCTTAAACGCCGAGACGTTGTTTGGCTGGATTTCAGACTCCGACCAATTCATTAAAGCTCTCGCCACGAAGTCGTCGCAGGCTGCGCGATGAGCGAGTCTTTCGAAAGCACGCGTGCGCCCGAACCGGTCGGCGCATTTCCACATGCCAAGCGTGTCGGTAACTTGCTCTTCCTCTCCGGAATCGGGCCGCGCGTGCGCGGCAGCAAGGAGATTCCCGGCGTCACTCTGGACGTCGCGGGTAACATCCTTAGTTACGACATCGAAAAACAATGCCGCGCCGTATTTGAAAACGTACGGCTCGTGCTGGAAGACGCCGACGCAAGCTGGAACAACATTGTCGACGTCACCGTCTTCCTCACCGACATGAAAAAAGATTTTCCCACTTACAATAAACTTTACGCCGAACATTTCGCTGGCGATGGCAAACCAAATCCGACGCGCACAACGATCGAAGTCACAGCGTTGCCCACGCCCATCGCAATCGAGCTGAAAGTAATCGCGGCCGTGGGAAAATAACTTGACCGCGGATTACGCGGATGTTGTGATCAACGGTGTGCGGCCGTCGCGTTCCGGCTTCTTTTTGTGGAGGCAGCCGTGTCGGCTGCAATTAAACCACTCTGCAGGCGGCACGCCTGCCACTACGTTGCTAAGATGGGCAGTATGCTGTTTCGAATCCTCGCCGCCGATCACACGGGCATCACAGTCTCGAATCTCGAGCGCTCTCTCGCTTTCTGGCGCGATGTTCTCCGTTTCGAGCTTTCGCATCGCGCACACCATACCGGTGAGCTCGCCAGCGAAGTCACCGGGGTTCCGGGAGCTGAATTTTCTATCGCCGTTCTGAAAGGCTACGGACACAAAATCGAGTTGCTTGAATATCTCGCACCCAAGGACCGAAAACGGATCGATGTCAGGCCGTGCGATGTTGGATCGGTGCACGTCGCGTTTACGGTCGAAAATCTTGACGATATCTT
>QHRA01000080.1 GCA_003221295.1 Verrucomicrobiota bacterium | reverse complement strand
CCGTGAGCTGGAAACCTTCCGCAAACTGAGCACTGAATTTTTTGCTACCGAAATACCACGCGATTATGTCGCAGAACTTTTCTTCTTTATTTTAATCACCGGAATCGCAACCTGGCCGATCATTTCGAGCATGGTTGCTATCACGCGATTAGTTAGAAATTACTGACCGCCGTCCCCGTAACCAGAATCTGCCGCTGAGACAGCGGCAGCTACAACGCTACACGACTTGCACGCCCTCAGTCCCCGTGCGCTGGGCGTAGAGTTCGCTCAATCGTTTTGTCATCGGACCGATGTTGCCATCGCCGATAATCCGATTGTCGATCTTAATGACGCCAGCAAGCTCGCCCATTGTGCCAGTGCAGAACATTTCGTCCGCGCCGTAAACATCCACCGGCAATAAGTCCGTTTCGATGCACCGGATTTTTTCGGCGGCGCAAATCTCGATCACGGTCGCGCGAGTGAGTCCTTCGGGACAGGCGAGGACGTGACTCGTGGCAACATTCCCTTTGCGCACAATGAAGATATGAGTCGCGTTCGTCTCGGCAATGAAACCACGGGTATCGAGCATGAGGGCGTCGTCCGCGCCGGCATTGTTCGCTTCGATCTTGGCGAGAATGGAATTGAGCAAATTGGCGTGATGAATCTTGCAGTTGAGAATCTCGGGCGACGGCCGCCGGATTTTGCTCGTGACCAAGGTCAGCCCCGTCTTCGCGTACACTGGCGCTTTGTGTTCGGCCAGGATGATCAAGGTCGGACCCGATTGATTCAGGCGCGGGTCCATTCCGGAAGTGATTTTCAAGCCACGGGTAAGAGTCAGGCGAATGTGAACGCCGTCCTGCATCTTGTTAGCGGCAAGGGTGCGCTTGATTTCTTCGATGATTTTTTCGCGAGGCGGAATTTCGGGGAAAGAAAGCGCGGTGGCGGAGGTATGCAGCCGGTCGAGATGCTCATGTAATTTGAAAATGCGACCGCGGTAAAGCCGTAACCCTTCCCAAACGGCATCGCCGCCCTGAACCGCTGAATCGAAGGGACTGATTCCCGCCTTGTTGCGATGAATCAGCTGACCGTTGATGTTAACGATCAAATCGCGGTTTCGTTCGTCGAATTTTTGAAGCATTTTTGAACCGCGAATTGCGCGGATGACGCAGATATTTTGTAGGGCAACCGCTTCCGATTGCCAATCTTTAGAACGGCAGGCGGCACGCCTGCCCTACAATTCTGCCACGATGTCATTCTAAGCGTAACGCAGCGGAGTCGAGGAATCCCGCCATGGAAGCTTAAGGGTAACGCATCGGGATCCCTCGGTCCGAGCCGGACGGGCGTTTTCGCTCGGGATGACAGAACTAGCGTAATCGCATTTCGTAAAGTCGTTCGTAAATTTCGCGACAGCGCGTGTGCACTTCGCGCAGACTTTTCGGCACATCGATTTTTCGCTCGCGATACGGTGCGAACGAAGTCGAGCGCTCCACTTCGGCATACCAATATTTTGCCCAGACTCCATCCGTCTCGCGCGGACCTGGCAGCCATGACAACATCGCATCGGAGAACTCCACACCGATCGCATCGCACAACAACCGCAGCATTCGCTCCGGATCACGCAATACGTCATCGGCATCGATCACTGGGGGGACCGAGCCGGTCTGGCGTTGCACAAAATTGAAAATCTCCGCCTGTTGCACAAAACCGACGTCTTTCACCGTCGGCTCGCGGTTTTTCTTAATATAAGAGGTAATCACTTCCGCAGGGTCGCGGATGAGAAAGCAATTAGTCACTTCGCGCAGCCAATCGCGCGAAACTTTTGGGAGCAAATGGTGGGTCATTTGTTTCTGATAAAAAATGCGGGCACGATTTGGAATCGGCCCGGTTAATTGCCCGATGATTTTCCGCCAATCGGTCTCGCCCGCCGCGATCACTTCGTCCGCGCCCGGATGATCGGCACCCGTTTTCTTCAAATAAAAGGCATAGAACGGCTCATCCACGACGAAGGTATCGGGGCGATTTCCCCATGCCCGCATCATCGCGGTGGAGATGTTGCGCGGTCCCGACCACATCGCGACTCGAACCGGTGCTTCCATCGTGGGACCTTCCGATTGTGTCCGCGGAATTGCGAGCAGCATCGCAGACAGGCGGAATTTTGACGCGAGAATCGTAAATAGCCTGGGCAATTAATTTGACGGCTCGATTTTCCGCCCAGAGATTTCCGCCAGTTCTTTGTTTCGCTTAATAAGCCGGCGAGTGGCCGGTTTTGCGGGGGAACCAATTTTTGTTTCAAGATTTTGGAACAGATCGGGGCGAACGATGCGCGGCATCGAGAGCATTTAATGGCTCAAGCCCGACAGCTAACCTCGTCAGCAGCATTAAAGGGCAAGGAAGTCGAAGGGAATCGACGGTGAAGCGCCTCGTCGCGCGAGTGACGCTTCGTTTTGGGTTGAAGTAATTGATACCAACTAACGTCAAGCGTCCGCGCAATGTCGATTGGAAACGCGCGGCTGCTATCCTCTACGGTGACTGGGGCACGAGCAAGGCCTACGTCATCGGTCTTGCCTTCGCCGTCGCAGGTTACGCCTCCTTCTGGCTCATCGCCCTGATGTGTGTGCTGACCGCGCTCGTCGGCGTCAATTACATGATCATCTGCCGTCTTTACCCGGACGGCGGCGGTGTTTACGCGAGCGTCCGTCATCGCAGCGAAGTAATCTCGATTGTCGGGGCGTTTCTGCTCATCGCCGATTATCTGGTGACGGCGGCGATCAGCGCTCTATCCGCCTTTCAGTATCTTGCTTAATTTGCTCGGACCAAAACAAACTGGCGGACTCGCGTTCTTGATTTCGGTACCGACTGCAATCGTTGTCGTCGTGCTCGGACTTTTCAGTCTGCCGCACATCGGTGAAGCGATCGGTCATCTGCAACCGTTGCATGGAACGATTGGTCAAAACTGGGCCGGGTTCGTCGGAATCGTGCTCGCACTTTCCGGCGTCGAAGCCATCGCCAACGCCACCGGCGTGATGAAGCTCGATCCCGGCAGCACCGATGCGAAACCATGTGTCGTCAAAACTTCCACGCCGGCGATTTTGTGGGTCATGATCGAAGTCTGCGTCTTCACCGCGTTGTTCGGACTGGCCGCGCACGCGTTGAGCGGATTCCAGATCGTGGGGGGTGACGTCAACGCGCCCGGTGCCGAGGGCGTCCGCGATTATATGCTGCGCTACATGGGCCAAGTATTTGTGGGTGGCGCGCTCGGACCGCCATTCGGTCACATCTTCGCCGTCATCGTCAGCATCGTGTTTGGTCTTCTCCTTCTCTCCGCGAGCAACACGGCGATTGTCGATCTTATCGCGATCCAATTCCTCATGTCGCGGGATCGCGAACTGCCGAAAATTTTTCAGCGTCTCAACAAATGGGGCGTGCCCAGCGCCGGAATGTTACTCGCCACCATCGTCCCGATGCTGCTTGTCATTATCGTCAAAGACATGTCCGGCCTGGCCGATCTTTACGCTGTCGGCGTTGTCGGCGCGATCGCGACCAATCTTGGTGCCACCTCCACCGATCGGAAACTGTCGATCAAATCGTGGGAGCGCACCCTCATGTTCGCCACTTTCATCGTCATGGCGGCGATCGAGTTGTCGCTCCTCATCGATAAACCGAACGCGCGCTATTTTGCGGTCACGATTCTGGCTGTTGGATTAATTCTGCGCGGACTGGTGCAGGAAAGACGGATGAAAAAGGAGGTCGCGCCGCTGTTACCTGCAAGCACACCAATGCAGCTAACGAGAAATGAATCCGCCTCGTCAGACGCTGGCACGGGCGAAGCCATTCTCTGCCCCATTCGCGGCACCGGGCGCACGCTCGATTTCGCTCTGCGCGAGGCGCGCGAGACCGGCCGACGGCTCTATCTGCTCTTCGTGCGCGAGCAGCGTTTTATGACCGAGCAGGACACGAAACGTAAATGGCAGGAAGATCCCGAGGCCAGCCAGATTTTCGACGCCGCCAAAAAGCAAGCCGGCGATCGTCCCCCCTTGTTTTGTTATGCGGTCAGCGAGTCTGCCGCCGAAGCCATAGCCGACATTGCCGCTACGCTGGGCGCATCCCGTCTGATTCTCGGCGCCCCGCGGCGCAACGCTCTCGTCAACATTTTGCGAGGCAATCTCGTGCGCGAAGTCTCCGACTTGTTGCCGGAGGAAATCGATTTGCTGGTTTACGCATAACATGCTCTCTCGCGGTTCTACACGTGCGGAAATCGAATCTTGAGTTTGTAACAAACAAACAGCACCAGGATCGCACCCAGAGTGGAGAAAATAAGACCGGCGGGATGAAAACGCTGGTCGCGTGGAGGCACAAACATATGAGTAACGGCGCCTCCGATGATGGAGCCAATGATTCCCAGTACAATCGTCCAGAAGATAGTGAGATGAGCGTGCATGATCGACTTGGCGATGATGCCCGCGATTAGTCCAACGAGAATATACCAAATGAGGTGTAACATGCTGACTCCTTTCGACGTGCGGCAACATTAGTGCTTCGTATGCGGCTAGGGGAAAAGCTGTATCCGAAAGGGTTGGCTAGCCCGTTTAGGGCCGCCCAAAGAAGTCAGTTAGCGTCGAAAGCGCGTGGTCTCGATCGACTATTTCCTTTTCGCCGCATGTGGTTAACTTGCTGAAATAGACAACGCGATCTGCGAGGTTATTTTCATCCCTATTCACAAAACAACAGGAGGTAAAGACGATGGCGACACGAACGAGCTCAGCTATCTGGGAGGGCAACCTCAAGGAAGGCAAAGGCACCATGAAAGTGGGGCGCGGCGCTTACGAAGGCCCGTTTTCCTTTGCGTCGCGCTTTGAGGATGGCGCCGGAACAAATCCGGAAGAATTGATCGGCGCGGCCGAAGCCGGTTGTTTTTCGATGGCGCTTTCGGCGAATCTGTCGAAGGCAGGTCATCAACCAAAAAGCGTTCACACCATCGCAAAAGTGAACCTCGAAATGATTGGTGGCGGACCAAAAATCACGTCGATAGATCTGGATTGCGAAGGCGAAGTCCCGGGGATTGACGATGCAAAATTTAAGGAACTGGCGGAACAGACGAAGAAGACGTGCCCGGTTTCGGTCGCGCTGGCTGGGACGGAAATTAAGCTGAAGGCGCGATTGAAGAGCTAACCGCGGCCAGCGACCGCGGCTACAGCTTGGCGTAAACGCCGATCAGTGGACGATGCGACGGCGTCGGCGAACGGAAATCGCTCACAAAACCATCTTTGGTGCGAATCTCGACGTGACCGACACTGCGGCTAGTTCCGTAAACCAGTACTGAACCGATCGGCGCGGCAAACGGATCGCGCACCAATAATTTTTTGAAGCCGTAATTGCTGACCAAGTCTTGCGCCGCATCCCTGGCGAATTCGCTTTTCGGTCGCGAATCGATCACCCCGGAGGCGAGCAAGGCTTCCTTGACATAATGCCAGCACATCGAGCGCGAGTGCGCATGCGCGCGTTCCTGCGCGATCGTCGCGGCACGCGTTAGTTTGGGATCGAGATGTCTATCTGTCGTACCCAATGGATGGACGATTTGATTGGGATAATAATGCGTAATGACCGGCACTGATTCCTGTCTGCCATCCGGAGTCTTGAAATTGTAATGAGGAATCGGCCGGACTGGTTCGAATGTTTTTCCCTTGGTCGCGACTTGCGGGATTGGTTTGGTAATCACTTCCGGCATTTGCTTTGTCGTAACCGGCGGTTTTTCCTTCGCAATCGGACGTACTGGTTCGAATGTTCTTTCCTTCGTGGCGACTTGTGGGATCGGCTTGGTAATCACTTCCGCCACTTGGTTCTTAACGACTGGCGCGACCGGTTTGGTGATCACTTCCGGCATTTGCTTTTCGGCGACCACTGGTTTCTCCTTCGTAATTACCTGCGCTGGCGTCTCCCTCGGGAGGACCTCCGGTGTTTCCCTAGTGATGACCTGAATAGGATCCTTCTTTGTCGCCTGTTCCCGTCCGGCGAAGGAGAGCTTGGGAGGCGCGAACGTCTGCGCGCGGCCAGTATTAGAAATGGTCAGAAGCGTTGCAATTGTTACGCTTAGACAGACCAGCCTCCGCACAAGTGCGAGCTATGCCGCGAATCCGCACTCTCGGCAAGAAATTTTTTTAAACTTTTGAAGGACCTCGCGGAAGAAAAGCCTTCTGCTCAAATTCGATACGCGCTAAATCGACCGGATGAAAGCAGCGGCAACAGATCATCGACTAACGACAAGAATCGTTGCCGGTCTCGCTGTTGTCGCTCTGATCGTTCACCTGCTGACGATTCATCGCTACGGCTACTTTCGCGACGAACTTTATTACATCGCATGCGCGCGCCATCTCGATTTCGGTTACGTCGATCTGGCACCGCTGAGTGCATTCTTGTTGCGAATCGAACTAATTTTGTTCGGTAGCTCATTGTTCGCGCTGCGGATTTTTCCTGCGCTGGCATGCTCGCACGCGAGCTCGGTGGCCGCGTCTCGGGGATCACGCTCGCCTGCACGGGCATGCTCGGAAGTTTGTTTTTTCTCGCGGTCGGCAATTTTTATTCGCCTAATGTTTATGAGCCGTTGTTTTGGACAGGCGCGATCTACCTGCTCTGCCGAATTATTAACGGCGCACCGTCTCGGACCTGGATTTGGTTGGGCGCAGTTGCCGGGCTCGGAATCCAAAACAAGCACTCAATGGTCTTTTTCGGCGTCGCAATCGCGCTCGCGATTTTGTTAACGCGGGAGCGTCGTCAATTTGGGCAAAAATGGATTTGGCTCACCGGTTTGATCGCATTTGTCATCGCGCTTCCAAACATCATCTGGCAAATCGAACGCAGCTGGCCCACCTGGGTTTTATTGCACGGTATCGCGCAGAGCCACAAGAACGTCGCCCTCACACCGTGGGAATTTTTCGCGCAACAAATCACCTTGATGAATCCGGCAACCTTTCCGCTGTGGTTCGGCGGATTGATCTGGTTGCTCGCTTCCCGCGAAGGCCGGCGCTATCGCGTCATCGCTTTCACTTACCTGATCGCACTAGCCGAATTCATCGTCATGCACGGGAAGAATTATTACCTCGCTCCAGCTTATCCGATGTTGTTTGCCGCGGGTGGCGTTGCCTTCGAAAAATTTTCGCGCTTCGCTTCCGATGGCTTAAACAGGCCATTGCGTTTCTCGTCGTTGTCTCGGCGGTCGTTCTCGCGGCGGTCGTGCTTCCCATTTTATGACCGGAAAGATTGCTCGCTTACATGCGCGCGATTCATTTCGAGGTCCCACGGACGGAAACGTCGCATACCGCGGCCTTGCCTCAGCTCTATGCCGATCAATTCGGCTGGGAAGAAATGGTGCGCTCGGTGGCGCGGGTTTACGCCAGCTTGCCTCCGGAGGAGCAGAAACGCGCTGCCATTTTTTGTCAGAATTATGGCGAAGCGGGCGCGATCGATTTTTTTGGCTCGAAATACGGATTACCGCCAGCGCTCTCCGGCCATCAAAATTATTTTTACTGGGGACCCCGTGATTACACCGGCGAAATCATGATTGTGCTGGATGACGACGCAACTGACGAGCGCGAACAATTTGGCTCGGTAGAAGATCGTGGGTTGGTCGAAAATAGTCCGTGGGATGCCTTGGGAGCAACGGCAGCATATTCTTGTTTGTCGCGACTTGAAGATTCCGTTGCGGGAGCTTTGGCCAAAAGTGCGGGTTTGGTTATGATGCGGTGCGGAAACGGCCCTCATCCTCGCCTTCTCTCCGAGGGAGAAGGAAGAAACGCCGCGTTTTCCATGCTGCGTTGGGAGCAGCGATCCCCTCGGCGGTGCTTGGGAGAGGACAGGCGCGGGGAATTTGGCTCGTTGCGCGAATCTTTGGCCAAAACCCGCGGCGTCTGACCCAAGAGCAGCGAAGCCGCCACCACGATTGAGGTTCATCTCCGGTGAGCGCCCTTTTTTGTCATTCCGAGCGCAGTCGAGGAATCTCTAATTTTTAACAGAGGAATGGCGAGAGATGTCTCGACTTTCGCTCGACAGGACAAAACAGGCGGATCGAGTGAACAATCGCAACGTCAAAATCTTCGCAGAAAAACAGGATTGCGAGCGATAGTAATACAGACGCCCTATAATTTTGCTAAGGCTTCGATCATGCGCTGACTTATTTTCGCATCCGGCAACTTCCCGACGCCGGCGCGCATGTTGTCTTCGAGATGTTGGACGTTGTTCGTCGCCGGAATTGCGCAAGTCACCGCCGGATTGGCAATGATCCACTTCAAAAAAAATTGCGCCCAGGAAGTGCAATTAAATTCTGCCGCGAAATCGGGCAACGGCTTTCCGCGGACGCGACTGAAAAGATCGCCGCCGCCAAAGGGACGATTAATAACGACGGCGATGCCACGCTCTTGCGCGAGCGGTAAAATTTTCTCTTCGGCTTCGCGTTCCATGATCGAGTAGTTGATCTGGACAAAATCGAGTTTCTCGCGCGCCAGGATTTTCGTCACCTCGGCAAAGGCGCCGGCTTCGTAATGCGTGACGCCGAGATACCGGAATCTTCCTTGCGCCTTCCATTCCCGAATTGTCCGGAGCTGCGTCTCGGCGTCGAACAGGTTATGGACCTGCATCAGATCAATCGTCTTCGTTTGCAGCCGCGCGAAGGAACGCTCCATCGAATCAATCCCTGCTTGCCGGCCGCGGGTCCAGACCTTAGTGGCAAGAAAGAGCGAATCGCGCAGTTTAAGTTTCGTTAGAAGATCGCCAATGACCTGCTCGGAGCGTCCGTACATTGGCGAGGAATCAACGACGCGGCCGCCGAGTTTCACGAATGTGCTCAGAACCTCAGCCAAGGGCGCGGACTGCGCAGGATCAACGTCAAACGTCTGCCACGTCCCCAGCCCGATCACCGGCAATTTTTCTCCGGAAGATGGAATCGGACGCGCCAGCATCCCTGCTGATTCGTTTGCCGATGCAGCGCATGCTGCACCAGCCGGCAGAAGCAATCCCACACCGGCGGAGCCGATCAATTTAGCAGCTTCGCGTCGCGTCATTGCATTCATGCCGTCATCTGTCATGTCGAGCGCGGTCGAGACATCTCTGATTCAACTAAATAGCGAGAGATTCCTCGACTTCGCTCGGAATGACACAAACTTTAGCAGACATGATCGCTACCCGCCGTCATTTCATCAAAGTTTCGGCCACCGCGGCCGGCGCGCTTGGCCTGGCTGTAAAATGGAACAATTTATTCGCCGAGAACACGGTGAAACCATTGCGAATTCTTATCCTCGGCGGCACCGGATTCACCGGACCGTTTCAGATAAAATATGCGCTCAGCCGCGGGCATAAGGTCACCGTTTTTAATCGGGGCAAAACGCATCCCAGCGAATTGCCCAAGGAAGTTGAGCAGTTGATCGGGGATCGCAATGGCCAGCTCGAGGCGTTGAAAGGAAAACAATGGGACGTTTGTATCGATAACCCAACCACGCTACCGGCGTGGGTCCGCGACGCTGCCCAGATCCTGAAAGGAAAGGTCGGGCGTTACGTTTTCATTTCGACCATTTCGGTCTATGCCGACACCAGTACGGGCCCGGACGAAAACGCGCCGCTGGCGAAATACGAAGGGGCCGATCCGTTCAAGGAAACGCTCGAAGCGATGAAGGCGTCAGGTTACAAAACTTACGGACCGCTCAAGGCGCTGAGCGAGCAGGAAACGCAAAAGTGGTTTCCGGACAAATCGCTCATTATTCGGCCAGGCCTGATTGTTGGACCGCGCGATGAGACTGACCGCTTCACCTACTGGCCGGTGCGGATCGATCGCGGAGGCGAAGTGCTGGCGCCGGGTAATCCGAGCGATCCGGTGCAATTCATCGATGGGCGCGATCTGGCGGAGTGGACCATTCGCATGGTCGAAAAAGGCGAGACGGGAATCTACAACGCCACCGGCCCGGCGAAGGAGTTGGGGATCGGCGGCATGCTCGATGGGATAAAAGGCGCGCTCAATTCAAACGCGACTTTCGCATGGGCCGATGGCGAATTTCTCAAGCAACAGAAAGTTGAAGCGTGGTCGGACATGCCGGTGTGGGCAGGCGATGAATTAGGAATGTCGCATACGAATATCAGCCGTGCGCTGGCGGAGGGTTTAACGTTTCGCTCCCTGGCCGATACTGCCCGCGATTCTCTTGCCTGGTTTAACGCACAGAAGTCGGAACGGCAGGCGAAACTGCGAGCGGGACTTACGCCGGAGCGCGAGGCGGAAGTGCTAGCCGCCTTACATAAGCAAGGCGGAATGACGAAGCGCGAATGACGAATGTCGAAGGAATGACGAACCACGAAGAGTTTTTCGTCATTTGCGCATTCGAGCTTCCTTTGTCACCCGTCATTCGGATTTTGTCATTACGATGAAGCGCATCCTCGGAAAGA
This sequence comes from Verrucomicrobiota bacterium, assembly GCA_003221295.1. GTDB lineage: Bacteria > Verrucomicrobiota > Verrucomicrobiia > Chthoniobacterales > UBA10450 > AV69. The sequence goes on along the minus strand of QHRA01000080.1, from coordinate 6,907 downwards.
TAGTCGATGTTCGCCCCGAGGAGCTTCGCGCAGTTTTACTTGGATTCGTCTTCTTCTTCGTCGTCCTCGCCGGCTACTACGTGATCCGGCCGATTCGCGATAACATTGGCGCACAACAGTTTGAAAACCTTTGGTGGATGTTCACCGTCGTCCTTGTCGCGATGATTGTGGCCAACGCGCTCTTCTCCATGATCGTCGCGCGAATGTCTCGGCGGAGATTCATTCCGATCGCTTATCGGTTTTTCATCCTGAACCTAATTATTTTCTTCGTGCTAATGCAATACATGCCGCCCGGAAAGCAACCATGGGTGGACGGATGCTTCTTTGTTTGGGTCAGCGTGTTCAATCTTTTCGCGACCGCCGTCTTCTGGGGATTCATGACCGACCTGTTCACGACCGAACAGGGTAAACGGCTTTTTGGATTTATCGCCGTGGGCGGTTCATTAGGGGGCATTCTCGGCCCGATTATTACCGCATCGCTTGTTCACTACATCAGCACCGGATTTTTGCTGTTGATCTGTGCCGCGATGCTCGAGGTCGCGGCGCAGTCTGTCCGGCTCTTTCCCGCAGAGTTTCGACGGGACAATACAAGACCGGGCGACGACGCCGCAGCCGCAGAGAAACCGATCGGCGGCAAATTTTGGGATGGCGTGACGCATATTTGCAAGTCACCGTACTTGTTCGGGCTTTTCCTGTTCATTTTTCTCTACACGTTCACGTCCACTTGGACCTATTTTCAACAGTCCGAGTTGACGAAAAGCGGCTTTGTCGATAAGGCCGCGCGCACGGCGTTCTTCGCGAAGCTCGATCTTTCGGTGAACACGCTCACGCTTGTCCTTCAAATTTTTGTTACTGGTCGACTGATGAAGTTCTTGGGCGTCACAGTGACTCTTCTCTTCATGCCTGTACTTAGTCTTTTCGGTTTCGCAGCGATGGGTTTCGCGCCAGTTCTTCCCGTACTCGCAGCATTCCAGATTGCACGACGCGCGAGTACGTTCGCGTTCATGCGGCCCGCGCGCGAAGTCTTATTCACCGTTTTGCGCCGCGAGGACAAATACAAAGCGAAGAGTTTCATCGATACGTTTGGCTATCGGTGCGGCGACCAATTCGGCGTGTCTTATAGCGGCTTGAAGGCCCTTGGTCTTAGTCTGAGCGCCATTAGTTACATTGCCATACCCATCGTGGCCGGTTGGTGTGTGCTCGGCGTTTGGCTTGGGCGTAAGCAACGCGCGCGCGCTCTAGCTCAGCGCCAGGAAAACCCAGAAGTCGCGGTTACGACTTAACGAAAATCCCGAGTAACGGACGGCGCGATGGCGTTTTCGAGCGAAAATCGCTTACGAAGCCATCTTTCGTTCGAATCTCGACGTGGCCGGCTGCGCGGCTGGCATTGTAGACCAGGACCGAACCAACGGGTGCTTGATACGGATCGCTCACCGGCAGTTGTCGGAAGCCGTAGTTGCTGACCAATTCCTGGCCGGCCTGTTTCGCGTAAGCCGTTGTCGGACGGGAACTAATCACGCCTGATGCAAGGAGCGCGTCCTTCACTGCGTGCCAGCATTGCCGGCGCGAATGAGCATGCGCCCGTTCCTCCGCAATGGTAGCGGCACGCGTCAATTTCGGATCGAGTTGGCGATCGGCTGTCGTGAAAGGCCGAGCGATTTTAGTCGGCTGATAACTCTGAACGACGTCGACCGAGGTGGCTTTGCCGGAAGCATCTTTAAAAACGAATTTGGACGGTTGAGGGTTTGGTCGCGGAGACATAGACAGAGCCGAAGCCGTGGCCGGGAAGAAGGCGGCGCAGCCGAGGGAGAAGAGGAATAGGGGGAGAGCTATTTTTCAGCAAAAATTCCATAATTTTTAGAAATTAACTGGCCCCCGTTGCATCCACAATGCCAGGCATTTCCGATTCCTTTTGGGGAGCCAAATCACCGAGGTACTCCTCGCTTGGGTTGTTTACGTCCCGACAACTCTCTTTGATGGACGATGGCAACGCGATTTGCTTCAATTATTATCGGCATTTTCCTCATAGCGTCGTGGGCCTACACCGCCGAACAGCCAACTCTTGTGCGCGTTACCACCTATTGGCGGGAGGAAGGTCAATCGCGCGCAGCCTGGAATGGAGCGCGTCTCCGAAATGGTCACTGCGCCGTAGATCCGAAAAAAATCCGTTACGGCAGCAAGATTTTGCTCGGGGACGAAGAACTAATCGCAGTTGATACCGGGCCGGCCGTGGTAAACCGGAAGGCCGCTCGCCTCTCAGGCCGTAACGAAGCGGAGCGAAACGCCGTCGTGATCGATCGTTACTTCGAAAAGAAATCACAAGCTCTAACATGGGAAAAATCGCATCCGCATTTCATGAAAGTGCAGGTTCTCAAGCCGGGACCGGCTTTAGCTATGGCTGAAAAGAGCGAGCCTAAACACAGGAATTTGCCGTCACAACCAATCGTCGCAACAGCGACGCCCGTAGGCGCACGGGTGGCGAGTTTGTCGCCGGAAACCTTGTCGAAAGGAGCCGCCGCCGGCCACTCGATCGATTCCGTTTGCTACAAATAACTTAACTCCCGGGCCAGGCCCATAGTTGAGCTAAGGTCGACGTCTCCTCGCTGTTTCTATCGAAATAACCGCGCCGAATCGAGCCGTCTTTGCTTGCAAGGGTGGTGGCCGCGACAGAGCTTTTGCTTTTGTGTCGCAGGAATTTCACATCCGCCAGGCCACTCCCGACGATGCTGCCGTAATCGGCTGGCATCGCGCCCGCATGTTTCAGGACATGGGCCTCGTGCCGGACGAACTGTTCGAGTCGTTCCGGACAAAAGCACTCGATCTTTTGGGCAAAGCGCTGGCTTCCGGCGATTATTTCGGCTGGCTGGTGAGCGAACGTAATGCGCCGCGAAAAATTATCGCGGGCGCTGGCGTCATCATTCGGGAAGTTCCGCCATTTCCCATTCGTCACAAAAACGGTGAGATCACGATCGCGGAAGGCCGGCAGGGATTAATCGTTAACGTTTTCACCGAACCGGAATGGCGCAGACGCGGGCTGGCCCAGCTTTTGATGGAGCAGATAATCGCCTGGTCGCGCGAGCAACAGCTCGACGGTCTCGTCCTCCACGCTTCTGATGACGGTCGTGCCCTCTACGAAAAGTTCGGCTTTGTCCCTACCACCGAAATGAGCCTCGGCGGTGGCGATGAATGACTCTTCAATGGGTATTGCTGGGATTCGTTGGTAGCCAGCCACCGGTGGCCTGAAGAGGTCTGATGTCGCCTGCGTTTGTAATCCAGACAGCTAATGCGATACGATCGGGGCGGCTCGCAGCCTCAACTGCCGAAGAAGCAAAATGAAGTTCCTGCGAGACCGGCGCGAGTTTTTCGTGAGTCAGTGAGAGAACAACAAAATCGTGACGCAAGCTGCGGCCGTTGTTCTCGCCGGCGCGAACATTGATGTTTAAGCCGAAGCCAAGACGGGCGAGATAAACCTCGAAATCCCCAGTTTTTCCATTGGCCGGGTCGAAATTGACCAGAATGTTGGTGTCACCTCGCACTATCGCTCTCAGGACTCCGGGAGCTTCGACGTTTACTACCGGAACGGTAGCATTTCCCCATTCGCGCCCGTCCAAGACGAAATTCGGCGTATAACGCTTTCGGCATTCCAGTTATCAGCATAAACACGTTGTCGTTTCGTCCATTCCGAAGAGGCAAACGGATCCTTCCAACCGAGCCTGTCCCAGTAATCGACGTGAAAAGCGATTGGAACAAACGCGCGCCACAATCGTGAATCTTTCACCAGCTGCGCGAGCGACGCTTCCGCGGGTGGACAACTGCTGCATCCCTCGGAGGTAAACAGTTCGAGCAACTGAACTTTTTTCGGTCCCGACTCGAAAACAACATTGTCAGCGCGCAATACCCCGCCAAAGAAGAGGAGTAGTACTACTCCGATGATTGCTTTCATAAATGTTGAGCTTGTTTGGGTCCTCGAACAAGACTGCCGAATTTCTTCACCAATTCATCGGTAGTGGCAATGAAGTAGTCAATGTTTTCGCGCTTTTCGGGCGTAAGAGACAAATTGATGCGCCAGCTCGCACGAAACACGCTGCGTTTTGGGCCAATGCCTGGTGAAGACCAGCCCGATTCCACGCCTGAGAAAGGCGTGAGTTGCCCTGTGAAAGACGACACGGGCATGCCGTTTCGCGTCCTCTTTGAGTCGGCGCCGGGGCTTTACCTCGTATTGACGCCGGACGAGTTCTCGATCGTGGCGGTAAGCGAGGCGTATTTGCGAGCCACTATGACCGAGCGCTCGGACATCATGGGTCGGAAACTATTCGACGTGTTTCCCGACGACCCGAAGGATCCCGCAGCCGACGGAGTTCGCAATTTACGGGCCTCGCTCGAGCGCGTGAAAACCAAGCGCACTGCCGATGTAATGAAGGTGCAACGTTACCCGGTGCGCCGGCCAGAAAATGAGGGCGGTGGATTTGAGGAGCGGTTTTGGAGCCCGATCAATTCGCCTGTTTTTTCCGATAACGGCGAATTGATTTTCATTATTCATCGGGTCGAGGACGTAACGCTTTTTGTCCGGGCGAAAGCTCTCCAAGGCAAAACCGAGGAAGGCTGGCGGATGCTTGAAGCGCGTGCCGAGCACATGGAAGCGGAGATTGCCCTGCGCGCCTACGACCGGCGCCGTACCGCCGAGTTACAGCAAGCCTATGAACGATTGCAAAAAAGCGAGTCGCTTCTGCGTGAAAGCGCCGACCGATTTCGTTTTCTGGCCGAGTCGATGCCGCAAAAAATCTTTACCGCACGGTCGAATGGCGAGGTGGACTACTTCAACCGCCAGTGGATGGAATTTACCGGACTGCCTTTCGAACAAATTCGCGATTGGGGCTGGATACCGTTCATGCATCCCGACGACGTGGCCGAGAACCTACGGCGCTGGAAGCACTCAATCGAGACGGGCGAGTCTTTCGAATTCGAACATCGGTTACGTCGCGCCGACGGCGAATGGCGCTGGCATATTTCGCGCGCTAACGCGATGCGCGACGCCGCGGGTCGCGTCCTGATGTGGATCGGTTCAAACACGGAAATTGACGACGTGAAACGAGCGCAAGCGGAAGCGGAACATGCAAATCGGGCGAAAGATAAGTTTCTCGCTGCGTTGTCGCATGAATTGCGGACACCACTTACACCGGTGCTCATGTGCGCGGCGGCGTTAGAACGGGAAACGGCGCTTCAGCCCGAATATCGCGAACAACTCGGCATGATGCGCCGCAACGTGGAACTGGAAGCGCGACTAATCGATGATTTGCTTGATCTCACTCGAATTTCCCGCGGGACGCTCCAACTTCAGCTCGAGCCCACCAATGTTCATTCCCTTCTCGTCCACGCTGAACAGATCGTGCGCAGTGACGCACGCGCAAAACAGATCAAGCTTCAATTCGAACTAAACGCTTCCGCACATTCTGTCCTGGCAGACTCGGGCCGGCTGCATCAGGTATTTTGGAACATCTTGAAAAACGCGATCAAGTTTACGCCAGCCGACGGAGAAATCATCGTGCGCACCACCAACCCCGGGGCCGGCGAGATTCGTCTCGAATTCACTGATACCGGTATAGGTATCGAATCTCAGTTCCTGGGCTTGGTCTTTGATGCGTTCGTGCAAGCGGACGCGGTTCCGAGTTCCGCGTCGAACGGGCTGGGTTTGGGAATGTCAATTTCCAAAACGATCGTCGAACAGCACGGCGGGACGATCAAGGTCGCCAGTGCTGGGGCAGACCGAGGGGCGACGTTCACGGTAGACCTGGCAACTGTGGTCGCAGATTCAGCTGGAGATGTCTCACGGCCGGCAGTGCGATCAGATTCGCACCACATTTATCGACTTTTACTGGTGGAGGATAATCAGGCCACCCTGGAGGTGCTGGGGCGTATACTGCGCAAGCAAGGCCACGATGTCATGACTGCGAGCACGGTGGAAGCGGCTCGCGACTTTGCCGCGAATCAGGAATTTGACCTCGTCATCAGCGACATCGGATTGCCCGATGGCAACGGCATCGACCTAATGAATGAGCTTACGGCTGACTACGGCCTGCGCGGGATCGCGCTCAGCGGTTATGGAATGGATGAAGATCTCGCCCGCACAAAGAATGCAGGCTTTATCGCGCATTTGGTAAAGCCAGTGGACGTTGATCGATTGAATCGCGTCCTCGAGCAAGCGGCGCCGGTGGCGTAGGCGTTGAATGCGGGCCTTCTATGGCCGCTTCGTCTCAGCGTCGCCCTTCGGTTTCACTGTCACTTCCTGCGCGACGTCGTACTCCGGCTTGGTCGCGCCCGTGAGCCATTTGTCGAACCAGCCGACGATGTGCTCGAGCCGTTCAACCCGGTGCCACGGTTGCCCGGAGCGGGAGAGCTCGTGGGATTCGCCCGGGAACTTCACCATCACCGTCGGCACTTTGCGAAACTTGAGGGCGCGGAACATTTCCTCGCCACCCGCCCCGGGCGGAGTGCGCGTGTCGCTTTCACCGAGCACGAACATCATCGGCGTCTTCACGTTCTTAATATAACTGATGGGCGAGCGAGCCTTGAAATCGTCGGGATCATCGAAGGGCGCGGCTTTGAACCAGTTTGGTTGAAAGAGGGTGAAGTCGGCCGTGTACCACCAGTGTTCCCAGCTCGCGATGTCGCGCTGGGCCACGCCGGCGGCAAACCGCTGCGTGTGTGTGATTACCCAGTTGGTGAGCAAACCGCCGCCGCTACCACCAGTAACGCCAAGCTTTTTGTCATCGACATAACCGCGCTTGATCACTTCATCGACGCCGCGCATGAGGTCCTGATAGTCATCGCCGGGATAATGATATTGAATGACGTTTCCGAACTCCTGGCCGTAGGTGATGCTGCCGCGCGGGTTCGGATAAAGCACGAC
>QHRA01000178.1 GCA_003221295.1 Verrucomicrobiota bacterium | reverse complement strand
GGCGCCAGTGGCGATCTCGCTCCTCTCGCGCATCTGGCCCTGGCGTTGATCGGTGAAGGCGAATCATTTTTTGAAAATGAACGTCTCGCTTCAGCCGATGCTCTCGCGCGCGCGGGGCTGAATCCAATCGTGCTCGAAGCAAAGGATGGTCTCGCCTTACTGAACGGCACCCAGGCCATGCACGCGGTCGGCGGCCTCGCCCTGTTTCGCGCCAAACGTCTCGCGCGCGTCGCCGATGTGGCCGGCGCAATGACCCTGGAAGGTTTGATGGGAACACCGCGCGCCTTCGATCTGCGAATTCAAAAGGCGCGGCCTCATCCTGGGCAGATTGCGGTCGCGGAACACGTGCGTGCATTGGTTCGGCAAAGCGAAATTCGTGAATCGCATCGAGAAAATGATCCGCGGGTGCAGGATGCTTACAGTATCCGCTGCATTCCGCAGGTGCACGGCGCCGTGCGTGATGCGCTAGGGTATGTGGAGAAAATTCTGGAGATCGAGAGCGCGGGCGCGACCGACAATCCTCTCGTGTTCCCAGAAAGCGGTGATGTCATTTCTGGCGGAAATTTTCATGGTGCGCCACTGGCCCACGCACTCGATTTTGCCGCCATTGCGCTGACGGATTTGATGAGCATCAGCGAACGGCGAATCGAGCGCATGGTCAATCCCGATTTGAGTTACGGCTTGCCAGCATTTCTCGCGCGAAAGCCCGGCTTGCAATCCGGCATGATGATTGCGCAGGTCGCGGCCGCCTCGCTTTTGAACGAAGCGAAAGTGCTGGCGCATCCGGCCAGCATCGACAACGTCCCGACCTCCGCGGGGAAGGAGGATCATGTTTCGATGGGGATGACGTCGGCGGTCAAATTGCGATCGATCGTGGAAAATGCGGAAAATTTGCTCGCCATCGAATTGCTGGCGGCCGCCGAGGCGCTCGAACATCGGCGGCCACTGAAGGGCGGTGCTGGAGTGGAACGCGCCTACGCCACCGCCCGGCAATATGCGGAACCGCTTCTGGAAGACCGCGCCCTCGCGCCGGACATTGCTGCTATCGCGACAGCAATTCGCGCGGGGAAATTTGATAGCGAACACGAGAAGTTATGAGTGGAAAACGGTCAATTCGTGCGCCACGCGGGCCAGAACGCAGTTGCAAAGGCTGGCACCAGGAAGCGGCCTTGCGGATGCTGATGAACAATCTCGATCCGGAAGTCGCGGAAGCGCCGGATCGATTGATCGTTTACGGCGGCACCGGGCGGGCGGCCCGAAATTGGGAATGTTTCGATGCCATTGTCCGTTCTTTGCGCGGGCTTGAAAACGACGAGACCCTGCTCGTTCAATCTGGCAAGCCGGTCGGCAAATTCCGCACCCACGATGAAGCCCCACGAGTATTGATCGCGAATTCCAATCTCGTTGGTTATTGGTCGAACTACGAGCAGTTCAACAAACTCGAACGGCTCGGGCTAACGATGTATGGACAGATGACGGCCGGTTCCTGGATTTACATCGGCAGCCAGGGAATTGTGCAGGGCACATTCGAAACCTTTGGTGCGGCGGGGGAGAAACATTTCGATGGAAATCTCGCGGGTAAACTCATCGTCAGCGGCGGTCTCGGTGGAATGGGTGGCGCGCAACCGCTGGCCGCGACCATGAATGGCGCATGCTTCATCGGGGTGGAAGTGGATCCGGCGCGGATCGAGAAACGGCTCGCTACTGGCTATTGCGATCACATCGTGGAATCGCTCGATCAAGCCTTGCAGTTGGTCGACGAGGCGCGAAAGGCAAAGCGCGCAGTCTCGGTCGGTCTGGTTGGAAACTGCGCCGACGTCCTTCCGGAAATGGTGAAGCGAAATTTCGTTCCCGATTTGTTGACCGATCAAACCAGCGCGCACGATGCCCTCAATGGTTACGTGCCAAACCAAATCTCGTTAGCCGAAGCCATCGCGTTGCGCGCCAAGAATCCGGATGAATACATCAAGCGCTCGATGCAAGCGATGGCTGACCATGTCCGCGCGATGTTGGAACTACAGAAACGCGGCGCCATCACCTTCGATTACGGAAACAACATTCGGACCCAGGCAAAGAAAGCTGGCGTCGAGAACGCCTACGACATTCCTGGATTCGTTCCCGAGTATATCCGCCCGCTCTTTTGCGAAGGAAAGGGACCATTCCGGTGGGTTGCGCTCAGCGGCGATCCGGAGGACATCGCGCGCACCGACGCTCTGGCGCTCAAGCTTTTCCCTGAAAATGCAATCCTGGCGCGCTGGATGAAGCTGGCGAAAGAGCGCATTCATTTTCAAGGATTGCCGGCGCGCATTTGCTGGCTCGGCTATGGCGAGCGGGCCGAGTTTGGCGTCGCCATGAATGAACTGGTGCGGCGCGGCGAAGTGAAAGCGCCCATTGTCATCGGTCGCGATCACCTCGATACCGGTTCGGTCGCGTCGCCCTTTCGTGAGACCGAAGGAATGCTCGACGGCAGCGATGCCATAGCTGATTGGCCACTGTTGAACGCGCTCGTCAATACCGCTGCCGGCGCCTCCTGGATTTCAGTTCACAACGGCGGTGGTGTCGGCATCGGCTATTCGCAACATGCTGGGATGGTCGTTGTTGCCGACGGGACCGATAACGCCAAACGGCGTCTCGAACGCGTGCTCACCAGCGATCCGGGGATGGGGATTTTGCGGCATGCAGATGCCGGTTACTCGCGCGCGATTGAATTTGCTGCCGCAAAAAAGATCGATCTCCCGATGGCACCGCGGGCCAGCGACTAACGAATTATCAATCGTCCTGCCGGTTTTTGCTGGGGAGCGCAGGCAGCTTACCTGCGGTGTTCGGCAGCCTGCCGAACACAATTTTCGTCGGCAAGCTGCCGACGAATGCAGCCTGCGCTCCCCGGAATCGACGCATCTTCTGTTTGACTCTGAATGTCGCTCTGGCCTTGCAATCCAATTAATCATGTAAATCCTCTTAGAACTCCATCGTCATGCAAAAGCTGATTGAATGTGTACCCAATTTCTCCGAGGGGCGTGATCCAGACATTATTCGACAAATTACGAACGCGATTGCGTCGGGCGACGGAGTTTCGTTGCTCGATGTTGACCCAGGCGCAACGACTAATCGTACCGTCGTTACCTTTGTTGGCAGTCCGGAAACGGTGGTGGAAGGCGCGTTCCGCGGGATTCAAAAGGCGGCGGAATTGATTGACATGCGCAAACACAAGGGTGCGCACCCGCGCATGGGAGCGACTGACGTTTGCCCATTTATTCCGATCAGCAACGTCAACTGGAAAGAAGCGATCGCTTGCGCAAAGGAATTGGCAAAACGCGTCGGCGACGAATTAAAAATCCCGGTGTATCTCTATGAGAAAGCAGCGAAAAATCCGTCGCGCGCAAACCTCGCCGTCATCCGGGAGGGCGAATACGAAGGTTTTTTCGCCAAAATAAAACAAGCGGAGTGGTACCCAGATTTCGGGCCTAACGAGTTTAACGCTAAATCGGGCGCGACTGTGATTGGGGCGCGTGAATTCCTGATTGCTTACAACGTCAACCTGAACACCAAAGCGGTGAGACGAGCAAATTCGGTTGCCTTCGACGTTCGAGAAAATGGCCGGGTAAAAACGCTCGATGGCACGCCCACTGGAAATCCGATGCTCGACGAAAAAGGCGAACCGATCCGTGTCCCGGGAATGCTAAAACATGTGAAAGCGATTGGTTGGTATGTGGAAGAGTACGGGATCGCGCAGGTTTCGATGAATCTAACGAATATCGAGGAGACACCGCTCCATGCCGCATTCGACGCCTGCAATGAATCCGCCAACAAACGCGGCCTGCGGGTGACCGGGTCGGAAATTGTCGGTATGGTCCCCAAGAAATGCCTGGTCGATGCCGGAAAACATTTTCTGAAGAAACAAAACTGGTCTGAAGGGGCGGCGGAGGAAGAGCTGATTGACCTTGCTATCCGCTCCATGGGATTGAGCGAGTTGAAGCCGTTCGATCCGAAAGAGAAAATTATCGAACTAAAGATAGAAGCGACTTCTCCGAAAAAATCGCTGGTGAAGTTGGATCTGCGTCGGTTTTGCAACGAAACCCTGAGCGATTCTCCCGCGCCCGGTGGCGGTTCTGTCGCCGCATTAATGGGGGCACTGGGCGTTTCCCTGGGCGGGATGGTGGCTAATTTGTCGGCCGGCAAACGCGGCTGGGAGGATAATCTCAGATATTTCAGCGATTGGGCTGTGAAAGCGCAGCACTTGAAAGATGAAATGCTTTTGCTGGTCGACGAGGACACTGCGGCCTTCAACAAGGTCATGGCGGCATTTGCTTTGCCCAAGGGCTCCGCCAAGGAAAAGTCCGTGCGATCGGCTGCAATAGAAGCTGCCAACAAGCTGGCGGCAGAAGTGCCGCTTCGGGTTATGCAGACAGCGTCGAAGGCCTACGACCTTCTGGGCGAAATGGCGAGCAAAGGTAATCCGGCTTCTATTTCCGATGTCGGTGTCGGTCTTCTTGCGGTGCGCGCTTGTATCGATGGAGCGGGAATGAACGTCAGAATTAATGTAGCGAATCTGAAAGATAGAAAAATCAGGTCGGCCCTTTCGGACAAACTTCAGGTATTCAGCGGCGAATCCGAAGCTCGGTTCAAGAAGATTAGCAAGCTGGTGAAAAAGAAGTTTCGTTGAAGCGATGAGCGTTGAAGCGATGAAGCGGAGACAATCTTTCTCAACGCTCTAATCTTTATCTTCAACCCTTCAGCGCTTCAACCCTTCAACGCTTCACCGTGCCTTCCATCGCCCTTCTTCACGCGTCGCAATTGGTCACGCTGGCTGGGCCGCCGCGGGCGCGACGCGGCAAAGAGCTAAGCGAATTAGGAATTATTTCTGATGGAGCCTTTGTGGCGGCCGGCGGCAAAATCATACACGTCGGCAAATCGACTGAGATTGAAAAACTTTGCGATGGTGAGACGGAAGTCATCGACGCTCGTGGCTGTATTGTGTTGCCAGGATTCGTTGACGCGCATACCCATCTGGTTTTCGCCGGTAATCGGCTCGACGATTTCGAAGCACGCGCCCGCGGCGAGACTTATGAACAGATTGCAAAGCGCGGGGGCGGAATTCAGACAACGGTGCGGGCAACGCGCGCAGCCAGCGAGGATGAACTTTGTGCGCTCGCGAAAAGACGCGCGAGCTGGTTTTTGCGAAATGGAACGACAATGGTGGAAGCAAAGTCCGGCTACGGACTCACCCTTGAAGATGAACTGAAAATTTTGCGGGTAATCCAGCGCGTTGGAAAAGAAACGCCGCTGGAGACGGTTCCCACGTTCTTGGGCGCCCACGCCGTTCCGGCGGAATTTCGGGAGGATCGTGCTGGCTACATTTCTCTCATCATCGAAGAAATGTTGCCGCGAATTGCACGAGAGAGGCTGGCGGAATACTGCGACATCTTTTGCGAGCGAGACTACTTCGACGTCGAAGACGTTCGTCGCATTCTGACCGCAGCGAAGCAGCACGAATTGAAATTGCGGATGCACGTCGATCAATTGACTAACGGCGGAGGCGCGAAGTTGGCGGCGGAACTGGGGGCCACGACCGCAGATCATCTCGAGCAAACTGCTGCCGATGGAATTAGCGCGCTGGCAAAGGCCAACATCCAGCCAGTTCTTCTGCCAGGATCGGTTTATGCGCTTGGTTCGAAAAAGTATCCGGACGCGCGTGCCATGATTGATGCTGGGCTGGCAGTAATATTGGCGACGGATTTCAATCCCGGTTCGTCACCGAGCCCGTCGATGCCGATGATGCTTTCGCTTGCGGTGACGCAAATGCGAATGAGCCCAGCGGAAGCCGTCGCGGCAGCTACCGTTAATGCAGCCGCGAGTTTGAATCGAGTGGACGAAATAGGCTCATTGGAAGTCGGCAAACTTGCGAATTTTGCGATCTGCGATTGCGAAGATTATCGGGAACTTGCGTATTGGTTTGGAATTTCGCTAGTGCGAGATGTTTTCGTGCGCGGAGAGCGCGTGTGATCGTCATCCCGAGCGAAGTCGAGGGATCCCGCTGCGAAAGCTTAAAGGTAATGTCCCCGGGATCTCTCGGCCTTCGCTCGGGATGACCGTCATTGTGGGGCGAGTTCGCCTGCCCTTCATCACGCCGGCAACCGGGAGCGGTTGCCCTACAAATGCACGCGGCGTAACGTCGCTCTCCTTCATGAAAGTCGAGGTCGAAAAACAGCCCGATTCTGTTTCCACGCTGCAAATTGAATTGCCGGCGGAGCAGGTCGCGAAAGAGTGGAATGCGATCGCGGACAATTTCGCACGCTACGCCAAAATTCCGGGCTATCGGCCAGGGAAAGCGCCACGGCGAGTGATCGAAGCGAAGTTTAAAAAGGAAATTCAGGAAGAGCTGACAAAAAAGCTGGTCTCAAAAAGTTATCGCGATGCGGTCGCCGAAAAACAATTGCGTGTGGTGTCGCTGACAAATCTGGAGGACGTCAAGATTGGCGATGACAAAACGATGCGGTTCCGCGCAACCGTGATCACTGCGCCGGAATTTGATCTGCCAGATTACAAAAACATTACCGTGCAATTGCCACCGCTGGAGGTCACGGAAGAAGAAGCGAACACGGCGATGGAGCGTTTGCGGGACCAATCTGCTGACTTCGTGGAGGTGGAGCCCGAGCGCGCCCTGCAAATGGAAGATTTTGCGGTAATCGATTTCGAAGGCACGATCGAGGGCCGACCGATCAGCGAGATTGCGCCGGAAGCGAGCAAGAATCTGCATGGAGGAAAGAAGTTCTGGCTGCGAATGGGGCCGGAGAATTTTCTGCCGAATTTTTGCGAGCAATTGGTCGGACAAAAGAAGGAGGAGACACGATTGGTGATCGTGACCTTTCCGGCGGACTTGCCGGTGAAAGAACTGGCCGGCAAGAAGGCAGATTACGCCGTCACATTGCGGGAGATTAAACAAAAAGTATTGCCGGAATTAGACGATGCCTTCGCGACGAAATTGACGAAGGACAAAACCCTGGCGGAATTGCGCGCGATGGTAGTCCACGATCTCGAGCACGAGAAGGAGCATGCCATGGAGCAGGCGAAGGAATCCCAAATCGTAAAGGCTTTGCATGAGCAAACTCAATTTGATTTACCGTCGCAGCTTTTGCGCAACGAAACCCGGCGGGCCCTGGGGGAGTTGGTGCAGCGAAACCGTCAGCGCGGCGTGCCGGATGAAATGCTGAAAAGTAAGGAAAAAGAGCTGGTGGAAGGCGCCGGCTCCCTGGCGGCGCATCGCTTGAAAACGAATTTCATTCTGCACCGCATTGCCGAGGCGGAGAAAATTCAGGTCACGCCTGAGGAAGTCGAGGAACGGATCCGAAATCAGGCTGCACATTACAATCTTTCGGTGGAAAAAATGCGTAAAGAAATCGACGAACACCAGGGAATAAACGGTCTGGTGGAAGAGATCCTGCTGGGTAAGGCCATTGATTTTCTTAAGGCGAATGTTAGGGTCAAAACGACGGCAGCCGAAGCAAAAGAAACGGTAAAAATTAATGAGCGAACTAAGTAAGAATATTTCCCAAAGTGTGCTGGTCCCTATGGTGGTCGAGCAGACCGGCCGGGGAGAGCGCGCCTACGATATCTATTCGCGGCTGCTCAAGGACCGGATTATTTTCATCGGCACACCGATCGACGATCACATCGCGAATCTGGTCATCGCGCAGATGCTCTTCCTGCAAATGGAGGACGGAAAGAAGGACCTTAATCTTTATATCAACTCGCCAGGCGGCTCGGTCACGGCCGGGCTGGCAATCTATGATACGATGCAGTTTCTCACCTGCGATGTGACGACCTACTGCCTCGGCATGGCAGCGAGCATGGGCGCGGTGCTGTTGTGCGCTGGAACGAAAGGCAAGCGCTTTGCGCTGCCTAATTCCGACATCATGATCCATCAGGTCTCCGGCGGCGCACAGGGGCAGGCCAGTGACGTTGAGCGACAGGTCGATTACATGTTCAAGTTGAAGAAGCGCCTGATCAAAATCATCTCGCAGCATACCGGCAGATCCGAGGAGCAGGTGCGGCTGGACTCCGATCGCGATTATTACATGTCGGCGGCGGAAGCGAGGGACTATGGGCTGGTCGATGAGGTGATCAAATCGCGCAAGGAAGCGAAGCTGCTCGATGGCGCTGGCGGAGACGGAGCGGACCGAAATGTAGCCGTGGCGGAGGCGGCGTTACCCCGCAGACTCGGGGAATAGAAGCTGCTTAAAACCTAGCGCTCTTATGGCACGGGCTTCGAACCTCACGATGTGCTCTTTCTGCGGGAAGAGCCATGCCGAGGTCCGCAAGCTGATCGCCGGTCCCGGGGTCTATATCTGCGACAGTTGCATCAATGTTTGCAAAAGCATCCTGGATAAGGAGCTGAACGAAGACGCTCGGCGGCAATCTTCTACTATTCGGGTGCCCAAACCGGCGGAAATTCGCCGATCGCTCGACCAGTATGTCATTGGGCAGGACATCGCGAAAAAGACCCTTTCGGTCGCGGTCCATAACCATTTCAAGCGGGTTATGCAGGCCGGCACGCCCTCGGATTCATCGGCTGCTTTCCAGCCCGATCCATTCGCCGATGTCGAGATCGAGAAGAGCAATATCCTCCTCATCGGCCCAACTGGCTCGGGTAAAACGTTGCTGGCTAAAACGCTGGCAAAGATTCTCGATGTTCCCTTTTGCATTGCCGACGCGACCACGCTGACCGAAGCCGGCTATGTCGGTGAAGACGTCGAAAATATTATCCTGCGTTTACTGCAAAATGCGGACTACGACGTGAAACGTGCCGAGATTGGCATCGTTTACATTGACGAGATCGATAAAATCGGCCGTAAAACCGACAACGTTTCGATCACGCGTGATGTCAGCGGCGAAGGCGTGCAGCAGGCGTTGTTGAAAATTCTTGAGGGGAGCACCTGCAACGTTCCGCCACAAGGCGGGCGCAAGCATCCGCACCAGGAATACATCCAGGTTAATACCGAAAAAATTCTGTTCATTTGCGGCGGCGCATTTGTCGGCCTCGACAAAATCGTGCAAAAACGTATCGGCCAAAAAGTGATGGGTTTTGGCAGTCCAACTCTGGAGGTGGAGGCGGCGCTGGCCCGCGAAGCGGTGCGACGGGTGGAACCGGAAGACTTGCTGGCGTTCGGCATGATTCCAGAATTCATCGGCCGTCTGCCGGTCGTGGCCGCGCTGGACGCACTGACCGAGGAAGAGATGGTGGCGATTTTGACCGACACCAAGAACGCGATGGTGAAGCAGTACACCAAACTTTTCTCGATGGAGAACGTGCGATTGTCGGTAACTAAGGATGCGTTGAAGGCGCTTGCGGCCCAAGCGGTGACAAAGGGAACGGGCGCGCGCGCGTTGCGATCCATGCTCGAGCGCATCATGCTCGACATTATGTATGACGTGCCGAGTCGCGAGGACATCGCCGAGGTAACGATTAATCGCGCCGTGGTGGAAGGGAAGAAGCTTCCGCTCATTCGCAAAAAGCAGGATAAAGACGCGGCGTGAGGCCGGCCTTCGGCCGGCGTTAAGAGGTTAGAAGCGTTACATCGGA
The DNA here is from genome assembly GCA_003221295.1 of Verrucomicrobiota bacterium. GTDB lineage: Bacteria > Verrucomicrobiota > Verrucomicrobiia > Chthoniobacterales > UBA10450 > AV69. The sequence goes on along the minus strand of QHRA01000178.1, from coordinate 24,762 downwards.
TAACCGCAAGTACTCCGTCGGTCATCATCCTGCACTGGAGGGCGAGCTCCCGCGGGCCCGGGTGTAGCACAGCCATCCTGGCTGTGGGGCCAACGGGCATTTTGCCCGTTGTCTTGTGGCGCCAACTTCAAACCCGCGGGCGAAGCGAGCTCAACATTAGCCACACACCTTCTCCGTTGTAACGTTGTAACTCTTTTAACTGATCACTTTCTTTCACATGCGGGTCATCGTCATCAATACCGGAACCGAAATCCTGCTGGGTGACGTGCTCAATACCCATCTTGCCTTCATCGCGCGCGAAATTTTTCAATTTGGACTTCGCATCAACGAACAGCGCACGATTCCCGATGGCGATACCATTCAGAGCGCTCTGGCTGATGTTTCCTTACGGGCCGAGATTGTTTTTGTGACGGGCGGGCTCGGTCCGACGAGTGATGACATCACACGCGAAATAGTGGCCGGCTATTTGCAATTGCCGCTTGTCGAGGACGCAATCGTCAGGGAAGGGATTCGCAGCCGACTCGCGGCGCGCCGAATCCCAACCACGAAACGGATCTGGCGGCAAGCATTGGTTCCGGCGGGGGCGGACGTTTTGCCTAACGAGAATGGGACTGCGCCCGGCCTCTATTTGCCGGCGAATATCAATCCAGGCGTTCCATTGCCACACTTGTTTTTGCTGCCGGGGCCGCCGCGCGAGTTGCAACCGATGTTCCGCAATTTCGTCGCACCAGTTTTGCGACGGATCACCGCCGAATCGAAAAAAGATGCGATGCGAACCTTTCGCGTTGCCAATATGGGCGAATCGATCATTGAAAAAAAAATTGGCGACCTAGTCCTCGCCGTTCCAGGAATCGAGCTCGGCTATTGCGCGCGTCCAGGGGAAGTTGAGGTACGCGTTATCGGTAGCGCTGCAGCAGTCGCGCAGGCGGAGAAAATTATTCGCGAAAAACTGGGCAACGCGATCTTCAGTGCGAGCGATGAGACTCTGGCGGCCGTTCTGGTCCGTTTGCTTTCGGAGCGGGAGCAAACTCTGGCGCTGGCCGAGTCATGCACGGGCGGTTTTCTGGCAGATCAAATCACCAATGTTCCGGGTGCCTCGAAAGTATTTGTTGCTGGCTACGTTACCTATTCGAATCAAGAGAAAATTCGTAGCCTCGGTGTTTCGCGCAAATCGATCGAGAAATTCGGCGCCGTGAGCGAGCGGGTTGTGACCGAGATGGCGGAAGGATCGCGCGCGCGAACCGGTGCGACGCATGGGGTCGCGACAACAGGAATCGCGGGACCAGGAGGCGGTAGCGAAGAGAAACCGGTCGGCACTGTGTTCGTAGGACTGAGTTCGGAAAATCAGCCGGCACGGTGGGAAAAGTTCTTTTTCCCGAGTGATCGCGAAACCTTCAAACAGCTGGTGGCGCAACGTGCTTTCGATTTGCTGCGGAGAAAGCTGATGGAGTAGTAGAGCCGTCATCCCGAGCGAAGTCGAGGGATCCCGCAAAGTTACCTTAAAGCTTGCGCATCGGGATCCTTCGACTCCCGCTCAGGATGAGGGTGATTCGCGGCGCGGCACCCGTGCGCAGCTATGACGCCGGCTACACTTCCGGTGCCGGCTGGACTTCCACCGGGGTACCGACTTTGACGTGATCGTAAAATAATTTTGCGCCATCGGAGGGCATGCGAATGCAGCCGTGCGAGGCAGGGTAGCCGGGTAAAATTCCTACGTGCATACCGACGCCCTCAACCGTGAGACGCATAAACCATTTCATGGCGGCGCCTTGGAAGTGCGTTCCGCTGGGCGCGGCATCGATATGCATGCTCACGCCCGCGCGAACGATGCGCCCGGAGCTATCAACAAAATCGCCGTAAAGTGACGAGTGATGGTTCGGATCTTTTTCCATGACGTGCATGCTGCCGCTGGGCGAACTATGGCCGCGTTTGCCCGATGAAATCGGAGAATCGATCACGATTTCATCGCCCGTCATGAGATAGGCCCGCTGTTTCTCCAAAGAAACAATGACGTGCACATCATCTGGCGAAATTTTCACCAGTAACGCCTGATTTACCTGGAGCGGCGCTTGTTTTTTGATCAAGTCGACTGCGCTCTTCATCGGCTGCAAACCGCTTTTCGGGTGACCAAATTGCCCGTCAGCCGAGATGGCGGAGAACAAAATCGCGTTTGCGACGATCAGTTTGGGAAAGCGTCTTGTCATTTCGCGTATCCGTCCACCCGCGCGAGCCAGCCGGACAGCCAGCGAGCTTCACCGCGTTCCGGCGGCGAATTCGCAACCCGTCGGCGAAGGACAGTCTTGGCTGAAGCAGCGAATTCGTCGAGCGCGGATTGCGTGCCGTGCATATTTTCCAGGACTTGGAGCAGGCCCCAACCCTGGCCGTGATAACGTTCAGTCGCGAGCGTGCCTTCGCCTTTAAAATTTACGTAGTCAACCAGCGCGTAACAGCCCTGAGCGCTCGAAGCGACGCGGCCGAATTGGAGTTGCACGTTTTCGCGATCAGCGGCCTGGGTGACCATTTTGGGCAAGGCAGCTTGCAGGCGTGCGATCAGAAACTGGGCCTGGAGATGGATGGTATCGACAAGGAACTGGCGCAGCTGTCTCATTTTCGGGGAGTCGATTGCTTCCTGAAACTCGGCGCGGGAATTCCATGGGCAGAAAGTGTCATCCCCGGCGAGAAGAAATTGAGGTAATTTCGCGCCATGAGCAGAAACAAAGCGAACAAGCTTTGGAAAACTTTCATCGAAGGGGCCGCGCTGGCCCTTCGGGTACCAGATAAAGTGGCCGATGCCGAGGGAAGCAAAGTTTTCGCCCACATTCCATGAAGTCAGCCCGGAGATTGTTCCGCCACATTCATTTTGCCAAATCCGTTTCCCGATTCGCTGCGCATCGGCCGAAGAAATGTCGATCGCGGCGTGAAGAGACAAATTGGCCAGCATTATAATGGTTAGACTTACAGCCACCTCACAGCTTGACGTGTGCACTTTCTTCTCTAGCGTGCCGGACTTCGTTTCACGCCGTTTTTGGCACTTACACTTTATGAAAAATCTCGTAGTCGGCATTACATTGGCAATATTGGCAGTCCCTGCATTTGCGGAAGATCGGCCCGCGCTCAAGGACGCAAAGGACAAAGTAAGTTACAGCATCGGGCTCGACATCGGGATGACCTTCCAAAAGCAAAAGATGGAGATTAATAGCGACGTACTTGCTGCGGGTTTGAAAGACGGACTGAGCGGGGCGAAACCGCTCCTGAGTCCGGAGGAAGTGCGCCAAGTGATGACGCAGTTTTCGAAAGACATGAGAGAAAAAACAGCAGTGGCTAACAAAGAAGCAGCGGACAAGAACACCAAGGAAGGTGAAAAATTTCTCGCTGAAAACAAGGCGAAACCCGGCGTAAAAACCACGGCCAGTGGTTTGCAATATAAAGTAGAGAAAGAGGGAAGCGGGACGCCGCCAAAGGAAACCGATACCGTGGAGGTGAATTATAGGGGAACTTTGATCGATGGCACCGAGTTCGATAGTTCGTATAAGCGGGGCGAGCCGGCGACTTTTCCGGTTGATCGCGTGATCAAAGGTTGGACGGAAGCGCTCCAATTAATGAAACCGGGCGCGAAATATCAGCTTTTCATTCCATCAAACCTCGGTTACGGCCCAGGTGGAACGGGCGGCGATATCGGGCCAAATGCGACGCTCATTTTCGAAGTCGAGTTGCTGAGCGTGAAGCCTGGGGAATCCAGCGCCCCGTCTCCCGCGGCGTCCGCCCCAACCTCGGCATCACCGAAGAAGTCGCCGTAAAGCTATAACTTCCCCTCTCTCAGACGGTGTCTAGCGCTAAACGACGCTGTTTCGTCCAAGCCTAAGCAACCGCTTGGGTCTTATCGGATTTTATTGTAGCGGCGGTCTATGACCGCCGGATCAGGCGTGCCATGAAAATCGTCGGCGGTCATAGACCGCCGCTACAGCAAAGGCTCCGCGATTCAGCACCGCAGCCGGCACGGCTGCCGCTACACTTCAACTTCTGCGCGGGGATTGTGCCGAATCCCATTCCACGCGCGGGGCGTCGCTCCAAAGGTCTTCGAGACTGTAAAAGGCGCGTTTGGCCTCATGGAAGACATGGACAATTACCTGGAGATAATCGAGCACGATCCATTGGCTGGCAGGAAATCCGTCGATGGCGGTCGCGCGAATGCTGTGATCCTGTTTTAGCTTTGTCTCTACCTCACCGGCAATTGCCTTCAAGTGCGGTTCGGAGGTCCCCGAGCAAATAACGAAAAAGTCGGTGAAGGTAGAAATCCCGCGTAAATCCAGGACAACGATCTCTTCCGCCTTCTTGTTCGAAGCGAGCTCGCCGCAGAGTTTGGCTAGTATCTCGGAATCTATTTTGCTACCTCCAGATAAAGTCGATGCGAGCGAATAATTTGTTCCACCGACCGCGGCACCAGATAATGAATCGACCGGCCACTGGCGATTCGGTTCCGAATTTCGGTTGCGGAAATATCGATCCGTCGGTCAACACTTAAATATTCGTGGGCGACTGGGGTAAATGCGCGTTGCAGAACAATGAATGTTACGATGTGGCGCAAATCCTCAAAGCCTCGCCAGCTCGGCAAACCGGCAAGATTGTCGTCACCGATCAGCAAAAATAAATGCGCGCCCGAATATTTCTCCCGCAGCTTCTCGACAGTATCGATCGTGTACGAGGGCGGATCGCGTTGCAGTTCGCAATCATCCACCTCGAATTGCGCTTCGCCCTCGATCGCGCTGCGCAACATCTGCAAACGCGCTTCCGGGGTCGCAACCGAAGCGTTTTTATGAGGGGAAAGGCGCGTCGGAACAAAAACAATTCTTTCGAGCGCAAATCTTTCCAAAGCAGCGCGCGCCAGAATCAAGTGGGCATGATGCACTGGATCGAAAGTGCCGCCGTAAATGCCGATCTTTTGCAATTCAATAAATAAGGTATTGGCTGCGCTCGCCCTTGAACCGCACTACGCCTGGCATCCAGCTCGCAACAATTCCAGCGGGTCCGATACCGCGGGCAATCTGCGCCGCGATCGAGGAACTGCCGTAGTATTTGAAAAACATTTCACGTTTCCCCCGTTTGCTCTGCGTGATCAAATTCGTCCGCAACTGGCGATTCATCTCAGCCAGTGCGTAAATGTTAATTGCAGTCAAATTTCCCGATGCCGCCGAATCAACTCCGGTTTGATTTGTGATTAGTCCGACGCGCTTATTCTTCAGCAATGCGTAGCCGTTCGACTCAAGCACATCGATGCCCAGCTCCACCGCGCCCCGCGCGCCCGCCGCAATCACAACCAATGCAAGGGCGGCAAAAATCCTGTTTCCGGCGAAACGCATCAATTTTAACGTCGACGTTATGAAGCACACTTCTGCGGGTCAACTGTTGCTTATCGGTGTCCAGGGTCTCGAGCTCGGTGCGGATGAAGCGAAACTGCTGCGCCGGGTGCAACCGGGCGGATTCATCTTGTTCGGTCGCAATATCAAAACGCCGGGACAATTGCGAAAGCTCATCGATGACCTGCGCAGCTTAAGCATCATCGAGCCGATCATTACCATCGACCAGGAAGGTGGCCGGGTGTCGAGGCTGCGATTGATTGGAAACGAACCGCCGAACGCTCAACAATTACGCGACAAAGGAGACATCGAGCTGATTCGCAAACACGGCGAGATTACCGGGGACTTGCTGCGATTGTTCGGTTTCAATCTCGATCTCTGTCCCGTGCTCGATATTTCTTTTGATGACGAGGCGGACAATTCGTTGCGTGGTCGCTGTTACGGAAAAACGGTCGAGCAGGTAATCAGGAACGCGGCTGCATTCAATAGCGCGCTGCGTGTTGCGGGGGTAGCAAGCTGCGGGAAACATTTCCCCGGCTATTCGGCTGCCGTCGTCGATGCCCATCACAGTTTGCCGAAAATCGATCGTACCCGTAAACAATTGGATCGCGAAGAGCTCGCAGTCTTTCACGCTTTTACCGGCGATGGTTCGGGAGCTGCTAAGAACGATGTTGTCGATAGCATGATGATTTGTCACGGGTGGTATCCCTGTTTCGAAGAGAAGAAAAGACCGGCGTCGCTCAGTCATCGTGTCGTCACGCAATTGCTGCGTGATGAATTAGGCTTCGATGGCCTTGTCATGACGGACGATCTGGATATGGGCGCGATTTTGAATGAATACAGCTTCGATGAAATGTTGCGGCTCACTTTTGCTGCCGGCAACGATCTCGCCATGATCTGCCATCGTATCGACAAAGCGGAGGAGGCGCTTGGAGTTATCGAAAAACTGCCGCTCAAACAAATTAACCGCGCGCTGGAGAGCGTGGCAGCTTTCAAAACCAAGGTGCAGCCGCCAACCAAGTTTTTGGAGAGCGCGTTTCAAAAACTGGATGATGCGATCTGGAAATTGCGCGTCGCAGTTCTGGGCGAAGAACGCGCCGCCGAACGCAGCCCGGAGAACGCTGCCCGCTCGCCCGTTGAACGATACTGAATCTTTCTTTCGTTAAGCTAAGCGCAGAAAGTCAATCGCGCTGAGACCATGTAAAACGCGCCTTCCGCCTTCTTCTGTAGCGGCGCTCTATGAGCGCCGATTCCGAGTCTGGTCCGCGATTCCTTCGGCGGTCATAGACCGCCGCTACAGGGAATGGGTGCGATCGCTCGTCCAGACTCTCACATGCCTAGCGCGGCGCGAAGGTGCGGGACTAGTCGTTTGCTAAATTCGACGGAATCACCAGCGGATAGATGCGACCATTCAGGACAATTGAAGGTCGCCAGCTCCGGAAAATCTTCGAAGTAAATACCGGGAGCGCCGGTACCTTTTAGTAACGGATCCCACGTCTGATTACGTGGTGTCGTTTTATCCTCCAATGCTTTCAGCCCACCGGTGACGGGTAGTCGAACGAAAACAACTTTCCCGCCGCGGGCGCGGAGTTTCTCCACCGCTGCAATCGTATCGCGGGCGCGTTTTTCGATCGCGTCCTTTATCTTTGCCATGAATACGTCTGTCGGGATGTAACTTGGGGGTGGGGGAGGCGTGAAAAGTGGTAACCAAATCTGCTGAATTCGTTTCTGAAGCTCACTGCCTGGACGCGCGCATTCCTCGGTCATGCGGGCACGACGCTCCCGATCCAGAGTTCCGAAGTAAGGCGGAGTACGCGGCGGGACTCGCGCATCAGACCGGTTGGGGATAGGCAGGCGTTTTAGCAGATCATCGAGGGTCAGTTCTTCCTGTTTGAGAAACGCCACATGCTCTTCCAATGGCATGGCGAAATATTGGCTGGCGCGTTGCGCAGGGGTCTGGGTGTGAGACCGGCGCACAGCTTTTTCCCCGCGTTCCATTGGGGGCGTGCCCGGCGGGGCAAAAAACAAACGTGGCACGAAACTGCAGATAATCGTGCCGTGAAAAGTTTTGTCGTCGGCGAGATCAGCCAGGACCGGATAACCACAACCTCCACCCATGGCGAGTTGCACCGGGCGTTTGCCTAGTCCTTTTTGAAGCTCGTCGAGATCGAGATCGAACCAACCGCGGGAATCGCCGATGATGACAATTGACTCCGGTTTGATCCGTTGGCGGGTCATGGTCCAGAGGTCTTCGTTGTCATTCAGAGTGGGTCCGTAACCAATCGAGCGGCAATAGAATTCCCAGGCAGATGCGGCGGCGATAACCACCACCACCACAACAACAGTGATGCCGCGCCATGGAATTGGCGGGATCGGGCGCTCGAACTCGAGCGGTGGACCGCCATGTACGCTCTCGGCTTCCGTCGGTTGGCGGAAGAACAAACGCGGCAGCCGAAGTATGCGCTTAAAATTGGAAGTAGATGAAGGCATTGCTGGTTCCTTGAGTCAGAATGATGGCGCAGGCCATCAAAGCCCACGCCGTGGTTACAAGCCAGCGCGGCAAACGCGTCACCGCGGTTTCGACGTTGGTCTCGCGCAGCGACCAATGCGCAAGCATCATGAAGAATGTTACGATGCCGATCTGTAGCATTTCACGCGTGGCGAGAATCGCATCGCCATGCGGGTGGCCGCCAAACATGCCGCGCAGCATTCGCGTAGCGATGGTGAAATCTGAGGCTCGGAAAAAGACCCACGCCAGACAGACTGCGCCATAGGTAACAAAACCGAGTAGAAGTTTTACCGCAAAATTCCCGGTCCATGCTCGTTCTCCGACGAGAGCGCGCGACGCATGCTCGATCACCAGATAGGAGCCATGAAGTAATCCCCAAACGACAAATGTCCAGGCGGCGCCATGCCAGAGACCGCCCAGGAACATAACAATGACGAGATTGATCGCGGCCCGCGTCCATCCCACCCGGTTGCCGCCGAGCGGAATGTAAAGGTAATCGCGGAGGAAGGTGGAAAGTGAGATATGCCAGCGTCGCCAAAAATCGGAAAAGCCAATGGCCGCGTATGGGAAACGGAAGTTATCCTTCAGATGGAATCCGAGGCATAACGCCGCGCCGATCGCGCAGGCAGAATAGCCGGCGAAATCGAAAAATATCTGACCAGCGAAAGCCATGACACCTAACCATGAATCGAGCGCGACGAGCGGACCAGCGTAACCAAAAATGCGATCGGCCGAACCGGCCAGCATCGTATCGGCGAGCACAATTTTTTCGAACAGACCGAGCGTCATAAGCAACAATCCCCACATGAACTGGCCGATCCGCAAACCCGGCGGTCTGACCAGTTGCGGAAGAAAATCACCGGCCCGCACGATCGGCCCGGCGACCAGCTGTGGAAAAAAGGAAACCGCCAGAATGAAGTCGCGCAGTGATCTGGTCGGTTGCAGGACGCCGCGATAAATGTCGAGCGTGTAGGAAAGAGAATGAAAAGTGTAAAAGGAAATGCCGACCGGCAGAAGGATGTCGAGGTGCGGTGGGTGATAGATGATACCGATGCGCGCCAGGAGCCATTGGAAATTTTCGAGCAGGAAGTTTCCATACTTGAAAAACCCAAGCATGCTCAGATTCATGCAGACACTGCCGACCAGCCAGACTCGTCGCGACTGGTCCTTGGCTTTGGCAATTTGCCGGCCTAGCCAAAAATCCATCGCGGTGGTGGAAAAAAGGAGCGCGGCAAAGGGTGGGTTCCACGCGCCGTAAAAGATATAACTCGCGGTCACGAGCAGATTTTTTCGCGCGGTCCACGAATGGATGCTCCAGTACGCGGTCACGACCACGACGAAAAAGACAACGAAGGTGAGAGAGTTGAAAAGCATGAGCGGCCGCGATTGCTTATCTAAAAAGACAGCCTAATTGCGAGTATTTTGTTGTCGGATTTGTACGAGCGGATGGAAAACAAGAGGTGTATTGGTAGGAATGTCAGATCCCCGAAACGTCGCCCACGCCAAGAAGGTTACCCAGGAGAAACATCATCAGCAGGCCAAGCCTGGGAAAAGACAGAAATCGCCCGACGCGGTCCAGAATCAGCCGGTTGAAACCGCGCCGGTGCCCGCAAATGTGGAAGCCGCCAAAGCCGAGCAGAAACCCGGTGATTTGGAAAAGTCACAGGCGGTTCTCTCCAAGCTCAAGGACTTGGAATTTCATTCCCGGGCTAATATCGAGACCCTGGCCGAACTTAGTTTGACGATCGAAGAAGAATTGAAACAGCGAGAATTTGCCGAAGCAATTGGCGCTCTCTACTCCGCGCAGGACGTTTTTCATTCAAAGATAGCGGCCTTCATCGAGACCTATCAAACGAAATGCGAGAGCCTCAAATAATGGTCGGGAACCAGGCACCGCAGTTGTAGGACAGGCATTCCTGCCTGTCGGACCACTTAATCCTGGCAGGCGGGAGCGCCTGCCTACAATTCTCGAATAGCCCGGCTAAATATCAGATCACGTTGAAACGGCAGAGCCGTGCGTCTGTTCAGGGTCAGCACGGGCTGAATCGTACGGGTCGCGTTAGTATAACGACGGCGCCGCTATCTTTCTTCTCCGGGGAGCGCACGCGCCTCGCGTGCTGGCGACGGCGCCCTCGCCTTCGCGAACTTTTCCCTTCCAGAACATTGCGGCGAGGCGCCGCAATGAGCACGCGAGGCGCGTGCGCTCCCCGGATTCTTGGCCGACCATTTTCGTCCAGCCACTCGGTGACGAATGTTGGGTGCGTGTCGATATCGCGGAATGCCGCAACTTACGATTGTTCTCGAAACCGCTCGTTTAGCTCGCCTGAAGCGGCGTTCCCGGCCAGAAGATTGAAAGCGCCGTCTTTCTGAATGGTTTGGGCGGCGCGAAGAAAAGCGCCCCATGCGGCAAGAGCCAGGCCCGAGCCGACGGAAATGCGGCGAACGCCGAGATCGGTGAGCTTTGAGACCGTCAGCTGACAATTGAATCCGGAAACGAGGACATTAACCGGTTTTGGCGCAACCGCTTTCACGATCTGCTCAATCTCGTTAGGTTCCTGGACGCCGGGCGCGTAGAGACAATCAGCGCCGGCCTCAGCGTAAGAGATAAGCCGTTCGAGGGCGACGCGAAGTGGATCAGCACTTCCGAGCAACCACGCTTCGCATCGTCCGGTCAGCACCACTGGAATTCCAGAACCATCAATGGCGCGACGTGCCGCCCGGATGCGGTCGACAGCCAGTTTTTTTTCGTAGAGCGGCGCCGCCCTATTCCCGGTGTTGTCCTCAATCGAGAAGCCGGCCACGCCTTGCGCGATGCAGAGATTTGCATTTGTCGCTACCGCTTCGGGCTCATCGGCGAACCCATTTAAGAAATCGGCATTTACCGGCAGCACCGTTGCGGCGGCAATTTCACCAATGTGCCTGAGCATTTCCTCGAACGAGACTCCACCGTCGGGTTTGCCACGAGAAAAGGCGAAACCGGCGGAGGTGGTGGCGAGCGCTTTGAAGCCAAGATGTTCCAGATAAATTGCCGTGCCGACATCCCATGGGTTGGGCAAAACAAAACAGCCTGACTCGTGCAACGCACGAAACTTCGCCGCGGGCGATTGCGCATCGTTCATCCGCCAATGCTATCGGGGAAAAACGCGAGTGCGAGTTCGTTATTGGGGCATTGTTATCGAACGCGAATCGGCTCAGGTCGGAATCTGATCACTGCGACAAGCGTGAGGATGACGAAGAGGCTAACACCACGAGCTGAGTGAGTTTGAACGGCGGCTCGCTTTGTGTCGGCGCCATCGCTTTCAGCGCGGGAATTTTCTCGAACGACTGCACGATTCCGACAAAGACATTGAAATAAAGCGTAACGGAAGCGCCGACGACATAAATCCAGCGCCACGCTCCGGCGAGGTGCTTTGCATAACGGGCGTATATCGTGATCACAAGGACGACCGACGAAATGATACCAAGCTTGATGGCAGGCGTAATTCCGTGAAATGGAAAAAAGAAACCCGTTACCGTTGTTGCAACCGCGCTGATGAGAAACCATTTCGTCCAGCCATCGATGCGATTGCCGGTGAGGAGTCCAAAAAGAACGGCAAAGCCTGTAAGGATGGCGACCAGGCTGATCAGCGTGTGAATGATCGTGTAGATCTGCAGGATCACGGTCTTCCGATTAAATTCATTTTCGCGCGCAATGTCACATTAACTCTTTTCATCATTGGGGTTGGTCAGGACCGTTCGAAGCGCTGGCTTGCCGCAGCACCACCTGCGATGGATCCTTGATGTCGGTAACGATCAAAAATCGTTGCGACGCGGAAGAATCTGGATCCTTGGCTGCCAACGCCTTCAGCGGTCCAATTGCTTGAACGATGCCTGCGCCATCAGGATTTGTTTTCAGGACCGCGAGGGGCTCGAGTTTGCCGAATGGCGACTGATTAGCTTCCGCCAGATAAATCTGATATTGCGTTTGCGGAGCAAGCCCTCGCGCCGCAATCTGAACAAGATCCAATAGGCCTAACGAGTTCACGGCGACCGATGCCCGAGTTTCTGGCAGTGCTGTTCCACCTGCTTCTAGGTGCAACCGCGCTGTATTCGCGGCGGCGCCGAGCGGCATCAGATTTTCTGTGCCAGGGCCGGTCGGAACAGCGTTCGGCACATAGACCAAAGCCTGAGTCGTCTGTCCGATCGGAGTATTAGCGATGACCTTGCTGGTGAGAGTATCGATCGCGACACAGTGTTCGCCGTTCTCCAAAGCGACATAAACCCGCGAGCCATCGCCGGACGGCCAGATTCCATGGGGAAGTTCGCCGGCCGGAATCGTCGCAACTAATTCCAGTGTTTCGCCTCTGCGAAAGGCCTTCACTTCGTTGCTTCCGCCAATAGTCACGTAAGCGAACTTTCCATTGCGATTGTTGGCGAAGTTCACGTGATTCGTGATTGGCCCTGTATTTAGTACTGCCTTCTGAGCAAAGGGCGGCTTCGCGCTGTAGACCTGCACTTTGCCCGCGTCCTTCAACGTGATCCACACTTCGTCGTTCTCCGGAGTGACTGCGATGTTCGGCGAGAATGGAGTCGCTTGTGGAATTTTTTTAATAATTCGATGCGAGGCAACGTCGATGGCAGCAAGTTCCGGAGTAAAACTGGAACAGACAAATGCGTACTTGCCGTCAGGCCCAAACATGGTCATTCCAGGACCGTTGGCCATTTCAATTCGCCGAGTCTCCTTCATTTGCACAGGATCAATCACTGAGACGTAATTCTCGCCGCGCACGGTCACCCACAGCTCACGCCCGTTCGGAGTAAAGAATGCTTCATGCGGCGAGCGACCGACATAAACGACGCCTTTCACTTTATTGGTTGCCGTGTCGATGAGCGTGACCGAATTCGATCCAACCGATACCACGGCAAGGGTTTTGGAATCCGGCGAATAACCAAGTCCGTGAACAAGAAGCTGTCCTTTGTAGAGCGGACTAAGCGCTCCCGGCACTGGATCGCCAAGTCTAATCACGCCGAGCAACTTATTCTCCGCAGGGTCAATTACGGAAACGGTATTGGAAGTCTGGTCCGCCGTGTAAACGCGATCGTGACTGGAGATCGGAATATCTGGCCGAGCCCAGGGCGCTTGTTCCGCCATAGCGCATGGCAAAAAACATAGGGACAGTAACCAACGGGCCATTTTCATTTTTGGTTCTCCTTTCCGGAGTCAGGAGCTGACGTCTTATTGTCTTTTGCCGAAGCTAACTCGCGCTGTTTCAGCCAGCGCCGCATCAATTCAATTTCGAGTTGTTGATCGGTAACGATTTCCTGCGCTAGCCTGCGCATTTGCGGATCCTTGCCGTACAAGAGTTGGGTTTTCGCCATGTCGATTGCCGCTTGATGATGGGGAAGCATCAATCTAACGAAATCAACATCGGCATTGCCGGATCGCTCTATTGCTCCCATAGCCGTGTGCATCTTGTCCATGGTCGCAATCAGCTCCGACCAATCGGGATCGGCGGTTGGCTGACTGCTGTTCGCGAGGGTTTCTGACTGAACACCAGCGCGAAGCAATCCAATGCCAAGAGTCAGCGCGGAAATTCCTAAGACGAGGCCGCTGATAAGGAGCAACTCAATCGCGCTGCGGCAGCTGAAGCGTGTCTTGCCCGGTTTCATGGACCGTTCGCTACATTTGTCGAAAACGCCTTCAGCGCGGCGGTCAGATTGCCGATGACTGGTTGTGAGTTGATTATTCCATGCCGTTGAGCGATCCAGCTAGGTTCGTTATACGAAAGCCAGGTCTTACTTTCTGCATCTTGCCAGACGAGTACTTTCAATGGCGGGTCGATTCCAACTGTCTGTACCGACTGCATCAGCGGCGTCCCGCCGCGCGCGTTACCAAAGATGATGAGTTCGGTTGGGCGCAACGTTAGCCCAACCTCTGCGGCGCCTGCAGCGTGATCGATCCGGGCAAACACGTTCATTCCTTTGGCGTTAATCTCGGCTACCAAACGATCCATCGTTTCCTTTGGGCCGAACCTGCTTGGAATCGTTGTTAAACCTTCCATGATGCCCAACGAGTCAGACGTCGGTATAAACGAGCCGATTCATTTTCACGACGCCAACTTTCCTTCGAATCAGCTCTTGATAAACGCGAGCAGGTCGGCGTTGATCGTGTCTGCCTGCGTGGTTGGCATGCCGTGCGGGAAATCCTTGTAGGTCTTCAGCGTCCCGTTCTTTAGCAGCTTGGCCGACAAGGGTCCGGCAGCGATATAGGGAACGATCTGATCGTCCTCGCTATGCATCACCAGCACCGGCACAGTGATCTTCTTGAGGTCGTCGGTGAAATCGGTCTGCGAAAAGGCGACGATGCCGTCGTAATGCGCCTTGGCGCCCCCCATCATGCCCTGGCGCCACCAGTTCCCGATGACCGCCTCGGACGATTTCACGCCCGGTCGGTTGAAGCCATAGAACGGTCCAGCCGGCAGATCGCGATAGAATTGCGAGCGATTGGCCGCGAGCTGCCCCTGCAATCCATCGAAGACCTCTTTGGGGAGGCCGCCGGGATTTTTCTCCGTCTTCACCATCAGCGGTGGCACCGCGCTGATTAGCGCAGCCTTCGCCACCCGGCTTTCGCCATGCCGTCCTAGATAATGCGCCACTTCACCGCCGCCGGTGGAATGACCAACGTGCACCGCACCTTTTAGATCAAGATGCGCCGTCAAAGCCGCCAGGTCGTCGGCGTAATGATCCATGTCATGGCCCCCGCCGGTCTGGGTGGAGCGGCCGTGACCTCGTCGGTCATGGGCGATGACGCGATAGCCTTTCTTGAGGAAGAACAACATCTGCGTGTCCCAATCATCGGCCGAGAGCGGCCAGCCGTGGCTGAACACGATGGGCTGACCTTTGCCCCAGTCCTTATAATAGATGTCGATGTTAGCTCGGTTTTCTTTTCCGACAGTTACGTATGGCATGGCAATTTTTCTTCCTTCTTAGTGGTTTAATGCTGCCTGCCGCGTTTGATCTCCGATAAAAACCAGGTGCGACGCTCGGTTTCATCGATCCAAACTTCGATAAGACTGGCGGTGGCAACGTCACGGTGCTCGTCGCACACGTTGTGCGCCTCGCGTAGTCGCGCTGCGAGTGTTTGGTTGTCCTCGGCCAACTCGGCGATCATGTCCGCCGGGTCGACGTAGTCCGCGTCGTTATCGAGGACGCGCTGAATCCGTGCGATGTGGCCGATCGATTTGATGGTGAGTCCGCCCAGCTTTCGAATTCGCTCCGCAATCGGATCGGTCATCGCGAAAAGTTGGTCGCTATGTTCGTCGAGGAGTAAGTGATAATCGCGGAAATGCGGACCGCTCATGTGCCAATGGAAATTTTTCGTTTTCAGGTAGAGCGCGAAGACGTCCGCGAGAATGGCGTTCATGGTCCCGGCAATGTCCTTGGTAGCAGAACGTGTTAGATCGGTCGGGGTTGTCAGTGGAGCGTCGCGTCTCTGGCGAAGCTCTGTAGTTTTTGTCGAATTATTCCTTCTCATATTGTTTTGTCCTCCCCGCTTGTTTTCGTCGATTGATGGGCCGCTGGCCATAAGGCAGAGGAAAGAATAATTTCTACCTCTTAAGAGGGAATCCTTTTTTCTACCTTTCGAAGAAGACAGCGCAGCTCGTTTTGAACGATCAAGCCGGCAACCTCTTTGCAAACGCGATTGCTCCTGATACCATTTCTCGGTCTCGGCAAGCTGCCGAGACCTGCAGGCTAGCAGCCTGCGCTCCCCAGAAACGCGCCGGGAACAGTGCCTCCCAATCCACGCGATCATTCGGTGCGAAGCGATTGAAACGTGAATGGAAAATCGCCGTGCTATCTGTGTTCTTTCCTTTGGGCTCTTCATCGCAGCCGCTTTGAATCTTGCCGTCCAAGTGGAAGCGGCCCCGGAAAGCGACACTTTGCTCACTGGAAAGGCCGCAATGGGCGATTGGAGAAGCAATCTGCCAGGAGTGCGACACAAGATCACAGTTCAGGATTTGCCTCCGCCGAGTTCAAATGTCCTTGCAATTAATCCGCCGCGTGTCGCGCGCCGGCCGCCTGACGCTCAGCCTCAAGGCCTGCCGGGTTTCAAGATCGAACTCTACGCCAGTGGTTTTCGGGATCCGCGATTTCTCCTCACCGCGCCCGATGGCGACATCTTTGTCGTGGAGAGTCGTGCCAATCAAATCAAAGTGTTGCGTGACACCAGCGGCGACGGTAAGCCGGACGTAACCGAGATCTTTGCAGAAAGCGGTCTAAACAAACCATTCGGGATTGCGTTTTATCCACCAGGTGACGATCCACAATTTTTGTACGTCGCTAATACCGATGGCGTAATTCGATTCCCCTATCGTAATGGCGATCTGAAAGCTCGTGGACCGGCAGAAGAATTGAGCGCACATCTTTCCGGTGGCGCGGCGCATTTGCGCAGCGGTGGACATTGGACTCGCGATATCGTCTTTTCGCCCGATGCCAAAAAGATGTACGTCTCCATCGGTTCGCGTTCGAATGTTTCCGACAATGCTTGGGAGGCTGATCGCGCCCGGATTTTCGAGTTCAACCCCGACGGAACGGATCGAAAAGTTTACGCGTGGGGGATTCGCAATGCCGTCGGGATCGCGTTCCGGCCCGGCAGTAACGAGCTCTGGATGAGCACAAACGAACGGGATGAAATCGGCGAAGATTTGCCGCCGGATTACATCAGCAGTGTGCGCCCCGGCGGATTTTATGGCTGGCCATGGTTTTACCTCGGTAACCACCCTGATCCGCGGCACAAAGGAAAACATCCTGAACTTGCCGACAAAGTAATCGTTCCCGATCTGCTCGTGCAGGCGCACTCGGCCACGCTCAATTTATGCTTTTACAACGGCGACCAGTTCCCGGCGGAATACAAGGGGGATGTCTTCGCCGCGTTCCACGGCTCATGGAACCGGATGAAACGCACCGGCTACAAAGTCGTGCGAGTGCCGTTTGATCATTCCACCGGCAAACCACGCGGCGAGTATGAAGATTTCGTGACCGGCTTTGTCACGCCCGATGGCAAAGTCTGGGGTCGGCCCGTCGGAATCACTGTCGCCAAAGACGGCAGCCTTCTCATCAGCGAAGACGGCAACGGCACAATATGGCGACTGAGTTACGGCAAATGAGCGCTAGATCCCTTTCGTCCTTAATGAACTGTCACTAGTTAGAATTGACCCTAATATGAGATGGTGGCTGGCCCTTCAACGGCCAATCTGTTACTGCAATCTTCGGCGGCAACGATCGACTTGCACCGATTCAATTTTACGAAGGCAAGACGCCGGAAGAACTTTTCGCTGCGCTGTCGCTCGGAGGTTCGCGATTATTGGGATAGAAAAGTCTGATGAGAATTGAAGTGTGCCCACGTTTTCCTCTGGCCCAACTGCCGACGCCGATTGAAGAATTGAAGTCGCTTTCGCGAGAGCTCGGTGGGCCAGAGTTACTGATCAAGCGCGACGATCAAACTGGCCTTGCCCTTGGCGGCAACAAGACGCGCAAGCTCGAGTTTCTTCTTGGCCAGGCGCTGGAGCAGGGGGCGGATACGCTGGTCACAGCGGGCGCGGTGCAATCGAATCACTGTCGTCAAACCGCAGCAGCTGCGGCCAGAGCGGGTTTGTGCTGCGAGCTGTTGCTGAATGGCACGAAACCCGAGCTGCCGAATGGCAATTTACTGCTCGATGAATTGCTCGGGGCACGCATCCATTGGGTTCAACCTTCTAAACGCGAAGCCAAACTGAATGAGATTCCAGATCAACTTCGTAACGAAGGCAGTAAGCCATACATAATTCCGGTTGGCGGCTCTAATGGCGTCGGTGCGACCGGCTACGTGCTCGCAATGATGGAGCTGGCTGAACAGTTGAATGGGATGAATCGGTGCGTTGACCACGTCGTCTTCGCTTCAAGTTCCGGTGGAACGCAAGCGGGCATTGTTGTCGGCGCCAAGGTTACCGGCTTCACCGGCAAGCTGCACGGTGTCAGCATCGACAAGGACGACAGTGACGGCGCGACTTACGAGTGCGAGTTGGCCGATATCGCCAACGAGACTGCCAAATATATCGGCTTCAACGCCCATTTCGCGACCCAGGATTTCAACGTCCTATACGATTATCTTGGCGGCGGCTACGGCGTAGTTGGCGACCTTGAGTGCGAGGTGATTCGTTTGCTCGCTTCGCGCGAAGGCATCGTGTTCGATCCCCTTTTACACCGGGCGCGCGATGGGAGCGCTGGTTGATTTGATTCGCAACAAAGTTTTCCGGTCAGATGAAACGGTTTTATTCTGGCACACCGGCGGCGCGCCGGCGCTGTTTGCCTACGCGAAGGATCTAATTTGAAGCAAGGCTCGCGGAAGCCTGCCGAATCGCGGTCGGAAAATGAGCAAAATCCAATCTTAAAATCGCCATCAACGGGGTTGTCGCCAAATCGATCGAAACCATCAACAGATTGCTACTTTAGGACGCACTAAGCGCTGGTCACCTTTCTGGCCAGTGCCTCAAGTTTGGCATCGAGTTGCCTTGCGGCAGCGAGTAAAGCGTCATTTGTCTCGACCACCATCAGAGACGAAGGCCTCACATAGGTCAGGCTGCAGCGATCATCGCCTTCTGCAATGAGAATGAGTTCAACGGGCGCGAACAGCCCTGCCGTCAAGTCATGACGCAACATGGTGATGGCAAACGTTGGATTTCCAATGATCAATCGCAAAGCCTTCCTTCGGATACCGACTTTCTTGATCCATGCGCCGTGATCGATCCTGGCGAACAGGATGAAACCGCTTGGCCCTACGTGAGACTCAATTTCTTTTTTATAGGAATCCCAGTTTTCGAACTTCGCAGCAATCTCGTTAATCGGCAGCGGCTTGTCGCCTACATCGGCCAGAAGCGACGACAGCACCTCATCGAAGCTTTTGCTGCTATCGAACCCGAGGCGGACGCCCGTGAAAGGAATTTCGCGCAAAGTTTAGTTTTTCATGGTCGACAGATTTACAGTAGCTGCGAAACTCCCGTTTCTCGAATCTTCACGACCAATGCCCGTGCCCGCCTGTGATGAAAACTGGTGTTTTCGGTGAGTTTCATAAAAGTCTCCGGGATTTGAGTTGGATGGGCGAGTAGGATCAGGCAGTGAAGCGATCGCCAAACATCGGTAGCCCGCTCTTCGATTGGGCTTTGGTCGCTTCATCCTGCAGAACATCCCAGTGTTCGGCGAGGCGGCCGTTCTCGACCCTGACAATATCCGCGGCGATCCAGGCAACCGGCCGGCCGTATCCTGTGAAACGTCCGTGGACGATCACGTAATCCCCTTCCGCGACGATAAGCTGGTGTTCGTAACGCAGGGTGTCGGGTGTGCTCCGGATCAAATTGAACAGTCCATCGCGACCCGGCTCAATGTGCGCGCTGTGCTGGATATAGTTAGGCGACCAATACTTCTCAGCGGCCGCGTAGTCCCGTTTGTTAAACAATGCGTCGAAGGCCTCGAGCACCAGCGCTTTGTTTTTCTCCTCAATCGTCTGACTCATAATAATTTCTCCTCGTTAACTGCGACTGCTCTTTGACGATGCGCCCGTGGTTGGAAGTTGCTCTGCTATCTCATCGACCCGGTCGGGATAGAACGCGACATGCCCCCTGATCTGCGCAACAGCAGGAAACGGATTCTCATACGACCACACCGCATTGACAGCCTTCTTTCCTCCAGCGGGAATGCTGTAGTAATTACAGTCGCCTTTATACGGACAGTAGGTTGCATGATCCGTCCGCTCCAACTGGGAGAAATCCACGTCCTCACGTGGAATGTATTGAACGGCCGGATAGTCCGCTTCCCGGAGCGTCAGGGCATTGCCCGTATCGGCAATCATCCGGCCTGCGGCCGATACTACGACGCGAGCTGGATTCCGCTGGATGGAAATCGGGTGATCCGGACCCGGAAACTTAATCTGTTTTTCTTTCATGTTTCGTCTCCTTTTCTGCTCGGAGCTTATCTTATGATCGTACGTTCTTCAGATTGTTAGGACCACCCTGCCGAAGGGACGGCCCTCAATTAGGTACCGTAGAGCATCAGCCGCTTCTGCCAGCAGAAAGGTCTTAGCCACAATCGGCTTGATCGCGCCGGATTTAAGTAGAGAGACAATAACGTTCCATGCGTCAGTAATAGCAGCCTGCGGCTGAGCGAACATGTTGAGACCCCGGATGCTGGCCTGTGGCACAATGAGATTTGTCACGTCAATGGTTGTCTTGCGGCTTGCGGAATACCCCAGTGTTGTGAGGCTTCCGCCCAACGCGAGTACTCCGAGCCCCTCGCTCAAGACTTCACCACCGATTCCGTCGACCACAATGTCTGCGCCGTAACCGCTCGTGATACGACGCACGCCGTCACCTAACTTCTCCAAGGAGGTATCGACGACTTCATTGAATCCGAGCGCCTTCGCCTGCTCTGCTTTCGCATGATTGGTCGTGCTGGACATGGCGTGTTTCGCGCCCAAGCCGCGCGCCAATTGCGTCACTGCATTGCCGATCGATCCTCCGATCGCCGGTGCCAGAACAGTTTTGCCTGTCTGAAAACCAGCCAGAGTAAGAGCAACCTGCGCGGTGAGATACGCGACCGGAATACCTGCGGCACTCACGTCGTCGACATTGTCAGGAATCAGGCAAAGGTCTTCTTTCCGTACGGCAACCCACTCACTATCGGTTCCATCTTCAAAAGCGCCATAGGTGCCGAAGAACATCACACGTGAGCCGACGGGAAAGTCCGTTCCGCCTCCCTCCTCCACCACGCCCGCTCCTTCGTTGCCCAGGACTAACGGCGCCTTCGAGCCGTGAAATTTGCCGGAGAGAATCGTGTAGTCCAGCGGCGTGACGCCGGCCGCGGTGATTCGCACCATCACTTTTCCCTTCGTAACCGCCGGTTTTGGAAGTTCGATGAGCTTCAGCCCTTCATAACCACTAAATGTTTCGGCTCTCATTGCGCGCATATCATTTCTCCTTTGATTCAGGCATTCATTCCGCCATCCACGGTGAGATTTGCTCCGGTGATGTATGAAGACTCGGGACCGGCGACAAACGCGACCATTGCAGCGATCTCATCGACGTGCCCGTAGCGGTCGAGTGCGGTGGCGGCTTTTTGCGGCACCGCCCACTCGCTCGCGGCGGGATTCAACTCCGTGTCGATCGGACCCGGCTGAACGTTGTTGACCGTAATGCTCCGGCTCGCGACCTCTCTGGACAGCGCCTGAGTAAATATCTTTACGGCTCCCTTCGTGGCCGCATAGGGGACAAGGCCGGGCACCAGGACACGCTCACCCACGGACGAACCGATCATGATGATGCGACCGCCGCTCTTCATGTGCTTCAGCGCCGCCTGCGTCGCGATGAACACGCCACGGACGTTAATGTCGAGCACACGATCCATCTCTTCCAGCGTCGTCTCCTCAAACGTTTTCGGAATGGCCGTGCCGGCATTGTTTACCAGGACGTCGAGGCGGCCGAAAGTCGTGACCGTCTTTTCGACCGCGGCTTTGCCGGCGTCGGCATCGGCCGCGTCAGCCTGAATCGCGATCGCTTTTCCACCGTCGCATTCGATTTCCTTGACCACCGACGCCGCCGCATCGGCGCCTTTCGAGTATGTGATGGCTACCTTCGCTCCGTCTGCGGCCAAACGTTTGGCGATGGCGGCGCCAATACCGCGCGAACCGCCTGTAATGAGTGCAATCTTTCCTTCAAGTTTCCTAGTCATTGTTTTTCTCCTCAATGATGTTTGTGGTTGATTATGTATCGAATGGTATAAAACTAAACGCTGGACAAAAACGTGTCAAGGGATTTATTTACTCATCGGTATGAAATTAGAAACTACGGCAGCACAACCCGGACGACCCCGCGCCTTCGATCCTGACGCGGCCTTGGAACGCGCCATGCACGTTTTTTGGGCGAAAGGTTACGAAGGCACATCGCTCTCAAACCTGACGCGGGCCATGCGCATCAATCGGCCTAGTCTTTACGCTGCTTTTGGCAACAAAGAGGAGCTCTTTCGAAAGGTTCTCGATCGATACGTTGACGGACCGCTTGCCTATTTTGGCAAGGCTCTGGCGGCGCCGAAGGCGCGGGATGTCATCGAACAAATATTCTTCGGTGCGGCCAGGATGGCGGGTGATCCGAGGTTTCCAGCAGGATGCCTCATGGTCCAGGGTGCGTTGGCGGTCGGAACTGCGGCGGCCTCCGTTCGGAAGGAAGCAGCCGGGCGCCGCGCCGGCAGCGAAGTTGCGTTGCGTCGTCGCCTTCAACGCGCAAAGCGGGAAGGGGATCTTCCGAAAAACGCTGACCCAGCCGAACTGGCCCGTTACGTGATAACTGTGCTGCAGGGAATGGCGGTCCAGGGAGCCGACGGCGCCAGTCCCGATCAACTACGTCGAGTCGCGCAAGTGGCACTGCGCGCGTGGCCGAAGAGTTAGCTTGAACGTAACCGTGCCGCCAAAGGCGAGCCCGGTTTGGTCGTCGCGTTTGATAACAAACGTGATCCGCCCAAAGTCTTCGGAAAGACGCGGGAGCGTTTCAATGGGCATTGGTAAATGAGCAAAATGCAATCTGCAAATATTCGTCATGCATTTTCCATGATTGTTTGCTGATCGCTGAGCGCGCGGACGTACACCACGCCGCGTTCGTCATCCGAACTCAACCAATTCGTGGGTAGTCTGTGACTATGCGGCGCTTTGCAATTCGGTTGTCAGATCCCGTGGTGCAAGCAAATCTCCCAGCCCAATCCTACGGAGAAGCTCGGCACGGACCCGATCCGAAACCATATTGACCACGTCCGCTCCATCCTGCGTCGGATCGATGTGGACGCGGAAAGGCCGTTCGCCAAATGGCGTATCGACCACCTTCACGATGGCGTCCGCGACGGCGGCTACGTCCGCATTGGCTGGTACAATTGAGGCAAAGCCCTCGCGCACTTCGTCGGCGAAACCCTTGTAAGGACCCGCTTCGTATTCGGCGACTCGTGCTTTGTCTGCGGGAGAACCGGCATGCGCGAAGTGGTTCGTGCCGCCGGTGAAGGCGCCTGGAACAATGATGGAGGTCTCGATGCCCCACCGAGTCAGTTCACGCGCGTAGACTACGGCCAATGCATCCATCCCGGCCTTGGCCGCGAAGTACGGCGCCAGATAGGGTGGCGTTCCGCCCGCGGAGCTGCTGCTCGACACCCAAACCACAAGACCCCTTCTTTGCTTGCGCAACTGAGGCAATGCTGCACGGTTCACTCGTTGCGTGCTTAGGACGTTGACGTCATACAACTCAGCGAGTTGTTCGGGCGTGAACGCTTCGGCCGGACCAAAAACCATGTGTCCGGCGTTGTGAATGACCACGTCGAGGCGACCGTTCTTGGCAATGATTTCCTGGATGGCTGCGTCACAAGATTCTTGCGACGAAACGTCCAGTTCGATGGCACGCAGGTCGACATCGTTATCCTTGGCGAACTTTTTCGCCTCTTCGACCTGTGGCGCATTACGGCCCCTGGTCTCGCGCATGCTTGCATAGACAGTGTGGCCTGCTTTTGCCAAAGCGCGCGCAGTTAAAGCGCCAAACCCACTCGAAGCACCGGTGATGATGATGATCTTCTTCATGTTGAATTTTTCTTTCTGGTTCGAATTTTCAGATGCAACAAAATCAAGATTTGAAAAAGGGTCAGGCGAAGCCGCCATTGGCGCGCACAACCTGGCTGTTGATCCAGCCCCCCTCAGGACCGGCAAGGAATGACACTAGATTTGCCATGTCTTCTGGCATGCCGAGCCGTTCGAGCGGATTCATTTTCTTTAATTCGTCGATCAGTGCATCGCTCTTGCCCTTCAGGAACAGGTCCGTTCGCACCTGGCCCGGCGCCACGGCGTTGACCGTTATGTTGCGGCCTCGTAATTCATTGGCAAGAACCCGCACCAGGCCTTCCACGCCCGCTTTGGAAGCGATGTAAGGACCGTAGGTCGGAAAAGACTTTGCAATGACGCTGCTTGAGAAAGCGATAATGCGCCCGCCTGCGGGAACGTGCTGTGCCGCTTGTCCCAACACCAGAAAAGTTCCGCGCAAATTGGTCGCGATTACTTTGTCGAAAGTCTCGACATTGCCTCCAGAGATTGGAAGCAGGGGCATAATTCCGGCCGAGTGCACGACCACGTCGACCTTGTCAAACGCTTCGAGCGTCTTTTTAAAGAGATTCTCGACATCCGCGGCCTTCGCCACATCCGCTTGCACGGCAATGGCTTTTCCGCCGGCATTGTTAATTTCAGCTACGACTGCTTCAGCTTTAGCCGGGTTGCCGGCATAATGCACTGTGATTGCGAAGCCATCGTTTGCTAGTCTTTTCGCCACCACACGTCCGATTCCACCAGACGCGCCGGTGACGATCGCGCTTTTTGTTAGTGATGTTTTCATGATTGAAAATACGCTGTGCTTATCATTCTAAAAATGCATTGTTAGCATATCTATTATGCGTGAGGTGCATTTACGGGACGTTGATCTGAATCTTTTGCACGCGCTCCATGCGCTCTTGGAAGAACGGCACGTGACCCGCGCCGCTAAGCGCTCTTTCCTAAGCCAACCCGCGATGAGCCGAGCGCTGGACCGGCTGCGCGAAACATTCGGAGATCCTCTCCTCGTTCGCACGGGACGCGTTTATGAGCGGACACCGCGGGGAGAACGTGTATTGCGCGAGCTGGAATCGATCATGGGTCGGCTTGGAGCCATGGTGCAAGGCGAGGAATTCTCTCCCGCACGAAGCCAGGAACGTTTTCGAGTGGCCATGACAGACCACGGGTCCACGATTCTGCTGCCAACGCTTCTCGAGCGCGTACGGAAAGCTGCTCCTCATGCCAGGCTGGAGGTATCGGCGTGGCGCACTCAAGCATACGAGGAC
>QHRA01000151.1 GCA_003221295.1 Verrucomicrobiota bacterium | reverse complement strand
ACGACCAAAATTCGCAAGCTCCTGCCCCGCGAAGGTAAAGCTTCTGTTGGATCGTCGCTCATTGAAGCTGGTGGCTCGGATTTCCAGCGGATAGTTGCAGCAGAAGTCGCACCGAAAATGGACCTGACTTGTCGAACAAAAATCGCATGTCCCCATTGCGCTGAACGTTCTCATCGGAATTCTGTTTCGGGAATGAGTTGAATGTTTTTCGTAGGTTTGAATTTGGTTGCGTAATGAGGGTTCGCATATGGGACCAAAGTCCAATGGAGAGTCGCAAAAATCTCCTTATTTTTGTGCCATTAAACAAAACTCGAAGGAGACACTCGCTGCATACTTTCCGCGCTTCATGAAATCGATCCAACTCGTTAGGCTTCTCCCCCTGACGGCGATTGCGATCTTTTTCAGTAGCTGCGGAGAGTTGCCACCCGGAGTGCAGCAACCTGTGGCTGGAGCTTTGCCCACCCCGATACCTTCCGGCTGGTGGAATGACGAAGGCGGCTCGGACTCTCCACGAATCATTGTCTATCTTACCGAACAAAAGGCTTACTTTTATAGAGGCAAGAAATTGGAAGGGGAATCGACCGTCTCCACCGGCAAGCGTGGCTTTTCGACTCCGCCGGGGTATTACCAGGTTCTCTCCAAGAGCAGAGACCACGTCTCGAGCATCTTCGGCGACTACGTCGACAAGGGGGGCGACGTAGTGAAGTCCAACGTCGACTCGCGCAAGGATCGCCGGCCACCCGGAACGCATTTCGACGGGGCACGAATGCCGTACGCCATGTTTTTTAGAGGCGGCTACGCGATGCACCAGGGCTACGTCCCGCCCTATGCGGCGTCGCATGGCTGCGTCCGGTTGCCCAAAGGAATGGCCGAGCATTTCTACAACGCCGCTGACGAAGGCACGCCGGTGAGCGTTAAAGAATAATAAATGGCCGAATCAAAGATCGCTTTCCAACGGCGACTTGGCGATGAACTTTGCTTTGCGTTTCGGCACTTTCCAGTGACTCCTGTTCATCCTCATGCTGAAGATGCCGCCCGTGTTCGCTGGGCCTCTAAGGGAGCCGGGGTGTCGGGTCGAAAGGCCGTCGCGCCATTGAACCCATAGGACTAAAGTCCAATATACGGCTGTCGGGTTTAGAGTAAATCATCGAGTATGCTTCGTTTCTGCGTTGCGGCCCTTGCCCTCTTCGCTTGTATTTCGCTGGCTCGCAGTGCCGAACTTTTGACCGAGCCTGCCGGCCGAATCATCATCAGCGTGCGCGACCAAAAGCTAACGTTTGTCCAGAGCGGCGTGAAGCCAATCACTTATCGCGTTTCCACTTCCAAATTCGGTCTGGGCGATGATTGGGGACGGATGACAACGCCACTTGGGTTTCTGCAAATCGTGCAAAAAATTGGCGACAACGCGCCCGCGGGAGCCGTGTTTCACAATCGCCACTGGACCGGCGAAATTCTCCAGCCGAATGCGCCCGGGCGTGATCCCATTGTCACCCGCATCATTTGGTTGCGCGGTCTGGAAATGGCCAACGCGCATGCTTTTAGCCGATGCATTTACATTCACGGCACGCCCCAAGAGAAAATGATCGGGCGTCCAGCCAGCTACGGTTGCATCC
This sequence comes from Verrucomicrobiota bacterium, assembly GCA_003221295.1. GTDB lineage: Bacteria > Verrucomicrobiota > Verrucomicrobiia > Chthoniobacterales > UBA10450 > AV69. The sequence goes on along the minus strand of QHRA01000151.1, from coordinate 2,987 downwards.
GAATGAGGTCCAACGATGTGGCCGCGCTTTTTAGTCGGGTAACACTCGGCACAATTGTGCAGATTGTTCCTGACCATCTGCCGAGTGCAAAACAAGCTTTGACTGCGTTGGTGCGGCCGCCTAACGATGGGATGATATTGGCGCACCGTTCCGAAAAATTCCCGGCTACGGTGCATAAAAATTCGACTGCAAGACTTTGATCTCGGGACGGCAGATTGAAGTCGTAGGCGGCATGCCCTGCGTCCCTTCCCCATTTTCACGAAGCCACGCGAGTCGGGGACGGGGTCATAACCAAGTCGCCTGACCATGGGATGTTGCCAACGCCTACCCGGCAATTTAAAACTGTACCACTACCTGAGATCATCATGTCACAGAATCCAACCGAATCGAAGTATCTGCTGTCGCACGTTATCGCCGAATGGGCTTGCGCGCTTAAGTACGAGGACCTTTCGCCGGCGGCGATTGAAGCGGCGAAATTATTTTGGTTCGATTCCATAGGTTGCGCGCTGGGCGGTAGCCAGCAGGATGACGCGAAGATCTTGCTAAAGCATTATCGCGCGATGTCCGCCACGGCGGACTCGTCCGGTGGCGAGGGCGGAGGGAAGGGCAGAGCAACGGCGTTTGTCTCCGGCTTCAAGACCAATGCGGTCGATGCGGCGTTTTTGAATGGCCACATGATTCGCGCGATGGACTACAACGACATCTATTGGAAAGCAGATCCGTGTCATCCCAGCGATCTCATCGCCGCGCCGCTCGCGTTATGTGAAAGCGAAGGTCTGAGTGGTCGGGATCTGATTTTGGCCACCATCATTGCCTACGAAATCGAAATGCGGCTCTGTGAAATCGGACGGCCGGGCGTGCGCGAATATGGATGGCATCATGCCACCTTGAGCGCGTTCGCGGCCCCAGTCGCAGCCGGCCGGGCCCTCAATCTCACACCGGAACAAATGGTTTCCGCCATTGGTATCAGCGCGGCGCGAACATTTTGTCCGGGGGCGGTCACGGCCGGGAAGCTGACCAACATGAAGAACACGGTTGATCCGTGGGCGGGACGAATGGGGGCAGAGAGCGCGCTTCTGGCTCGCGAGGGGTTCTCCGGGCCCGAACACATCATCGATGGCAAGGAGGGACTGTTCGCCGTGTTCAAGCATGTTCAATACAAGGGACAACCGGCGGCGTTCGACGGCGAGGCGTTAGTTAAAGACCTGCCCAACTCGAAAGCGTCTCATTATCGCATTCTCGATTGTGGGATGAAGAGTTTCCCGGTCGAGGCGCTCAGTCACGCGCCGCTGACCGCCATGATGAAAACGGTCAAGGAACACAAGATCAAAGCTAACGATGTTAAGGAAATCAAAGTGGAAGTAATTGCACGCGCTGCGGACATTCTGGGCGATCCACACAAGTATCGGCCCGACTCGAAAGAAACGGCCGATCATTCCCTGCCGTATTGCATGGCCGCGGGATTGGTCGATGGGATGGTAACACCCCTGCAGTTCAAAGAAGAACGCGTGCTGGATAAAGCGCTTATTCCAATCATGGATAAAGTGAAAGTTGTCGCGAACGAGGAGTTCGAGGCCCTCTTCCCCAAGTTCCAGCCGAGTCGCGTAACGATCACCACCAACGATGGCAAATCACACTTCACTCGTGTTGACGTTCCTAAGGGCGATCCGCGCGATCCCATGACCGAAGATGAAATTGCGGTTAAGTTCACCGCGCTGGGTGGGGACGTCGTCGGCAGGGATCGGTGCAAGAAGTTGCGCGTTTGACACAAACGCCGCTACAACGTTATCCCGAGCGCAGTCGAGGGATCCCGCCGCGAAACCTTTAAGGTAGCTTGGCTCTGTTGAAAAGGTACTTGTACTCTGGGTCGTTGTGTATAAATAGGGAGGGCATGAGCGAAGTTGGACTGGTGCCATTTGCCCGTGTCGCGCTGGAAGTAGCGCGGGAAGTTTTGCCTTCTTACAGTCACCGTTTTTCGCCGCAACGTTTTACCCAACCTCAGTTGCTGGCCATTCTGTGTCTGATGCGATATGAGGATTGGACTTTCCGCGGGGCCGAGATTCGCCTGGGCGAGCATGGAGAGTTGCGGCGGGCATTGGAGGTACAAGCGGTGCCTGATCACAGCACACTTTTTCGTTTCATGTTGCGCTTGGAAGAGCGCGTCATCGGGCAGGCTTTGGCTGAGGTGGTGCGCCGTTTGCAGAAAAAAAAGCCGGGCTCGAGCAGAACAAAGATTGTTGTGGCGGTGGACGCGACCGGTTTGGCCCCTGGGGCCATCAGCACGTTTTTCATTCGCCGGCGCGAGCAGCATGGTGGTGCTCCCATGCCGTGGCGTTATTGGCTCAAATGGCTTCTTGCCATCGATACGCGCCGGCGCCTGATCCTGGCGCAAAAGGCGCATCAAGGACCAGTCAATGATTGCGCCACCTTGCGCCCATTGCTGGATGAGGTAGTGACCACTCTGCCTATCACCACGGTCTTGGCCGATGCCGAGTTTGATAGTGAACGCAATCATCGGCACATCCGCGAGCAATGCCGTGCAAAGAGTATCATTCCAGCTAAACGCACGAGGCCAGAGTGGAAGCTCCACGGAGTGCGAGCTCAAATGCGGGCGGCTTTTCCAGCCAAAGCCTATCGCCAGCGGGTGCATGCCGAAACCGTTTTTAGTGCCATCAAACGCAAACTCTCCGCTCGTGCTCCGGGCCGTTCGCTTATTACCCAACGCAAACAAGCTCTCCTGCTTGGTCTGGCTTACAACCTCTACCGCCTCTGGCGTCGAGCGCTTCTCCAGCTTCCTATTGCCAACGCCTAACCAATCATGAGTCAAAGCTTTTCAACAGTGCCAGGCAACTTCAACGGGATCCCTCGAGTATTGCTCGGGATGACGGAGGGACGGGGAAAGAATTTGACGGCACACTGCCCAACCCGCATTTTCTTCGGCTCAGGCGACTTCGATTCCACCTGCAGGTAGGCGGTTTAATCAGGGC
>QHRA01000177.1 GCA_003221295.1 Verrucomicrobiota bacterium | reverse complement strand
ACTGAACCGCAAAATAGAGATTAATACTGATCAAAAAGGCGCAGACGCCTTCAGGTCGAAGCTGCGTCTCAGTTCGATTAGTATCACTGGCGAGAAGATAAATCGCGGTGCCGGCCAAGCCGAATGCATCATGAAGGGAAGGATTGACTAACGAGTCCGGGACAAAGACACGGAGACGTCGCCAGGTAAGCAAAAATAACCCGCCCGCGGCCAGGCCAAGTAAATGCTGTACGACCCCGATCGCCCGAAAATCTCCGAAACCGCGCAACACCAAATAGAGGAAACCCGGATAGAGAAAATTACGGCCCTGACTGTGACCAAATTCGGCACCGGTCAATTTTCGCAGCGCGGGCGAAAGATAACCCCAGGTATCGGGATCAGCAATTGGATCCAGCGGCAGCTTAAAGCGTTGCCAAACCGCCCAGGCAAAGATGAATGCGACCGTAGCCCAATAACAAATCGGCCAAAGCAAATCTTTTCCCGGGCGGAATGATTGCCTGCTGGCGAGCTGCCCCATCATTTCGAAGCACGGCCCAATCTTGCGCAAGAGTTATGGTTTATCGCCTGCTCCTGTTGGTTGAACCGCACCTTGCCTTCGGCACTCCCACATTTGCACAACGAATTCGAGGATAAACCACAAGCCGAGAAGCTGTGCCAACAGAGTAGAATACATTTGCACGGTCATGTAACGGTGAATCTCGAGCGAAGTGATGGTTGCCACTTCAAGGCAACAGGCTGCGTTAAATGAGAACCAGAACACGACCAGGGCCGCGATCCAGTGCAGCCGTCGCCAGCGCCCTGAAGTTAGGGCAACGATCACGGCAAGAACGAGAGCTACGGCAAGCGAGGTCGAATAGCTAATCGACATCAGCAAAACAGCTATCGGAATTAGTGGAAGAAGCAGAGGCTGTCGAAAGCGCAACTCGCGCCGGGCAAGCTCTTCCGTCCGGTTCATGAAATCCACAGCCGGCGGATAACCCATCCAGACTTTGCGACAGATTGGGTCACTGAGAGAAACGACACTATATTGATATTCGCCGCCCAGCTTTCGGCTTATTCTAGGGTCATAGGCCCGGCAGTACGGCAGATAGAAAATTTGCATCTGCCGCGCAACCTTTGCCAGAACCTGGAGCGGCCGTTTTTCCCAAATCCGCCCGTAATAAAACCGGTAAAACGCGCAAAGCGCTGCAACATCACCACGAAATTCGCGACGGGCTTGGACCGCGATTGAGTTGGGATCGTACATCAGAAAATCAGCGTCAAAGCCGAGGGACCGGTAGGCGTACTGCCGAGCCGTACGAGATTTTTCGATCTCGGTCCGCAGCGCAAGGTAGAGGCGTTCCAGCCGATCGCGCGGATATGGAAGACTGACATTTTTTGCCAAATCGTTTGCCAACTGGTCACGAATAAGCTCGGCATGAAATACGAAAAGCGTGGTCGGCAAGAATGTCCGGCTCATTTCATCATTGCGACTGAGAAAGTGTTCCGGCAACAAAAGGACGGCGGCGCTAAAGACGAACCCGAGAGAAAACCAAACCTTTTGCCACGACCAACCACTCCGCCCAAACAAGGCAATGATTGGCGACAATACCAAAAGCGAAGCCAGACCAAAACTCGGTTTGATCGAAGCGAGAAAGATTGCGGTAAAGGCAAGCGCAATCGCATATGCAACCGTGGCCGTGCGCCGGTGCTTCAGAAAAAAACAGGCAAGAAATTGGATTAGCAGATAAAAAGTAATGCTGACGACAAACGCGCAGATGCCTTCGGGCCGGATATCTTTCTCGAAAACAATCGTCTGCCACTGCAGGAGAAAGATCGCGGCCCCAACCAATCCCAGCAGATCGTGAGCAACGCGGCCGATCCGCGGATTCGACACGAAAATGCGCGCACGCTTCCAGGTAAGTAAGAAAACTGCACCGGCCAAAAGCCCGAGGAAATGTTGAGTGATGGTAATCGCGCGAAAATCCGCAAAAAGGCGGAGAAGCAAGAAGAGAAACCCGGGATAAGCGAAATTTCGGCCGTTGGTGTGACCAAATTCGGCACCGGTTAATTTCCGGAGAGCGGGCGAGAGATAGCCCCAGGTATCGGGATCGGCAATTGGATCGAGTGGGAGCCTAAAGCGTTGCCAAATCGCCCCGGCAAAAACGAGCGCAATCAGAGCCCAATAAAAAAGCCGCCAAAGCGAATCTTCCCCCAGCCGAAACGATTGATTGCTTGCGAGCTGTGCGATCATTTCCAAGGTTCCGCCAATGTTTGAAGTAAGAGCGACCGATAAAAGCACAAGAGCGCGCTCGGGGCGGCTCAAAACTGAACACGGCCTGATCGAGACCCCGGCGTTCATGCCGGTAGGAACCCAGGGCAGCGTCAAAGCGGTCAGCTCGCGAGAGCTTGGCGAACTCAATACGCAAATCGTTCTCGGGAATACTTATCACTTGTTCGTTCGACCCGGACTCGATGTGATTCGGCACTTTGGTGGATTGCATAGCTTTATGAACTGGGATGGACCGATCCTGACTGACAGTGGCGGCTACCAAATTTTTTCGCTGGCGAAACTACGCAAGATCACAGAGGAGGGCGTGCATTTCCAAAATCACGTCAATGGGACGCCGGCTTTTATTTCGCCGGAGTTTGCCATGGAAATTCAGACCGCGCTCGGCAGCGATATAGCAATGGTGCTGGATGAATGTCCTCCGTGGCCGTGTGATTATGACTACGCGGCCCGAAGTGGGGAATTGACGACGCGATGGGCGCGGCGCTGTAAACGCGCGGTAGAGGCAGGCGTGTCGCCTGCAAACCTTAAGAATGCGGGCGGCGCGGCCACCGCTAAAGCCAATCCTCCTCTCCTCTTCGGCATCGTCCAAGGCGCAACGTTTCCGGAATTGCGCAAGCAAAGTGCACTGGCCGCCGTTGAAATTGGTTTTGATGGATATGCCATTGGCGGCGTAAGCGTGGGCGAACCGGAAGAGGAGATGATGTGCGCGGTGGAAGCGAGCGCGCCATTCTTGCCGGACAACAAACCGCGTTACGCGATGGGACTGGGCACGCCGCCGCAATTGCTCGAGCTAATCGCGCGCGGAATGGACATGTTCGATTGCGTGTTGCCGACCCGGCTGGCGCGCAATGGCACCGCGTTTGCGGCGACGGGCACGCTCAACCTGAAGAACGCCGAATTCGCGCGCGACAAAAATCCAATCGAGCAAGATTGTGCCTGCCCGGCCTGCCAGGATTACACGCGCGGTTACATCCGTCATCTTATCAAAGCTGAAGAAATTCTCGGGCTACGTTTAATCACCCTGCACAACTTGCATTTCTATCTCGAGCTGATGCGACAGGCGCGCGCCGCCATCGAAAACGCAACGTTTAATGAATTCCGGTTCAACTTCATTGCCAATTATAAAGGGCGGGAACTCGATCTTATGCCCTCGTGATCGACCATCTCCGATCCATCTTTTTCGCCCATCAATGGATGTGCGCCGAATAGAAACTTGCGCCCGGCGCCAAAGGCGGGGCCGTGAATTGATTACAGTGATTCGATTTCCTCCTGAAAATTGCGTGGTGACGGTCGCAAGCTTCGTCTTCGAACTAAAGAATTGCAGCCGGCGCGAGTAAGATTAAGCTCCGACTCCCGTCTACTACTTGATGATTTTACTCACGTTCTTAGCTCAAGTGCAGACCGGCTCGCCCGGGAGCGCCGCCAGTCCCGGTGGCGGATTCAATCTTTTCGTCCCGCTCATCTTTGTCCTGATCATCTTCTATTTTATTGGGATTCGTCCGCAGGCACGCCGGCAAAAGGAACAGCAAAAATTGATCAGTGCGCTCAAGACCGGTGATCGCGTCGTTACCGGTTCCGGCATTCACGGCCTCATTGCCAATGTGAAAGATTCCACCGTGATCGTAAAAGTTGCCGATAACGTGAAGATCGAGATGGAAAAATCGGCCATCGCGAGTGTCGCGAAAGCAGCGGAGTGATGGGGTGATGGGGTGTTGGAGTAATGGACTAGCTGATCTGCGGATGAGCGCCAAGATCGACAAGCAGCAATCAGCAATCAGCAGTCGGCAATTGGAATGAGTCCCGCGTTCACATTTTTCATCGGGCTGTTGTTGCTCATCCTCTTCGGCTGGTATTTTGCCACTGATTACGGGCTCCGAAAACGACTCCTGGCTGCCCTGCTGGCTGCGCTACTGATCGCATTCAGTATTGCAACGATCTGGCCGCCGGAGAAAAAGATCGCGCTGGGCCTCGACATCAAGGGCGGCACCTCGTTTCTGATCAAGCTCCAGCAAGTCGACAAGGATAAGCCGATCACCCCTGGTTTGCTCGATCAGGCTGTGGAAGTTATCCGCAAGCGCGTCGATTATTTCGGCGCCGGCGAACCCATCATCAGCCCGGTCGGCCAGGACCGAATCCTGGTCCAGATTCCGGGACTCGATACCGCGAAGATTCAGGAGGCGCGCGAACAACTTTCAAAAGTAGCCAAGCTCGAATTCCGCCTGGTTTATCCAGATAACGGCGAACGACTGGCTGCGATCGACAAAGGAACCGAGGTAGTACCGCCGGAATACAAAATCGAGAATTACAAACATGCTGCCGAAGATAACGAGAAGGCGACCGTCGAGCGTTTGCTCGTGAAAAAGAAAGCCGACCTTGGCGGCGATCGGGTGAGCGGATCGAATGCCTATTACGGCAATGAAGGCTGGACCGTGCAGTTGAAGTTCGATAGCGAGGGCGCGAAAAAATTCGGGCAGATCACCGAGCAATACAAAGGCCACCGGTTCGCCATTGTTCTGGACGGCATTATCCAATCTGCGCCGGTCATTCGCGATGCCATTTATGGCGGCGACGCAGTGATCACTGGTCATTTTGCCGAAAAAGAAGCGCGTGGTCTCGCCAGTGTCCTGGAGAATCCGTTGCAAACGCCGGTGAGCATCGAAGAAGAACGCAGCGTATCGCCGACGCTTGGAGCAGATTCGATTCGCGCCAGCATTCTAGCCGGCCTCGTCGGTTTGGCTATCACGCTGGTGTGCGTTGCGATTTACTATCGCTTTGCCGGCATCATCGCCTGCCTGGCGCTGCTGGTGAACATCGTGTTGCTGATCGGCGCGCTGACCATGTTCCGCTTCGTTCTGACTTTGCCGGGCATTGCCGGAATTATTTTGACGATCGGTCTCGCGGTCGACGCCAGTGTGTTGGTTTACGAGCGCTTGCGTGAAGAACTCGCGCTTGGCAAATCGCTCAAGATTGCGGTCCAGGCGGCTTACGAAAAAGCGTTCAGCTCAATCTTTGATGCCAATGTAACCACGTTGATCACCGCGGTTATTCTCTTCTGGAAAGCAAGCGGCCCGGTCAAGGGCTTTGCCATCTCCCTTACGCTTGGAATTTTGGCGTCGCTTTTCACCGCCCTCATCGTTGGGCGCAACATCTTTGAATTCTTCATTGAGACCGGCCGCTTGAAAAAGATTTCGATGCTGCATCTCATTTCCTCGCAGAACATCAACTTCCTGGGTAAAGGTTTTCTCGCCTGCATGTGCTCGCTCGCGCTCGTCGTTGCGGGTGCGACCTCGTTTTATCTTCGCGGCGAAAAGAACTTCGGCGTCGATTTCCGCGGCGGCGATTTGATTACCCTGAGCTCACCGCAAGCGATCGATGTCGGAAAAGTGCGGGCGGCGTTGCAACCAATCAATCTGGCGGATGCGGCGATCCAGGAATCGAACCAGGGCGGGAAATATTACATCACCGTGCGCACGCCTTTGCACACCAGCGACGCGGTCGAAAAACAAATCATGACCGCGATCCCGCAGGCCCAGTTCAAAGTGGAAGGCGCGGAGCGGGTCGGCGCTCTCGTCGGTGGTGAGCTGGCGCGCAGCTCCCTTGTTGCGCTCGGTCTCGGTATTCTCGGCATCTTGATTTTTGTGACCCTTCGCTTCGAACTCTCCTTTGCCGTGGGCGCGATTGTCGCGCTGCTGCACGACGTCTTGATCACAATTGGTATGTTTTCGCTGCTGCACCGCGAGCTTACCCTCACCATGGTTGGGGCTGTGCTCACCATCGCCGGCTATTCCATCAACGATACTATCGTTGTTTACGATCGGATTCGCGAAGGTTTGGCCAGCGGCCGCAAAGGTTCGATCGAACAGATCATGAACGAAAGCATCAATCAGACGTTGAGCCGGACTATCCTTACCAGCACGGTCACGTTGATCCCGATTCTGTGTCTGTTCTTGTTCGGCGGCGCGGTCCTGCGCGATTTCTCCCTGGCTATCATCATCGGGGTAGCCGTCGGGACCTACTCCTCCATCTTCATTGCCTCGCCCATTGTCCTGTGGTGGACTCGCGCCCGCGGCGGGAGCAAAACCAGCCTCCAACGCGAAATCACTTCCAAACAAACCAAGCCCGCGACCGCGAGCTAGCTTTGACGCGGGCCGGGCGAGGGTTTGATCGCGGATTGCGCGGATGAGCGCAGATGTAGCTCCGAGCCGCCGGTTAAAGTGCCCGCGCGATCTTCAAACTGCCCAACCGTCATCCCGAGGTGGCTCGGCGACCGAGGGACCTCACCCAAGGCCATTGACCACACAAGATACTTTACCTAATCATCGTCCACTCGGGAGGTCCCTCAACCCGAAAGTCTTCTGGGTTCGGGATGACGGAGAATCGCAGGCGACGGGCCTTGCTGGCGGTTCGATCTGCTTTATCCGCGTAATCCGCAGTCGAATTTCCCTGCTGGGTGTCCTAGAAGGCCTTCCTAGACGCCATTTGACGCGGCGTAGACGGCCGGAGTAAATTGGCTTTGCCCACGGTCGGAATGGGCGAATTTTTCGGAATCGAGGTGAATTGATGCCAGAAGTCATTGTTCGAAAAGGCGAACCAGTGGATCGCGCGCTCAAGCGGCTGAAAAGCAAGCTGGACGCGGAAGGCATCCTCGATGAAGTGCGACGCTTGCGCGCGTTTGAGACACCGAATCAAAAGAGCAGGCGTAAAGCCAAAGCCAACGCCAAACGCGGCCGGACCAAGTTTCGGTTCAATCCAAACGGCTAACGGAAGATCGCCAATATTGATTTCGAGAACGCGGCGGTGAGCCGCGTTTTTCGTTTATTGGCAGGAAGCCTTTAGCTTTCGCACTCGCAGACGATTCGGAAACCAAGATCGTTGCAGGAGAAATTCGGGACGTTGGCGCTGCGCGTGGTCGTCTGCAAACTGGCGAAGCGCGATTTCCAACTGCCGCCGCGATAAACGCGTTTGGCTCCACTCGGGGGTCCGTGCGGATCGGCTTTGCGCGCTGGTTTGTATTGCTCAAAGAAATCGCTGCACCATTCCCAGACATTTCCCGCCATATCTTCGATCCCGAACGGGCTGGCTCCGCGTGGAAATGAACCCACCGGCGCACTCTCGGCATAACCATCGTCGATCTGGCGATCGCTCCAGGCGAAAGAAGTGTTTTTGTCGGCAAAATTGGCGAGATCGCCGCGCTTATCGAAGTTGCCCCAGGGATATCTTCGCCCGTCGGTGCCTTTGGCGGCGTATTCCCATTCCGCTTCCGTCGGCAGCCGATATTTTCTGCGTTCACGGGTGCTGAGCCATTGGCAAAACTTCACCGCATCCAGACTGCTGACATAAACAACGGGATGCCGATCTCCGGTCGCAGGCGCGCGTTTACTTTTGTGAAGGGGATCGAAGGCTTCGTAATGCGCGTTCGTGATCGGAAAACGCGATATGTAAAAGCGACTGATAGTAACGCGGAAATGCGGGCTTTCGTTTGGAGGCGCTTTCGGAAACGGATTGCCCATGATGAATTCCCCCGATGGAATAAGAAGCATTTGACCGCCAAGTGAATTGCTAAAGTTGGGATACCGCTTCCGTTCCTGCTGGGGCGAAAGCACCGGGCGCGCGGAGGTAGCGGGGACCGGCTCGTCCACCACCTTGACCTTTGCAGCCTTGACCGCACTCGTTCCGTTCGGACCAACCGCTGCGGTAGGTTTTCCCTTGCCCTTCGTTATCTCGGCGATCTGTTTTCGGTCGATTTCTTCAAGATATTCGTCCACCATGTCCTCGGCGTCTCCCGGATCGAGCCCGGAATTTTCGGCGATGTTGATCAAGGCGTCGCGTTGATCGTCGGTCATCGAGTCGCTGTCCAAACCGCTAAGCTGCAGCACGCGTAGGAATTCCGATTTGGCGTCGCCCGGTGCGACTGCCACCACGGTTTCGGTCTCCAATTCCGGCTCGGGAACCACGCGAGTTGTTCCCGTTTCCTTTAATTTCGCTTCAATAAATTGAAGGACTTTTTCTTCCGACAGACCGTGATCCGCGCCAAAACGCTGGAGAGCTTTCTCTTCCTCCGGACGGAGCCCGCCGTCTGCGATGGAGAAGGCTAGAACCTTATTAAATTCCGCGATCGCCTGTTGCTCCGCTTCGGCGGCCAAAACGGCATCAACTTTTTTCCGCCGCTCGGGATCGAGCAATTCCATGCGCGCTTCCGTCAGATAGCGCGAAGATTCGTCCAGGCCGGCGCGCAAAAGCTGGGCAACCGGATTGCTCGGCTGATTTTTTAGCGGCAGTTTTTTCTGCCACCACCGCAAAAGCTCGCGGCAATGCTCTTCGATCAGCTCGTCAGTCGGATTCTGCTGGGCATCGAGACAAAGACGCTCGTAGGGATTGGTCGAATTATACTTACTCCAACCTTCCCATTTTTGGGGATCGTCGGGAAGGGGGGTTGGAAAAACAGCGACGCATTTCACACCATCACGCAACCCGCAGAGATCCCAGATTCGCCGCCGCCTGTGCCACCTCGTTTGGCGCCAGACCGGTGTTTCGCTCGATGGAAACCTTGGCGCGGTTACCACTGGCCTCGACCGAAACTTCCAGAACTTGATTGGCGTTATATTCGTAAGTCAGCTCAACCGGCGAACCCTTCGGCAAGAATGCGGGAAGTTCCACATCACAAATTCCGAGCGGCGTACATTCGCCCGGCAGCGTACTTTCGCCTTCCACCACCCGGACAACGGCGCGCTGCATATTGGACATCGCAGTACCGAATGAATTGCGCGCCCGCGCCGGAATCGCCGTCATTTTGCGAATCATTGGGAAAACGTATTCCTCGAGGTGCACTTCATCCCACAGCACAACGCCGAGGGTGTGCGAGGTGATGTTGGTGACCTGAATCAGACCGCCTTCGCGTCCGACAAATTGATCGCGTGTGTCGGTCGGCAGCACTTGTTCACCCGAGACTTTCTCTTCTTCGAGCAAGGAAAGAATCGCCTGGATCGAGGCGCCCTTCGCCACGGCTTCGTCGGGATTCACTTCGTCAATCACCGGCGCTTTGGTCAACTGCGAAACCAGAGTGCGGACCATCGGCATGCGGGTCATGCCGCCGACGAGCAAAATTTTGTCGATGTCGTCCCAGGTCATGTTCGCTTCCTGCATCACCATTTCGCAGATGGTCTTACACTTTTCCACCAGATGCTGGCTGCGGCGCTCGAATTCATTGCGTGTGATCTCGAGCTTGACGCTTTTGCCATTGTGATGATGAACCACCGCGCTTTGCATGCGGCTGGAAAGCTGGATCTTGGCTGATAACGCTCGGGTGTGCAAGTCCTGGTAGCTTTGTAGATCGAGCAGCGGATTTTCTCCATGCTGGCGATCAAATTCCTCCGCCATGTGATTGACGATGGTGTCGTCCCAATCCTTGCCGCCGAGCCGGTGATCGCCATTGGTCGCGATCATGTTGATGTGCTGGCCCTGGATGCGCATGATCGTAACGTCGAACGTTCCACCACCAAGGTCGAAGACGAAAACGGTTTGGTTCTCGTTCAGTTTATCCAAACCGTAGGCGAGCGCGGCGGCAGTAGGCTCGTTGATAATTTGCAAAACATTGAAGCCGGCGAGCTGACCGGCTGTGATGGTCGCAGTTCGTTCCGCGTCATTGAAATAGGCCGGAACGGTGATGACCGCGTCGGTGATCGGTTGCCTGAGATACTTTTCCGTGTCGAGTTTGAGCTTCTTTAAAATCAACGCGCTCAATTCCTCGGCCGAATAAACTTTGCCGCCAAATTCGCGGTGAAATTGCTCCTTCGGCTTGCCCATCTCGCGCTTGACGAAGTCCACGATTTTCTCCGGCTCGGCCACGGCATTATTCTTTGCCGTCGTCCCAACGATCACGTTTGAGCCATCAAACAAGATCACCGAAGGGGTGATCCGTTCGCTTTCGGCATTCGGAATAATTTGCGGCTTACCGTAAGCGTCGATATGCGCTACGGCAGAGAAGGTTGTGCCTAGATCAATACCGACTGCTTTGCGTTGGTTCATTTTTGGAGAAGTCAATGGGGCCGATTCACCCCGGCCTTTTTGGTGCAACTTTCGTGCCGCGTCCCCGCCGGATTTGTCAGGCCCCATGCGAGACGTCAGCGGAGTCAGAGAAATAGAGACTCGGTCCGCGCTCATTGACAACGCAGGGCGATCACCTCTTCCGGTCGCAGGACGTTGCCGCGCCAAATGAAGCCTCGCTTGACTCGCGTGACGATGCGGCCGTCGTCTTCGGTCCGGCTCGTCGTTTCATAGGTAACGACCCGATGCACCGCGAGGTCGACAAATTCCTTCGGTTCCACCTCCGTTACTTCCAGACGGTGAAACACCTCCATCAAAGCATGGATCGCATTTCCCAAATTATCCTGCCAGCGCGTTAACCGTTCCGATTTCCGTCCCTCCGACGCCGTTTTAAGCTGGGTCGCCAGAGTTGTGAGATCGTCGTATACCCCGATCAGGTCGCGAACGAACGGCTTTTGCAACGATTCATAGAGAAAATTGTCGCGATATTTCAGCAACTCCTCGTGCAAAGAATCGAACAAGCGATGGTTCACCGATTCGCTCACGCGGATAGCCTCGAGACCTTCTTGGATTTTTTGAAACTGGGCCGCGGCTTCGGTGGCGTGTGCCGGCAAGATGATCGAGGCGATCTGCTCGACTCGGCGAGTTAGAGCTGATTCCAAGCTTTGCACGTTCTGAGTCACGGTGCGGAATTCGCGCAGGAGCGAAGCGAAATCACTGCTTCGCGCTTCTTCACGCGCCAGCGTTGCCGCAGCGCTAAGTTCCTGCATTGTGCTGGCGAAATCGTCGGGCATAATCAGGCGCCGTAAAATTTCCGAATCGCCTCGATTAAGCCCACGACGTCGTGCCGCTTCGCCTCCACGTCGACGCTCAGTCCGCGCTCACGCAGCGTCGCTGACGTGATCGGGCCGATACTGGCCACCTTCATCCCAGCTGGCCAAGGCAGCTTCAAATCGAGAAAATTTTCCACCGTCGACGAGCTGGTAAAGGTGATGAGATCGGCTCCTTCGGTCGAAAAACGGCGATGCGCCCCGGTCACGTCACGCGTTTCCGGAACGGTTTGATAAGCAAACGCTTCGTCCACAATCGCACCCATGCCGCTCAGCCGTTTGGGGAGCAAGTCCCGCGCCTTCTCTGCGCGAGCGATCAGAATCCTAAGATTTTCAACCCCACCCGTTTTTTCAAACTCCTTCACCACCGCTTCAGCCACGAATTCTTCCGGCTGCAAATCGACATGAAGACGGAAGTCTTTTACCTGTTGCGCTGTGGCTGGTCCGATGGCCGCAATTTTCGCCGCGCCAATCTCGCGCGCGTCATCGTAAAGTTTGAAAAAAATCTCGAAAAAGGCATCGACACCGTTCGGGCTGGTGAAAACGATCCAGTCATAAGAATGCGCGTCCTGCACCAGCTCGGCGAATTCGCGAAGATCGCTGGGCGGCTCGATCCGGATGGTTGGCAACTGAATGACATCCGCTCCCAGAGCACGCAATTGTGAGCTCAACCCGCTCGCCTGTTTGCGCGTGCGCGTGACTACGATTCGCTTACCGAAAAGGGGACGTTTTTCGAACCAGTTTAAATCTTTTCGCAAGGAAACGACATCACCGAAAATTGCGACGGCTGGCGCTTCGAAGCCCGCTGCACTCGCTCGCTCTGTGATATTTTCGAGAGTACCAACAATAGTTTTTTGATGCCCCTGTGTGCCGAGACGGACGAGGGCCACTGGCAGGTTCTTTCGGCTGCCGTGCACCAGCATTTCGCGGGTGATCGCCGCCAAGCGGTCCACCCCCATTAGCATCACTTGCGTGCCCCCCAGCTTCGCCAGTGCATCGAAGTCAATTGCGCTTTCACTCTTCGCCGGATCCTCATGGCCGGTGAAAAAAGTGACGTGCGAATTCTGATCGCGATGAGTTACCGGAATTCCGGCATATGCGGGCACCGCGATGGCAGATGTGATTCCCGGGACAATTTCGAAATCAATTCCAGCTGCGGCCAGCGCTTCAGCTTCTTCGCCCCCGCGTCCGAAAACAAACGGATCCCCTCCCTTCAATCGGACTACATTCTTTCCGATACGCGACTTTTCGATTAGGAGCGCGTTGATTTCATCCTGCGAAAGCGTCTGCTCGCCAGCGCGCTTTCCGGCGAAAATGATTTCGGCGTCAACCCGCACCCAGCCAAGCATTTCCGGATTGGCAAGCGCGTCGTAAACAATAACGTCGGCGCGCTCCAGCAACTCTTTCGCACGCAATGTCACCAGTCCGAGATCGCCCGGCCCCGCTCCGACCAGAAAACATTTTCCCTCGTTACTCCTGCTCTTACTTCTGCTCATGCTCGAGCTTTCTAAAAACCTCTCCCGCTAATTCCTCCGGATCGTTCCCTCGCCCACTCGCCATTTTCGGCGCAGGTGCATCGCCAAAAACCTGTGCATGCAATTCCATTTCGCCGTTCATAAATCGAGCGTGCACGCCCACTGGCAAATCGCAATCACCTTCCAGTAATCGCAAAAATTCGCGCTCCGCTCGTAAACAAAGATGCGTTTCCCTGTCATCAATCGACGATACAATTTCGCACGCGACCAAATCGGCTGCGCGTGTTTGCAAGGCGATGACCCCCTGACCGCCAGCCGATACGAAATTTTCTTGCGGCAGTATTTCGGCAAAAAGCTTCTGGCCTTGAAATTCAAACTCCGGCGGCATGAATCCGAGCCGCTCCAGGCCGGCGCGCGCCAAAATAATCGCGTCCCAATCGCTTTCGATAAATTTGCGCAGACGGGTGGGCACATTTCCGCGCAGCCCTACGACGCGCGCGGCAGGGTTACTCCAGCGCGCTTGCCTTTGTCGCCGCACACTTCCCGTCGCGATTGTTGCGACCGGTTTGCGCGCTGCACTTTTCCTGAGCAACAAATCTTCCACTGCGCCACGGGGCAACACCGCTGTAATCGTAAGTGCGCCCTCAAGTTCGCTGGGCAAATCCTTCGCGCTGTGCACCGCGAAATCAATGCGCTTTTCCATCAGCGCCCGCTCCAGCTCGGCCGTGAAAATTCCTTTGCGCCCAGCCCTGAGGTCATGGTCACCTGTGGTACGAATGATTTTGGTCGCAATCTTGAGCGAAGGCCGAGTCCGAGCCAGCGCTTCCTTAACCATTCGGGTTTGCGCTAACGCCAATTCACTCCCGCGAGTGCCGAGAACTATGTCCTGTCGCGGCGTTTCATAAACACCGCTCCTCGATGACTCTTCGACGCTCACGAAGCGTCGCTACAGTTCGGATGTCCGCAATTCTCCGCTCACGCGGGCCGGGCATTCCTTTGTTGGTCGCGTTCCGGACTTAGACAACCCCAAATGTTTTTGAAAATCCGCGACGTGCTCGTCGATGATCGCTTCGGCGGCGGCCAGTTGCTGCCGGCGAAGCTCGTGTGATTCGCTGGCAATCTGTTGCAAGGAATCAATGTCGTAGAGATAAACGCCGTCGAATTCGTTCACTTCCGGGGCGACGTCCCGTGGTACCGCAATATCGATGATAAAAAGTGGACGATCGGCTCGGTCGCGCAAAATCGGAACAAGCAACGGCGGAGTCAGCAGATGCGTCTCCGCCGCAGTCGATGAAATCAGAATATCGATTTCGCGACACTGCTCGAGCCAGGTCGCAAACGGCACCGCAAGTCCTTCCAACTCGCTTGCCAGCTCTTCCGCGCGTGCCGGTGTCCGGTTACTTACGCGCAGATCTGAAACCCCGCGAGAAGCGAGCGCACGCAAAGTTTTCGCGCTCGTTTCCCCAGCTCCCAACACCAGGACTTTTCGCCCTCGTAAATCACCAAAAATCTTCTCCGCCAAATCCACCGCCACCGAACCAACCGAAACCGGCCCGCGCGTAATCTGTGTCTTTGAGCGCACCTGTTTTGCCGCCCGAAAAGCACGCTGACACAGCCGATGCAGTAACGGACCGGCATTTCCGTTCGCAAGCGCTTCTGCATAAGCGCGCTTGGCCTGGCCGAGGATTTCGGTTTCGCCCACCACCATCGAATCAAGTCCTGCCGCGACGCGAAAAAGATGCCGCGCGCATTCCGCGTTTTCCTTGCGATAGAATGCTTCCAAATCGTTTTTCGCGCTCGATCCGCCTTCGATGCGCAGGGATTGCGCAATTTCTTCGTTCGCAATATTTGTATCCGCTGCGGCATAAATTTCCACCCGATTACAAGTCGTGAGCAACAGCACTTCGCTGCAGCCGAGATCACGCAACAGTGCGGGCGATCGGGCGTGGCCAGCGAAGCGTTCGCGTGCTTCAATCGGCGCGGTGCGATGGTTGAGACCAAAGCAAAAAAAGTTCATGCGCGATGACCGACAAATTCGATGCTCCACAAAAGCGGCAGGGCAACGGCGAATGCAAACATGCAGAGTGCGGCAATCCGCCGCGGCGCCATCCATCGCAAATACCGGCCCTGCAAAATCGCGCCGTACAAAATCCAGATCGCGAACGCCAAGACGATCTTGGTCCAGGGCATTGGTTCGTTCACAAAAAATCCGCTGATCAGCCCCGCGCTATAGAGAATAAAACCGAACCAAAGCAGCCTTGTCATCGCGGAAAAGAGATTGGGCAGCGGTGGCAAATGATAAAAAATTGAGCGCAACTGGTGGGTCTTGAGCTGCCGTTCCTGCACCAGATACATGGCGCCGGCCACGCATGCGAGCGCGAACGCCCCGTAGGCGATTATCGAAATAGAGGCGTGAAACTCCAACCATGGATTTGGAGCAATCGGGGAAGCGCGCGGTATATCGATCGGCGCGAGCAAGGCAGCGACTTGCAGCAAAAAAACGAGCGGCGCCGTAAACGCGCCCATGAGCGAGAGGCGGTAGGCCGGCCCAATCAACAGGTAAATAAGGGCGATCGACCAGGCCAGAAAAACGAGCACTTCAAATAAATTCGTAATCGGGCAACTCCCCAGAGTGTGCCCGCGAACGGTGAGAAATGCAGTCTGCAAAACGAAACCAAGCGCGATTGTTAGGAAGACAAATCGGCTCCGGCGAAAGATGCGCGCCCGGAACGAAACAACAGTTCTGATCACCGCTGCCAGATAACAAATCGTCGCGAAAATCAGGAGCTGCCGATCCATCGTGCACCAGAGTAAAGCACGCCCCCTGCTTCGCAACCAAGTCGACGGCGTTTGACCTTTCCGTGCAAGGAGCTAGCATCGGCCCCGCGATGGCTCAGGACACGCTTTCGAAACTACGCGCAGCCGTACGGGATGTGCCCGATTTTCCCAAAGCCGGCATTATTTTTAAGGACATCACTCCGATTTTGAAAGACGGCGCGCTATTCCGCTCCTCGGTCGATATTTTTCTGTATCAATTGCGCAACAAAAGAATCGATAAAATCGTCGGCATCGACGCACGCGGGTTTCTTTTTGGTTCTGCCGTTGCCTACGAGCTTGGCATCGGTTTCGTGCCGTTGCGCAAAAAGGGACGGCTTCCATATCGGACGGAAAGCGCGAGATATTCACTCGAGTACGGCGAAGCCGAAATGGAGTTGCACATCGATGCGATCGAGCGCGGCGAAAAAATTGTATTAATTGACGATCTGCTCGCAACCGGTGGCACCAGCGCCTCCGCCGCAACCCTGATCGAAAAAGTCGGCGGCAATTTGATCGAGGCGATCTTTTTAATCGAGCTCGAGTTTCTGCGCGGGCGCGAAAAGCTTAAGCCAACGCCAGTAACTTCGTTTTTAAAGTATTGACTCGTCATCCCGAGCGATAGTCGAGGGATCCGATTTGGTACCTTAAAGCTTTCGCGGGGGGATCCCGCGACTATCGCTTGGGATGACAGCTACATTGACCCCCGCAATTAGGATCAGCCACCACCACTTCCACTTTGATCGCTTGCAATTCGAGCTGGTCGTGGATCGCCCGCAATAACCCCAGCGCCTCTTCGTTCGGCGTGTGTTGGCAGCGCAATTCGATCCGCGCTTTGCGACCGATAAGTTCGCGATGCGCTTCTGTCATTTCGCCATCCAGAATAAATGACGCGTAAGCATTGAATTTTTCCTGCATTTCGTGCAGCTGCTCATGACCGCCATCCCAGGGCCGGGACTCGTTCATCACCAGCAACACTTCGCCGGTTTTCTGATCGACGCCGAACAAATCGATAACCGCGGGATTGGCGATGCCGGTTGGTGTTTCTGTCACGGGCTCGTCGATTCTATTAAATAATGGCGACGGAGCAACGGTGCCGTGTTGGAATGAGCCGATTCCAAGATTGCTGCTGAATCGCCATGCTGCAGGAACAGCGGGGAGAATCCCCGCTGGGCGCACAGGCCAGAGGCCGGTGTTCCCTCCACTTCCTTGGCGAGGTTTGAACACCACTGATTTCGCACGATAATCGCGCGTGGCAAAAAAAACGAAATCTGCGCGCCTAACCCTGCTCGGGCGGAGCGAGGCACGTGTTCCCGCTTCGCCCGCGGAAGCGACATTGGAAACCTTTCCAAATCCAGCCTTATGCAACTACAGGATTCATTTTGAAACGTCGGATTTCACTTCGCTTTGTCCGATAACCGGACAGGCAGATTTCGCCAAAATCGAGATCGATTACACCCCGGGCAAGCTTTGTATCGAAAGCAAATCGCTAAAATTTTATCTGGCCTCATTTCGCAATGAGCGCGGGTTCAACGAAGCGATCACGAACCGCATACTCGATGATTTCGTTCGCGCCTGCGAACCACGTGAAGCAAACGTCACCGCCTCCTTTTCCGCGCGCGGTGGAATTGCGCTCACGGTCCGAGCGAGTTTTCCGGATCGCTCGTTAGGGCGAGACTCTGTCGAGCCGGCGAAGATCGACGGATCCGCAGAGCGTCATCCTTCCGCCGGGAGATGAAACGTGCCGTTGTTTTGCTGAGCGGCGGTCTCGACTCGGCGACGACCCTGGCGATCGCGAAGGAAGAAGGCTATGAAGTTTTCGCGCTCTCCTTTCGTTACGGGCAGCGCCACGAGATTGAGCTCGCCTCCGCTGAACGAGTCGCCAAATCTCTTGGCGTCAGCGAGCACCGGGTGATCGAGATAGATTTGCGCGGGTTTGGCGGTTCGGCCTTAACCGATGCGATCGAAGTTCCAAAAAATCGTGGCGCAGACGAGATAGCGAGCGGAATTCCCGTTACCTACGTCCCGGCGCGGAACACAATCTTCCTGAGCTACGCTTTGGCCTGGGCCGAAGTGATCGGGGCGCACGATATTTTCATCGGAGTGAACGCGCTGGACTACAGCGGATACCCTGATTGCCGGCCGGAATTCATCACTCAATTCGAAAAACTGGCGCGCCTGGCCACGAAAGCCGGAGTGGAGGGAACGCGTTACCAGATTCATGCACCGCTAATTGAAATGACAAAGGCCCAAATCATTCGCAAAGGGGCAAAGTTCGGCGTCCAATTCTCGTTAACAACGAGTTGTTATGATCCGAAGCCAGACGGCCGGGCGTGTGGCGAGTGCGATTCGTGTTTGTTGCGACGGAAAGGTTTTCGTGAGGCGGGCATCGAAGACCCGACTCGCTATGCCCGTCATCCCGAGCTTAAGCGAGGGATCCCGCTGCGGAAGCTTTAAGGTAATTTCCACGAGGTGCCGCGACGGACTGCGGCGCGTTCTTGGATTATTTCCGAAACTCCACGAAAGCAACGCCCGTCATCCCGGGCACAACCGAGGGACCTCCCACAAGCTCCATTGGTCACGCAAGCTTTCCTATCTGATCCAATCCCCAGTAGGGAGGTCTCTCGTCGTCTGCGCGATTCGGGATGACGGAATGGGCACGTCGGAGCCCGATTAATCCCGCAGTCCCGGAATGTGCGCGTAGCCAACGAATCGCGGATGCACCTTGCCATCCTCGATCTCCCCCTTGTCCGCGCGCGGCATCTTGAAATCGAACACGCTCACTCCGAATCGCTGCTGACTTTGATAAGTCCGGCCGTCGCTCGCACCCACCATCACGCGGGCACCGGTTTTCTTCTCGCGTCCAAGATAGATCATGGCATGCGTGATCGGCGGATCGCGCTTAATCGCATAAGTACCGGTCCAGAAGAGCAAGTCGCCCGGTTTTAGATTATCAAATTCAAAGGAATCATCTTTCTGACCCACCACCGGCTCGAATTTCCCAGCTCGTCGCAGCCAGATGTATTGCTCGCTGGAATCGCGCGGCACATCCTCCACCCCGTTTTGTTTGAGCACGAAATAGACAAAGCCGGAGCAATCCATTCCGCCGTTACCTGGGTCGGCTGAGCCGTATTTGTAATCAAGATTGCGGGTCGTGAGTTCGAGTGCCGAACTAAGAAGTTGCTGCACTTTCGGCGGATAATTCTCGAAACCACTGATCGCTTCCGGTAACAAAGTCGCGTTCGGCGCACCGCGTTTTCCGCTTTCCGGCGTTGCCGTTGCGGTTGGTGAAAGAGAAGGCGTCGGTGTTGGCGATGGCGTTTCGCTCGGCTCCGGCGTAGGCGAAGACTTCTTTTTTGCTTTCGCCGTTGGAGACACAGCCGGCGATGGGGAGACGGATTTCTTTTTTCTCGACGGAGTCGGCGAAGGCGACGCCGATTCTTTTTTTGTTGTCGCCGATTTTTTCTTTTTGTGCGGAGTTGGAGTTGGCGTCGGAGTAGAAAAGATCTTTTTGATTTTTTCGCCAACGGATTGCGCAGCTATCGGCGGTGAGGGCGCAAAGAATGCAACTACAACGATAGTAACAGCAGTAAAACGGAATGGCGTAACCACTTAGTCATGCTAGCACCACCTTCATCCCGAGCGAATGCGAGGGAGCACCGGAGGGACATGCTTCCGCATGTCCTGCATCACAATAATGGGACGTGCAGAAGCACGTCCCTCCGGGCGTTATGCCACGGATTAAGCGGCGAGTTCCTGCAGCACGGCTTTGTTGATCCGAATCCCGGCATCAAGATTTTCCAGGGGAAAATTCTCGTTCGGCGAGTGCGCGCGACAGTCAGGAAGAGCGAGTCCAAGCAGCAGCGTTTCCGCACCAAGAATGTCACGGAAATCCGACACGATCGGAATGCTGCCGCCCTCACGAATCAACACCGGATCACGTTCGAAAGCTTTCTTGAGCGCGCGCTGAGCTGCTTCACCATACTGCGAATGCGGGTCGGTCAGATACCAGGGACCGGCATGCCCAGCGGCCATGTCGAGTTTCACTCCGGGCGGGCAATTTTTTTGCAAATATTCCTGCACCAAGGCGATGATTTTGTCGCCATTTTGGTTCGGCACGAGACGAAACGTGAGTTTGGCCATCGCCTCGCGTCCAATCACCGTCTTGGTCCCCTGCCCTTGGTAACCGCCGCCAAATCCATTGATCTCCGCCGTCGGTCGCGCCCAAATCCGTTCCAACGTTGAAAAACCTTTCTCGCCAAATAATTCCGGGACGCCTGTCTCTTTCACGATTTCTTCATCGACGTTCACCGGAATTTTGCGCCACATTTCACGCTCCCAATCTTCCAACGGCAACACCTCCTCATAGAAACCGGGGATGGCGATGTGCCCGTTCGCGTCATGCAAAGTGGCGAGCAAGCGAGCCATGGCGGTGAGCGGATTCGCGACCGCGCCGCCGTAAATTCCAGAGTGCAAATCCATTTTGGGGCCGGTGATTTTCAATTCCAGCGCCGCCACACCGCGCAACCCGTAGCTCATCGTCGGAACACCGCGCGAAATCATTCCGGTATCGGAAACGACAACGATCTCCGGTTTCAACACCTCCCGATTTTGTGAAAGAAAGTTGCCGAGATTGGCGCTGCCAATCTCTTCTTCGCCTTCGATGACGAAATGCAGATTCACCGGGAGATCGCCGGAGGCCTCGATTTGCTCCTGTACTCCGAGAATGTGTGAGAGGATCTGACCTTTGTTGTCGGTCGCACCGCGAGCGAAGACGTAACCGTTTTTCAAAACCGGCTCGAATGGCGGGGAATCCCAGAGCCGGACTGGATCGGGCGGCTGGACGTCATAGTGACCATAGATCAAAACGGTGTGGCGGCCCGGTTGTTGTTTGTTGTGCGCCCAAACCACGGGATGGCCAGGCGTGGGGCAAAGTTTGGCGGACAAACCGATCTCAGTCAGCTTTTCCACCAGCCAATGGCCACACTCGGTTACTTTTTCCGTGTAATGATCGTCGGTCGAGACGCTAGGAAAGCGGAGGAACTGATAAAAATCTTCGAGATGACTTGCGCGCATGGTTGACGGTAGCGACGCAAAAGCGTTTGTCATCCCGAGCGAAAGTCGCCTGCCCGCCGTAGCTTTATGCGAAGGCGGGAGGGATCTCGTGTCGCATTCGCTCGGGATGACAGCAGTGCTAGCGTAAACACATGGCCCTATCGCGCCGTTTCGCCGTCCTTTGTCTCCTCGTGGTTGCGTGCTTCGGGATTTCGCTGGCCCAAATCGATCGCATCACCGGAAAACCCTTCGCCACACGATCGGAAGTTCTGGCGCAGCACGGAATGGTTTGCACGAGCGTACCGGCGGCCACACAAGTCGGGCTCGATATCTTGAAGCGCGGCGGCAGTGCGGTCGATGCCGCGATCGCGGCCAACGCCACCCTTGGATTGATGGAACCGGTTTCGAACGGAATCGGCGGCGATCTTTTTGCCATCGTTACCGCGCGAAAGAAAACAAGCTGTACGGGATCAACGGCAGCGGCCGTTCTCCGCTCGGCCTGAGCTACGAACAAATGAAAGTGGAGCTCGACAAATTGCACCGCAAAACGATTCCGCCGCGCGGCATGCTCCCACTCAGTGTGCCTGGAACGGTGGATGCATGGAGCGAGTTGCATAAGAAATTCGGCAAACTCAAGCTCAGTGACGACCTCGCGCCGGCTGCGAAATATGCCGACGAAGGTTTTCCGGTGACCGAGCTAATTGCCTTTTACTGGCACTTTGGGCCGGAACTTTACCAAGATCTGCCCGGAGCGTTTCTCGAAACTTATACCCTCGATGGCAAGGCCCGGACACCAGCAAAAGGAGACATTTTCAAAAATCCCGCGCTGGCGAAGACCCTGCGATTGATCGGAGAAAAAGGTCGGGATGGTTTTTACAAGGGCGAAATTGCGGACAAGATCGACAAGTTCATGCAGGAGAACGGCGGCTTTCTACGCAAAGCCGATTTCGAGAAGCACACTTCGACGTGGATCGATCCGGTCTCGACGAACTACCGCGGCTACGATGTCTTCGAGCTGCCGCCAAACGGACAGGGCATCGCCACGCTCCAGATCTTAAACATTCTCGAAGGTTTCGATCTCAAATCGATGGGTCGCAATTCAGCGGAAACGCTGCACGTCATGATCGAAGCGAAGAAGATTGCGTGGGCGGATCGCGCCAAATTTTACGCCGACCCGGAGTTCGCGAAAATTCCGCTCGCCGGTTTGCTTTCGAAGGAATACGCGACGGAACGGCGAAAGTTGATCGATCCCGAGCACGCAGTGAAGACTGTAGAGGCAGGCGCGCCGCCGGCAAACGCTCCAACATCGCAGCCGACACGGCTGCCACTACAGGATCCTGCCGCGACGCCAAAACATTCCACAGTCGATGACGGCGACACTATTTACATGTGCACGGCGGATGATGAGGGCAATATGGTCTCGCTCATTCAGAGTAATTACCGCGGCATGGGCAGTGGGATCGTTGTGCCGGGACTCGGCTTCATGTTTCAAGATCGCGGCGAGCTTTTCTCGATGGAACCCGACCACGCCAACGTTTACGCGCCGGGCAAACGTCCCTTCCACACCATCATTCCGGGTTTTGTGATGAGAGATGGAAAACCGTGGGAAGCGTTCGGCGTGATGGGCGGTGGAATGCAACCGCAAGGGCACGTTCAGGTCCTGACGAATCAGATCGATTTTGGTTTGAACGTGCAGGAAGCAGGTGACGCTTCGCGCTGGCAGCACGAGGGCGATAACGAACCGACGGGAGAAAAAATGGCGAGCGGCGGTTACGTTGAAGTCGAGAGTGGAATTCCATACGAAATCGTCCGCGAACTGGAAAAACGTGGTCACGATGTGCGTTTTGACGTTGGTGGCTACGGTGGCTACCAAGCCATTAAAGTAGAGATGCACGATGGCCAGCGCGTTTACGTCGGTGCGAGCGAATCGCGCAAAGATGGTCAGGCCGCAGGTTACTGATTTGGAGGGGAATTGAGGCTGGATTTTAAAACGAGGAAAAGCTTCCCCGTGTGGCATATCTCCTGCGCGCAGACGATTGGATGTCTCCTGGTCGCATCACAGAGCAGTCTCATAGCGGACCCGCGCCCCCCAAACGATTTTCCACTATCCGATGTCTCGGCGGCATTGCCGCCACCGCGGCGATCTACTTCGTAGCAGGCAGGTTAGCGCTTCTCCTGGCAATTCCCCCCGGCTATGCAACGGCGGTCTGGCCGGCGGCTGGTCTCGCACTCGGCTGTATCCTTCTATTCGGCAATCGTGCCTGGCCGGGCGTGATCATCGGATCTTTTCTTGTCCATTTTTGGACGTCGCTCGATACGGCCACCTTTGGCGGAATCGCAAAATCGGTCACGGTCCCGGCCTTAATCGCCGGGGCCGCAGCTTTACAGGCCCTAGCAGGAGCGTTCCTGGTGCGCCGTTTCGTCGGCATACGAACAGCGCTGGCCACTGAGAAGGAGGTTGCCCGCTTTTCTCTGGTTGCATCGTCGAGCTGCCTCATCACCTCCACCTTCGCAGTAACGACTCTTTGGTTGGCCCGCGTTATTTCTTCCGCCGATTTCTTAACGAACTGGGTTACCTGGTACGTGGGCGATTCAATCGGCACCCTGATTTTCGCCCCGCTCGTCCTGATCTGGACCTTCCGGGCCGCGGATTGGCGCCGTAAGCTTTCCGTTACGCTACCGATGGCCTTCACCTTCGCCGTGGTAGTGGCTCTCTTTTTCCAGACCAATCGATGGGAACAAGCGCGGATCAAGATGGAGTTTGAGCAGCGGACCCAGAATCTCAGCCAAAAACTCCAGAGCGACTTTGATGGTTATCTCGACGTCCTGCGCTCGATACAGAACTTTTTTGCAAGCTCACCCGCAGTGAGCCAAGGCAGTTTTCGCTCGTTTGTGGCGAGAGATATCTCCGATCACCCCGGAATCCAATCGCTTTCGTGGAATGCGCGAGTCCCCCAGGCTAAAGTGTCGGCTTTTGTCGAAGCGGCCCGCCGGGATGGGCTTGGAACTTTTCAGCTGACCGAGCGCGATGCGCAGCAAAAACTGATTCCGGCGGGCCAGCGTGATGAATACATTGTCATCCGCTACATCGAGCCCCTGTCCGGGAATGAAAGGGCGCTCGGATTTGATATCGCTTGCGATCCGGTCCGGCGCCAAGCGTTCGAGTGGGCAAGAGATAAGGGAGAAGCCCGCGCTACCAAACAAACCGAACTCATTCAGGAGAAGGGCACAGCGCCTGGCTTCGTAGTCTACTTGCCAATCTACACCAACGGCCTTTCCCACAATACAGTTGAAGAGCGGCAACACCGATTGGAAGGCTACGTCGCCGCAATTTTTCGAATCGCGGATGTGATAGCTCAATCGCTTAAGGGAGTCGATCAAAACGGCCTCCGATTGCGATTCCTCGATCAGAACGCAGCCTCGACAAACCAGATTCTTTTCCAGAATGCAAGCGAGCGCGCGAAGCCGGCAGTTTTGCAGATGGAAACAAGTATCGAAATGGCTGGCCGGAAATGGTTGCTGGAATCCGCCCTCTCGCCTGAGTATTTGCTCGCCCACCGCGCCTGGCAGTCGTGCAGCGTGCCCGCTGTCGCTTTGCTCTTTACCGGACTACTTGGCGCGTTCCTCCTTGTTGTCACCGGACATCGCCAACGCGACGAAGTTCTGGTCGCGGAACGGACGCACGAACTGGTTGCGGCCAACGCGATGCTACATCGCGAGATTGCTGAACGCTCAGTCGCAGAGAATGGGCTGCGCGTTTCGGAAGCGAAACTGCGCTCTGTCACGCACTCCATCGGCGACGCGATTGTCTCGGCGGATGACAGTGGAAACATCGTTTTTTGGAATCCCGGAGCCGAAGCAATTTTTGGCTATAATGAAAAGGAGGCAATCGGGAAACCACTCAACACCATTATTCCTCAGCGGTATCACGGCATGCACCGCGAGACGATAGCGCGCCTCAAAGCCGGAGGGGAAACACGCGTCGTCGGCAAGCCGGTCGAGCTCGAAGGCCTGAGAAAAGATGGCGCGGAATTTCCGATCGAGCTCACCCTCTCTTCGTGGAAAACAAACCAGGGGCAGTTTTACACGGGAATTCTGCGGGACATCACCAGACGCAAACGAGCTGAAGACGCCCTCAAGTTTAGCGAGTCGCGTTTGGCGGAAGCACAAAGAGTTGCTCATGTCGGAAGCTGGGAATGGGATGTGGCCACCAGGCAGGTGTTCTGGTCGGAGGAGCAGTACCGGCTATTTGGGTTCGTGCCGGACGAATTCCCGGCCAGCTACGATCGTTTCATGGCCTCCGTTCATCCGGACGACCGGAAGCGAGTGCGCAAGTGGTTGAAGAAATTAGTGGCGGGCCATGAGTCCACCGGGATCGAGTGCCGGATTATTCTGCCAAACGGCGAAACCCGGCTCTTGCATAGCCTGGCTCGTACTGTCGTCGACAATACCGGCAAGGTCCTCCGAATCGTTGGAACGTCGCAGGACATTACCGAGCGAAGCAAGGCCGATCAAAAATTCAGATCGCTGCTCGAATCCGCTCCCGATGCCATTGTCATTGTCAACGGTGAGGGAACGATTGTGCTGGTAAATTCGCAGGCTGAAAAAATCTTCGGCTACCAACGCGAGGAACTGCTCGGAAAAGAAATTGAAGTTCTAGTCCCGGAACGTTTTCACGGCAAGCAACCCGGCAATCGACGCGACTTTTTCAAAAGCCCTCGCAGCCGTGAAATGGGTGCCGGGCTCGACCTATTTGGTCAACGCAAGAATGGAAACCAATTTCCAATCGAGATTAGCCTCAGCCCACTCGAGACCGACGAGGGCATCCTGGCAATCGCCGCAATTCGCGACACCACCGATCGCAAACGCGTCGAACGCGAGTTACATGCCGCCAAGGAGGAGGCGGAGCGAGCGAACCGAGCCAAGAGCGAGTTTCTTTCCCGCATGAGCCACGAATTGCGCACGCCGCTAAACGCAATTCTTGGATTTGGCCAGCTTATTGAAAAACAGAGTCCGGCCGGGGCTCTTCGTACCCGTGCCGGCCACATCACTGGTGCCGGTCGTCACCTCCTCAATTTGATCAATGAAATCCTGGATATCAGCCGGATCGAAGCCGGTGCGATGCAGTTGTGCTTGGAGTCGGTTAATCTCGCTGACGTTTTGGATGAAGCGCTTGATATAATGCGGCCACTCGCGGCCGAGCGCGGGACTGAGTTTAGCGCGCCCGTCCGGACCGATCCGCCGGTCCATGTTTTAGCCGACCTTCAGCGTTTCAAGCAGGTCTTGCTTAACTTGTTCTCGAACGCCGTAAAGTACAGTCCAAAGAAGAGCAAAGTTTCAATCTCCTATCGATCTGCCGGCGAAGGCACCATGCGGATCGTGATTAGCGACATGGGTTCGGGCATTGCCAGTGAAAAATTGTCGCGGCTGTTTACGCCGTTTGATCGCCTGGGGGCGGAGCAGTCGGCGGTGGAGGGAACTGGCCTCGGCCTTGCTCTCTCTGCCCGTATCATGCATGCCATGGGGGGCGGTATCGGGGCCAGCAGCGCGATTGGACGCGGCAGCACTTTTTGGGTTGATCTTCCCCGGGCCGAGCCGCCATCAATCACGGAGCCGGAAGACAATGAGGATGAACCCCTGCCGGACCGGAACCCCGCTGCCGGCAAGCGCACCATCCTTTATATTGAAGACAACCTTTCTAACCTCAATCTCGTTCAGGAAATTCTTCGCCAGCAACCGCAGGTCGAGCTGCTGAGCGCAATGCAGGGCCGGCTTGGCTTGGACTTAGCGCGCAAACATTCACCCGATCTCATCTTGCTCGATATACATCTGCCCGACTTGAACGGATGGGAGGTCTTTTCGCAATTGCGGGGTGAGGAAACGACACGAAACATCCCGGTCATCGTCATTAGTGCCGATGCGACCGCGCGACAGATTCAACAGTTCATGACTGCCGGCGCCCGCGATTACCTGACCAAACCACTCGACGTCACAAAATTTTCCCGAGTGATCGAGGAATCGGCGTGGCCATCGACCGATTCAAAGACGCTGATTCAAAAAGCGAATGGAAGAGAGAACGTAACAGCTAAGAAAATATGAAGGACCGAGCAATTGTATGGCGCGGCGTCGCGTTTTTCCATCACTCTCGTAGTAGTTGAAAAAGAATCGGTCGAGCGCGATGAGTTAATAGTAGGAAAGGACGCTGGGAAAAGCGAACCAAGTTAGAAAGAAAGCTGACTCGTCGCACATGGACACTGCCAACTGGAAAAGCGAGCTCGCCGCCTACGCGAAAATGAAGATCCTCATCGTTGACGACGAGCCCGCCAACGTTGCCCTCCTGGAAGACATGCTGGGGGAGCAAGGTTACACCCAACTTAAGTCAACGACTGATTCCCGCCGGGTCCTCGAACTTTGCGATGAGTTCGACCCAGACTTGATTCTGCTCGATTTGTTCATGCCACATCTTGATGGATTCGCGGTTCTCGAATCCTTGCGTGCCGATCGGAGCGAGGTTTACTTGCCAATCATTGTCCTCACGGCCGACGTCAACGAGGAAACCAAACGCCGGGCCCTGCATTGTGGTGCAACCGATTTTCTGAACAAACCTTTGGATCACATCGAAGTGCTCCTGCGCATTCGGAATCTGCTCGAGACCCGCCGTATTCATCAGTTGCTCGATAACCGGCGCGCCGCTCTCGAAGACGCAGTGCATGCGCGCACTTCAGAACTTCACGCCGCGCAAGCCGCGTTGGAGAAAGTGCAGGGCAAGATCAGCGGCTGAATTGGAGCGCGGCCATCCTGGCTGTGGGGCCGGTGGGCATCTTGCCCGCCGATCTGGAAGCCTATGCACCTGATCGCGAGCCTTGTCTCGCGCGCTTAAATGACGCACCATCCGCGGCGTGGCTGATGAGACAGTGTCGATCCAACAAGCGGAACAGGTCGATCATCAACTTGTCCGTGGCATCGGAATTCCCGCGCTCACTGCCAACATTGTCAGCTCGACCATCGGCGCAGGAATTTTCGTGATTCCTGCGACGGTCGCGGCAGGACTCGGGCCGGCTGCGCCGCTAGCATTTATTTGCTGCGCAATCGCGATGGTTTTGTTCGTCACCTGTTTCGCCATCGCGGGTAGCCGTGTCTCGCTCACGGGCGGACTCTACGCGTATGTCGAGGTCGCGTTCGGCAAATACGTCGGGTTTCTCGCAGGCATGCTTTACTTTCTGACCGCGCTTGGCGCGGTTGCGGGCGTGGTGAATGTGCTCGCGAACTCAATCGCACTGGTCATTCCATTTCTCGGCGGACCAGTGGTGCGCATCGTTGTGATGCTTGCGGTCTATGGCGTGCTCGTGTTCATCAACATTCGCGGCGTGCGCGAAGGCGCGGGCGCAGTCACGACGATCACGATTGCGAAACTTCTCCCGTTACTTCTGTTCGTTTGCGCCGGAATCTTTTTCATTCACCCGGCGAATCTGACTTGGATCGCGTGGCCGGGCAGCAAGGCGTTAGGCGATAGTGTCATCCTATTGATCTTCGCTTTCGTTGGAATCGAAGTGGCGTTGATCCCGAGCGGCGAAGTGAAAAATCCGTCGCGCACCGTTCCGCGCGCTGCGTATCTCGCGCTCGTCATTACCACCATCATTTACATTCTCATCCAGCTCGTGGCGCAAGGAACGCTCGGTGTCGATCTTGCCAATCACAAAGACGCGCCGCTCGCTGAAGCAGCCGCGCTATTTCTCGGCAACATCGGCCGCACCATTCTTCTCGCGGGCGCGACAATCTCCGCATTCGGATTTGTCACCAGTGACATTCTAAGTTCGCCGCGCATGATCTTTGCCTTCGGCCGCGACGGCGCGTTGCCGGCGTGGTTCGCGCACGTGCATCCGCGGTATCGCTCACCTGACGTCGCCATCATGACATATGCCGTCCTCGCCTTTGCCTTGTCCGTCACCGGCACGTTCGAAAAACTAGCGGTCCTTTCCAACGTGGCCGTCCTCCTGATGTATTTGCTCTGCTGCGCCGCCTGCTGGTTTTTGGTGCAGCGCGACGTGCGGACCGACGGTCAACCTTTCAATTTTCCCGGGATGAAAATCGTCCCCGCGCTCGCCATTCTCGCCATCATCTGGATTCTCGCTCATGCGACGCTGTTTGAATTTGCCGTAAACGGAATAGTGCTGGCGATTGCGTCGATCCTGTATTTCGTACGAACCAAGCTGCGATCGACCCCAGACGTATCGTAACCGGGCACGGAGAAAGCGGCAGTAGAGCTGCCGCACTCCACAATCTGGCTGGTCGAAGCCCAGCATTAATTCGCGAAGCCTTTGGAGCGCGCCAGCACGGCTGGCGCCTTGGCCCCCGCACTGGGCGACCCCGAAACTTCCCTCCCACCCCAAAATATGGTAGTGGAGCAGGCGCCGCCCACGCTGAATTGTATAGATTTGCCTTGCGGGCGCATCCTTGCGATTATATTCACCACAACAAGGCGCCTTGGGCGCCACCCCGCCATTTCAATGCATCTTCAATCGCTCGAGCTCTTCGGCTTTAAGTCTTTCGCCGACAAAACAATCTTTAATTTCCACGAAGGCGTGACCGCCATTGTTGGTCCAAATGGCTGCGGGAAGTCCAACGTCTGCGACGCCGTCCGCTGGGTTTTGGGTGAACAATCTGCCAAATCGCTCCGCGGCGGCGAGATGGCTGATGTCATTTTCAACGGCGCCGAGTCCCGCAAGCCGCTCGGTTTCGCCGAAGTTTCGCTGAATTTCACCGAGTGCTCGGAGGAGCTCGGGGTCGACTGGCATGAGGTGCGGGTAACGCGACGTATTTACCGCGATGGCAATTCCGAATATTTCCTGAACAAAACCGGGTGCCGCTTGAAGGACATCCACAGTTTGTTCGCCGACACCGGAGTGGGTCGCGCCGCTTACTCCATCATGGAGCAAGGCAAGATCGACCTGATCTTGAGTTCGCGTCCGGAAGATCGGCGCAGCGTTTTTGAAGAAGCGGCCGGAATCACTAAATACAAAACGCAAAAAAAAGAAGCGCTCCGCAAACTGGAAGCGACAGAAGCGAATCTGTTGCGTATCGGCGACATCATTAAGGAAGTGAAGCGGCAGATTGGGTCGCTGCAACGACAGGCGGGCAAGGCGCGGCGATATCAGGCGCTGCATGCGGACCTGCAAGTGCTCGACACTCATTTTTCACATCGCAAATTGCAGAGCCTCGAGCAGGAACTCAACGAATGCACCGCCGAGATCGCGCACGTATCGGACACGGAACAGGCAACACGCAACGAGATTAACGAGGGCGAAGCGAAGCTGGCGGCGGCGCGCCGCGAACTCGACGCCGCAGACGAAAAGATCACTGACGCGCGGGCCAAGGTGCAGCAGCTCGAAAATGAGATCGCATCGCATCGTCACCGAATCGAGTTCAACGAAAAACATGGCGCGGAGTTGCGGCAATGGATCGAACGCAGCCAGCGCGAGATCGAATCGGCGGAAACGAAATTGCGCGAACAGAACGCGGAAATCGAATCGGCCAATGTGCTGGTGGAAGAGACCACACGATTGCTCGAGCAAAAGAACCAAGAACTCGAGCACCTGACTGAGGACGCCAGCAAGCGCCGCGAAGTTTTTCGGGCCTGCGATCAGAAACTTCGCGATGTGCAAATGAGTTTGTCGAGAGATGAACTGCGGCTATCCGCGATTGCGGAAGATTTGCGCGAATTGCGCGAACGGCGTGATGCGACCAATCGGGATGCGGACACGCGGCGCGCCAGAATCGCGTCCGCTGGCGCCGGCCACAAGCAATTACATGTCAAAATGACAGAGGCACGTGCTGCAACCGAAGCGGAGCGGCAAACGGTTGAGCAACTTTCTGCGAGTGTCCGCTCGCAGGAGGAAACCCTGCGCCAGAACCAAAGGGCACTGGCCGAAGTCGAGAAAAAATTGTCCGCAATCGATCGGACCATCGCCGAGAAAGAATCGCGTCACGAGGTTTTGTGTCAGCTCACCGAAGAAGGCGAAGGACTGGCGCAAGGCTCGCAAGCATTATTAAAGAGTAAAGAGTTTGAATTTGCCGGTGCGCTGGCGGCCCAGCTCGATGTTTCGCATGAATTTGTCCCCGCAATCGAAGCGGCATTGGGCCGCAATCTTCATGCGCTTATTTTGCGCGATCGTGCCCGTGCGGCAGAAATCATTTCCCATTTGAATCAACAACAGTTGGGTCAGGCCGCACTTGTTCTCGAGCGAATCGCACATCGCGATCGGCCGGCTTCTAATGATTTGCCGCAAAGTGCGATCGGCTGGGCAGCTGATAAGGTGCGAACCCCCGCTCCACTCGAGGCTTTGGTGAAGGGTTTGCTCCATAACGTCGCGTTGTTTGAAAATTTGGAGGAGGCACTGAACGCAATCGTAAAGAATCCCGAGCTCGCGGCCGCCACTTTACGCGGCGAATACATCTCGCATGAGGGAATTCTCTTCGGCGGCAATGGAAGAGTGCGGACGGACTCGTTACTTGAGCGCAAGGCGCGGATCGATGCGATCGCGATCGAGCTCGGGCAGTTGAAACGCGAACAGGCGATGGTCGAGCAACAGCGGGTTGCGCTGGAATCGCAGATCGCCACGGCCATGAGGGCACTGGAAAAGGCCGTCGCCTTACATCAGGAGGCACAGCTCGCACAAACCGCATCGGCGTCGAAAATTTCCCAACTCGAACGCGAACATCACTCGGCAGAGCGCGAACTGGAGTCGCTCGAATTTGAGCGCTCGACTCTCGAGCGCCAGATCGCAGCAGCAGACGCACAGATTCAGCAGCTCGAGGAGCAAGGCGCGGAACTTGAAGAAAAGATCGCTCGCGATCGAAAGGAGGCCGCCCTCCTTCAAACGCAACGGGACGAGGCGTTGCGCGAGGAAGAAGAGGCGAATGTGCGGTTGGCAGAGCTGCGCATCGCGGCCGCAACCCACGAGCAGAAACACCAGAATTTGCTAGCGCAGCGGGCACCAATGCTGGCGCGCCAGACTGAACTTTCGGACGTGATGGCAACGCGGCGGGCCGACATTGAAAATTACGAAGCCCGATTGGTTACGCAGGCAGCGGAAGACGACGCAGCGAGGAATGCGATCGAACAGCAAAGACAGGAATGCACGCGGCGCGAAGCGGAGATTTGGAAATTGGTGGCTGAGCGCACTAGCCGGTTGGAAACGATCAACTCCGATGAAAGCCGACTACGAGCCGTGCGTGACCACTTGAGCGAATTACAAGAGAAACGCGGGACCCATTCCGTGCGGCAAACGCAACTGCAACTTCAGATCGAACATCTGGCCGAACATGTGATGGAACGCTATCGGGTTGATCTGCGTCAGTTCGAGCCCGACATCCAAGGGCACGAAAAAGTTCTGCATGCGCAGTTGAAGCGCGCAAAAGAAAAAATAGAATCTGTAGCCGAGGTCGCTGGCCGCGGCGATGTACTGCGCGATGAAAAAGAGCCGCGGCCGGCGATCGTGGCTACAGAAGAAGACCAGCAAAAACTCGTTGCCGACCTCGCGCGTCAGCTCGAAAACATGGGCCCGGTCAACCTTGAGGCGGTCCAGGAATATGATGAGCTGGAAGAGCGTTATCGTTTTCTGGAAACGCAGAATATCGATCTGACGAATTCGCGTCGCGAACTGCTTGAAGTCATTGCCCGGATCAATTCGACCACGCAGGAACTTTTCGCAGAAACATTTGCCCAGGTGCGAGTGAATTTCCGGGAGATGTTTGCCGAGCTTTTCGGCGGTGGCCGCGCCGATTTGCAGTTAATGGATGAAAGCGATGCGCTGAATTGCGGAATCGAAATCATCGCCAAACCGCCGGGCAAACAGTTGCAAAGCATCTCGCTCTTGAGCGGAGGCGAACGAACCATGACAGCGGTCGCGCTTTTGTTTGCGATCTACATGGTGCGCCCGAGTCCATTTTGCGTGCTCGATGAAATGGACGCGCCCCTCGATGAATCCAACATTAACCGTTTCATCAAGGTGCTGGAACGGTTCGTCTCGCAAAGCCAGTTCATCATCATCACCCATAACAAGCGCACCATTGCCAAAGCCGATATTCTTTACGGCGTGACGATGGAGGAGCGCGGGGTGAGCAAACTGGTCGGGATGAAGATGACCCCGCCACGAAAGGCGGAAGCGAACGGGGCGAGCACCACAGTCGCGGAGGCAACGCAGCGTCATTTTTCGATCGCGGAGGAACCACACCGCGTTAGCTCGCTCGCAGCACGTTAATTCGTCTTCCCGGTCATCCCGAGCGCAAGTCGAGGGATCCCCGCCGCGAAGCCTTAAAGGTAACTTCAACGGGATCCCTCGACTTGCGCTCGGGATGACAACCGGTGGCGTTTCAGTGAAAATTTTTTGCGCAGCCGCCCTGATGTTGGCTACAATCGTCCGATGCTGCAAACGGCGCGCCCAAAGACGAAATCCCAACCGAAAGCGCCGGTCCACGAAAAATATCTCGAAGCGTTTCGCTGGATGCTGCTGGCCCGAACGTTCGAAGAGAAACTCGCCAGCATGTATCGCGGTGGCCGGATCACCGGTGGCGTTTACGTCGGCAAGGGCCAGGAGGCAGTCAGCGTCGCTTGCGGGATCCTTTTGCGGAAAGGGGACATCTTTGCCCCGCTCATCCGCGATCAGGCCGGCCGCTCCGCCTTTGGCGAACCGCTAGTTGATGTCGCGCGCACCTATCTTGGTTCGCGAACCGGACCGATGCGAGGACGCGACGGCAACATTCACCGCGGCAGCCCGCGCCATGGTCAGCTGGCCATGATCAGTCATCTCGGCGCGATGGTCTCGGTGGTGGTGGGTTCGTTGATGGCAAAGCGCGGCCGGGGTGAGAAAAATTTTATTGGGCTAACGACAATTGGAGAAGGCGGAATGCAAACCGGCGCCAGCCATGAGGGTTTGAATATCGCCGCGGTTGAGCACGTGCCGCTGGTCGTCGTCGCAACCAATAATCATTATGCCTATTCCACTCCGAATGATCGCGAGTTCGCCTGCGCCAACTTGGTCGATCGCGCCCGCGGTTATGGCTTCGAAGGCTACGAACTGGATGGGACCGATTTGGCGCAATGCCTCGACGTGATCGGTACGGCGGTGAAACGCGCCCGCGCCGGTCGCCCACCGCAGCTTG
>QHRA01000094.1 GCA_003221295.1 Verrucomicrobiota bacterium | reverse complement strand
CGAAGTACGCATTCGCTTTGTCTTCGCTCCGGTTTTCAAAAGGCAAAATCGCGATCGAGCGTTCGATTTGAGCGGAAGATTGCGCGCGCTGATAAAACCAAGCTCCCAACGCAACTGCAACGACGACTAAAGCTGTTGCTCCCGCAATTAGTGTAAATCGCCTTCGGCGCAAACGTGCTTCGATGCTGAATTTTGTGTGGCAGCGATGGACCGCGGTAAGTAGTTCGCGCGCAGATTGCGGACGCTCTTTCGGATCGGGAGCCAACATCGACTTGAGCAGTGCAAGAATTCGGACCGGAACGTCGAGACCCTTTAGTTGTTCAACGGATAATGGCTCTGCCTGTCTTATCCGAATTTCGTCGAGTGTGCGCCCAACAAATGGCACCCGACCGGAAA
The DNA here is from genome assembly GCA_003221295.1 of Verrucomicrobiota bacterium. Taxonomy (GTDB): domain Bacteria; phylum Verrucomicrobiota; class Verrucomicrobiia; order Chthoniobacterales; family UBA10450; genus AV69. The sequence goes on along the minus strand of QHRA01000094.1, from coordinate 3,818 downwards.
GCAAATACCAAAAGGTCGCGCCTAACGAATAAATGTCCGATCGCGTGTCGATTTTCATCTGTTCGGAAGGAGCGAACTGCTCTGGGCTCGCGAACGCCGGAGTCCCGATGAAACCAGGCTGAGTTTTTTCGGCACCGCGTTCTCCTTCCGGATTGAGGATTTTAGCGATGCCGTAATCAATCACTTTAACAATCGGCGCGCAGCCGCCTGGATCCGACTCCAGCATGATATTCGATGGCTTGATGTCCCGGTGCACCACACCGCACGCTTCCGCAGCCGCTAACGCGCGCGCGGTCTGCTCGATCACTTCCAGTGCGAGCGCGAGCGGCATTGGTCCATCGCGGCGAACGCGCGCTTCGAGCGTTTCGCCTTCGACCAACTCCATGACATAGAAACACTCGCCATCTTGCTCGCCGTAATGACTGACGCGCGCGACATTCGGATGGCGGATTTGCGCGGCCGCACGTGCTTCGCGCAGGAAACGCGATCGGACTCCAGACATTTTCGCGACTTTTCGGTCTATGACTTTAAGAGCGACGACGGAATTCAAAACCGTGTCGCGTGCACGATAAGTAATCGCGATTGCTCCTGAGCCGAGCTCAATCGGAAAACCGTCCACTCCGACTTCCACCTCGAAGTGATCGTACTTCAGTGGTCCGGGCGTCAACCGCCGTGGTGTTTCGGATCGTCCCGGTTCTTGACTGCCGCTCAGAAAACCTAGATCAGCGAGACAACGAAGGCATTCGCCTTTTGCACCGACTTGCGTGAGCGGTCGTCCGCAGATCGCGCATGTTCCAACGGATGGTTCGCGTTCCATACCGGTAAATGTGAGCGCTCTATTTAAGTTCGAACCGCGCATCAGGTCGATGCCGTTTTCAATCACACCGGTACCGTTCGAGTGGTTTCCGGAAGGTGCTTGCACCCGCCCATTGTCGTTTAGAGCCGATGCAATCCCCACTGTCCTTCTGTTAGATTTTAAACTGCTACGGAAGAGTGGGTCCGTCCTACCTCGTTCGAGGGGGAGCCTTGATCCGCGTATGACCGCTGATTCGCGGTTAAGAATTTCAGGTTCGGCGCTCACGTTGTCAGAATCTGATAGAGATAATGAAGTTCTTGATCGACATCGGCCGGATCGGAAACCGTGTTCGCCACTTCCGTTCTCAGCGCCTCGCGATAGCGCTGACGCAGGCGCGAAAGCCAGGTGCGCAGAGTCGCAATCGGAACTCCAAGTTTGGTCGCGGCTTCTTCCTGATTTAGCGGCGTCTTGCCCCCGCCGGCAACGAACGGTCGTAGCACTTCCAGCCATTCGGCTTTCCCTTCCGTCTCGAACGCATTTTGCAACTGTTGCCAGGCGCGTTTCACGATGTTCGACGCCCAGGCCAGATCATAAGAGCGCGAATCGCTGAGATGCGCAGTGTCCATCATTGCTGCTTCCGCTTCGGGCAGATGCTCGTCGATCGACAATATCTGCTTACCGCCGCCGCGTTTTAGAGCGTGGGCACGATCGTACTCGTTGAACAAAAAATTCTGCATCGAGCCTAACAAAAACGTGCGAAGACGACCCTTCTCCTGATCTGCGCGACTCAACGTATTTTGTTCGAGCAGATGGGCGAAAAAACCTTGGACTAGATCCTGCGCTTCAGGTGACGCGTGACCGCGATGTCGCAGAAAAGTATAAAGCGGCGGCCAATACGCCTCGCAGAAATTCGAAAGCGCCTTCTGCGCTGATGTCTCTGACTGAGTTTCTCGGGCGCGCAGTACAAGTTCGCATATCGAATGCCAGCAAAGTTCCGAAAAGCTGATTTACGAGGGAAGAAAAATTGTGGAGCTCCATTTGCGCCCGGCGCAAACGCGGCAAAAATTCGCGAATTCTTCACGAATTCACGAAGACTGAACCCACGAATCATGATTGTTTCCCTTTCAAGGTTCCGTCTCCGTTCTTGACGCGCAGGGCGATTTTTCCCTGAGTGTGACCGGATTGACTAAGCTCGTGCGCCCGGCGCGCTTCGCTCAGCGGAAGAATGCGATTGATCACCGGCGTGAGTTTGCCCGAGTCGATGATCTTGGCGATCTCTGCGAGCTGCGCGCCGTTCGGTTGCGCGCCGAGGAGCGCGGCCCGGACGCCGAGTTTTTTGGCTTTCTCCTCCGACGGCGGCTGGACCAACGAAACGAGAACGCCGCCCTTTTTCAAAACTGACCAGGAGCGTTCCTGAGTTTCGTCGCCAAGCGTGTCGAGGACGATGTCGATTTTTCGCGCGATGTCTTCGAATCGTTGTTGCGTGTAATCGATCGGTTCGTCCACTCCGAGCTTGCGCAGCAAGTCCTGATTCTTGGTAGAGGCCGTAGCGAAAACGTACGCGCCTTTCCATTTTGCGAGTTGCACGGCGAAATGACCAACTCCGCCGCTGCCAGCATGAATCAACACACGCTGACCTGGCTGCAATTGCGCGGTGTCGAACAACGATTGCCACGCGGTTAATGCAGCCAACGGCACCGCCGCGGCGCGGGGGTGATGAAGCGGCTTCGGTTTGAGCGCGAGTTCTGATTCGCGAACGACGATATAATCAGCGTACGCGCCGTTGCGAGTTGGATCGGGCAGGCTGTAAACCTCGTCGCTGATTTTGAATCGCGACACGCCTCTACCGAGTTCCTCGACTACTCCGGACAAGTCCCATCCGAGAATGAACGGAAATTTATGAGGCCAGAAGTCTTTCATGTACCCTTCACGAACTTTCCAATCGATCGGGTTCACTCCGGCCGCGTGAACGCGGACGAGAACTTCGCCCGCCTGTGGCTCGGGACGCGGTGCGTCTTCGTACTTGAGGACCTCCGGTCCGCCGTAGTTGTGAATTCGAATCGCTTTCACTGTTCCTTTTTTTCTGTGAACAACGATCGGCCGCGCACCACGGTCTTGAGAAAGACTATGTTTCTTGCCTCAGCATAACTAACAGGCATACTGCTTCTCAGCCGTGGAACTGAGGCACCTGCGCTATTTCGTGGCGGTGGCCGAGATGGAAAACGTCTCGCGCGCGGCGCTGAAGCTGCATGTTTCGCAGCCGGCGCTCAGCCGGCAAATCCGCGATCTTGAAGATGAACTTGGATTTTCCTTGCTCGAACGTACGGCCAAGTCAGTTCGGTTGACCGATGCGGGCCGGGCGTTCCTCGACAATGCGCGCGCGTTATTGCAAAACGCGGACGATGCCGTCACGAAAGCGCGCGCGATTGCAAACGCAGAGACTACCGAACTCCAGGTCGGCTACTCAGCGGAGAATACCGTCGAAATTCTACCGAAAACTTTACGGGCATTTCAGCAGGCGATGCCAAACGTGCACGTCAGATTGCACGATTGGAACAACAAAGACATGGTCGATGGGATACGCGATGGCCGGCTTCAACTCGGGCTGATCGTTCCTCCCGCGAAGGCTAGCGCGCTGCACGACCTGCGCTATGAGGAGTTGTTTCACGTCCGCGTTTGCGTGGTCGTCGCCCCGCAGCATCCGTTTGCCCGACGCCGCGCCATTCCGATTGCCGAGGTTGCGGCCGAACCGTTGATTGGCCTCACCCGCGAAGATTATCCGGGTTACTATGATTATGTCTCGATGATCTTTTCGAAGGTGAAACAGAAACCGCGGGTCGTAGAAGAGTACGACAGTTATAATGGCATTATTTCGGCCGTCGAAGCGGGAACCGGCGTCGCTTTGGGTGGAGACGTTCTTGGTCACATTCTCGGAAACCGAGTAAAGCTTTTGCACATCACTCCTGAGCCGAAACCGGTCGCGGTCGGCATCGTCGGGACAAAAGGCCGACTCAGCCCAGCC
>QHRA01000093.1 GCA_003221295.1 Verrucomicrobiota bacterium | reverse complement strand
CGTTTCCCGGCGAAAAGCTTGCGCGCTCCGGTGGGTACTCACCATGAACATCACCACGATTGTTCTTATCAATGGCCTTTGGATCAGTGCACTCGGTTGGGAGCTCTGGGTCCAACATTACACTGACAACGGTTATCGTGTCATTGCCGCGGACTGGCCCGGCCGGGAAGGCGAAATAGAACAACTGCGGGGTGATCCAAGTCACTTTGCGTCTCTAGGCCTAAAGGACGTTGTCGATTACTACGAGCAACTGATTCGCGAGTTGGAAACGCCGCCGATCATTATCGGACATTCTTTCGGCGGTTTGGTGACTCAGATACTCCTCGATCGGGGCTGGGGCGCGGCAGGCGTCGCAATCGCTCCAGCTCCGGTTAAAGGCGTTCGCAAACTTCCGTTATCGGGTTTCAAGATCGCACTTTCAGCTCTGGGCAATCGTTTCAACAAGCGCGAGACGACTTCACTAAGTCCAAAACAATTTCATGAGACATTCGCTAACACGCTGACGGAAGCGCAATCGCGCTCCGCTTTCACACGTTACGGTTTGCCTGGGCCAAATCGCGTCCTGTTGCAAACCATGTTGGCAAATTTTACCCGACACACAGCGAAGACAGTGAACGTTCGCAACGACACGCGGGCGCCGCTTCTCCTGGTGGCCGGTGGCAAGGACCGCGTGGCGCCACCGTCACTCGTCAAAGCGAACTTCGATCTCTATCGAGAATCGAAAGCCGAAACCGATTACAAAGAATTCCCCGACCAGGCAAATTTCACGTTCCTTCAGCAAACAAAGATCGCGGACTACGTCCTCGGTTGGGCGCTCTGCCGCTCGAACGGGTCGAAGCTGACCGCCTTTCCAAACCAGACCGACGGCTGGTCGGTTCAACTTTCAGCCTAACGAAAAGGAGATCCAATATGCCAACTACAGCCACCACACCTACTGCTACAAAAACTACAGCGTCACCAGAAGCGGCAAAGGGAGCCAAGCCGCGAAAACCACTGCCCGCGCCCAACAGTGACTTCTACTATCTCTACGAAACCTTGCCGGCGGAGGAGCTCGCCATCGTGAAGCGCGTGCGCGAGTTCATGGAAACAAAGGTCGAGCCCGTGATCACCGACTACTGGGTGAGGGATGAATTTCCATTCGAGCTACTGCCGGCGGTGAAGGAACTGGGCATCGGTGGCGTTGCCATGAAGGGATATGGCTGCGCGGGAGGAAGCCTGGCCCTCTTAGGCTTTATCCAAATGGAGATCGCGCGCATCGACCCATCTTTCTCCACCTTCCTCGGCGTACACAACGGACTGGCGATGGGCTCTATCTATATAGATGGGTCGGAAGAGCAGAAGCAAAAGTGGCTCCCACCAATGGCGCGTTTCGACAAGGTCGGCTGCTTCGGTCTAACCGAACCGTTGGTAGGTTCCGGCGCGTCTGGCGGTTTGCTAACGACGGCGAAGCGCGACGGCGATACTTGGATTCTTAACGGCGAGAAGCGCTGGATCGGCAACGCGCCTTGGTGCGATATCTCGATCATCTGGGCGCGCGACGTCGACGACAATCAGGTCAAAGGTTTCATCGTCGAGAACAAGACGACACCCGGCTTCAGCGTTGACAAGATTGAGAACAAAGTCGCGCTCAAGGTCGTGCAGAACGGCCACATCACCCTGAAAGATTGCCGCGTGCCCGAAGAAAATCGTCTCCAGGGCGGCAACTCTTTCCGCGACACCGCGAAAGTGCTGAAGATGACCCGCTACGCAGTTGCCTGGATGTCGACGGGATGCGCGATGGGCGCCTACGAGGCTGCGCTTAAGTATTCCCAGGAGCGTCTGCAGTTCGGAAGACCGATAGGCTCGTTCCAACTTATTCAAGACCTTCTGGCTCGGATGATTGAAAACATCACGGCGTCGCAATGCCTGATCGTGCGCCAGGCGCAATTGTATGCTGAAGGCAAGCTCAGCGACGCCCATGCGGCGCTATCAAAGGCGTTCTGCACTTCCAAGTGTCGTGAGACCGTCGCGTGGGCCAGAGAAATCCTCGGCGGTAACGGCATTGTGGCCGACTACCAGGTCGCTCGCTTTTTCAACGACTGCGAAGCGCTCTACACCTACGAGGGCACCTTCCAGATGCAAAACCTCATCGTCGGCAAAGCCGTCACCGGCCTCAGCGCCTTTCTGTAATCAAACGCCTAACGAATAACCTCAACTTCAAACAAGAACCATTTATGAGCACAACCACCACCGAACTAAATCTCGAAACTATCTTGTATGCCAAGAAAGGCGCCATCGCCTATGTCACTCTCAATCGGCCGAAAGTCCTTAATGCTCTGAACAAGAGAACGTGGGAGGATCTTAAGGCCGCGTTCGAGGATGCACAGGATGACGCCGCGGTGCGCGGCGTCATCCTGACTGGAGCCGGTGATAAAGCATTCATCGCAGGCGCCGACATTAACGAGATCGCGCAGATCAGTGCCGTTGAAGCTGAAAAGTCGAGCACGTTTGGACAAGATGTCCTCAATCTGATCGAAAATCTGGGCAAACCCGTGATCGCCGCGGTGAATGGCTTCGCGCTTGGTGGCGGATGCGAAACAGCCATGGCATGCACAATTCGAATCGCTGCTGAGAACGCGAAGTTCGGTCAGCCGGAAGTGAAGCTGGGATTCCTTCCCGGCGGCGGCGGCACACAACGTTTGCCGCGGTTAGTTGGAAGAGGACGCGCGTTCCAACTCATTCTTTCTGGAGAGATGATCAGCGCTCAGGAAGCTTATCGCATCGGACTCGTTAACGAAGTCGTGCCGGCCGCGGAACTCATCACGCGTGCTGAAGCAATTCTGAAACAGATTTTCGCCAACGCGCCGCTCGCGGTGAAGTACTCGCTTGAGGCGGT
>QHRA01000079.1 GCA_003221295.1 Verrucomicrobiota bacterium | reverse complement strand
AATGTTTTCCCGATCAGCGCGGCCCATGGCCGCGGCGTTCCGGAACTGCTGGAGGCGATCGACAATTTTCTGCCCGCTTCCCAAATCAAATCTCAAACCTCAAACCTCAAACATCCGATCGCCGTCGCGATCCTCGGCCGCCCAAATGCAGGAAAGTCATCGCTGATTAATGCGTTGCTCCGCGATCCGCGCACGATCGTGAGCGAAATTCCAGGCACTACGCGCGATGCCGTCGACATCGAGTACGAACGCGAAGGCAAACGCTACCTCTTTATCGATACCGCCGGAATCCGAGCGCGCAGCAAACATTCCAGCTCGGTCGAAGTCTTCTCAGTGATGCGGGCGGAGAAGACTATTACGCGTGCTGACATTTGCGTGCTGGTGATTGATGCTGCCGAAGGGATCAAGGCGCAAGACCGCCGCATCGCGGCATTGATTCAGAAGGCACGAAAAGCTTGCGTGATCGCACTAAACAAATGGGACCTGGTACGCACGCACCGCAAGCAACGGCAGACCATGGAAGACGCGATCGCCAACGCTCGCGCGGAATTGTTCTTCATCGATTACGCACCGGTGTTGGTAACGAGCGCGCTGACGGGCGAGCATGCGGATCGCATTTTCAAAATGATCGAACGCATCCGGCGGGCTGCACGCGCGCATATCGGCACCGGAAAATTGAATCGTGCGCTGCGGGCGGCTTTTGCGGCAAATCCGCCGCCGATGGCAAAGGGCAAACGGTTAAAGCTGTTTTACGCGACTCAATCCAGCGGGGACCAATCGCGCGAGTTCGCGCCGCCGGAGATCGTGCTCTTTGTCAATTCCCCTCGCCTTCTGACACAGCCGTTCGCCCGTTTTCTTGAAGCGAAGATTCGTGAGCTCGAGCCCTACCCGGGCTTGCCGATTTTGCTAACCTGCCGGGCACGCACTGAACGTCATTCCGAGCGAAACGCCAGTCCGGCTCGGACTCGAGGAATCCCGCAATGAAAGCTTCAAGGTGACTTTCTCGGGATCCCTCCCAGCCTTCGCATAAAGCTACGGCGCGGCAGGCGACTCGACTCGCGATAACTCTTAATCAAGCGTCGAATCGACAGAGGCGCCTCTACGATTCCGCGCGATTGATTCGAACGTTCGGTGCGTCGATTCTGTCTTACAGGACTCATGAAATCGGCTCAGGAAATCTCCCAACAGGTACAGGAGCTTGGTCGCTGGATCCCGCCGCTGCGCGAGCAAGTTGCGCACGTCGTCGTCGGTCAGAAATATCTGGTCGATCGTTTATTGCTCGGGTTGCTGGCGAACGGCCATGTCTTGCTCGAAGGCGTTCCCGGCTTGGCCAAAACGCTCACCGTCAAAACGATTGCTTCTGCTATCCAAACCGGATTCCAGCGCCTGCAATTCACCCCCGATCTTCTACCGGCGGACTTGATCGGCACCCTTATTTACAATCCGCGTGACGGTGAGTTCACGACCAAGTTTGGCCCGATTTTTTCGAACCTCATCCTGGCCGATGAAATCAATCGCGCTCCCGCCAAAGTGCAGAGCGCCTTACTAGAAGCGATGCAGGAGCGCCAGGTCACCATTGGCGAAAAAACGTATCCGCTGCCGGATCCGTTCCTTGTCCTGGCAACGCAGAACCCGCTCGAGCAGGAAGGGACGTATCAGCTGCCCGAAGCACAGCTCGATCGTTTCATGTTCAAGTTGAACATCGGTTATCCACAAAAACCGGAGGAGCGCCGCATCCTCGATTTAATGGCGACGTCCGCGCCCGATCTCAGTGTTTCATCGGTGGTCGATCCGCAGCACATCATCGCCGCGCGCGATGTGGTGAACAACATTTACATCGACGATCGAGTAAAGGATTACATCGTCGACATTGTCTGGGCGACACGGGAACCGGCGTCTTACAACTTAAAGCTGGAGGGTTTGGTCCGCTATGGCGCTTCCCCGCGCGCGACTATTTATCTTGCTTTGGGCGCGCGTGCACACGCTTTCCTAAATGGACGCGGCTACGTCACACCGCAGGACATCAAGAGCATCGGTCCCGACGTTTTGCGTCACCGCATTATCGTTAGCTACGAAGCGGAAGCGGAGTCGATTACGAGCGAGACGATTGTAGAACGGGTCTTTGCGGGATTGCCGGTGCCGTGAGTATAAGACTTACGAAAGGGATCGTGAACAGTGATCGGTGAACCGTGAACGGTATGGCAGCTGCAAGGTCCTTTCGGGAATTGAAAGTGTATCAAGCCGCTCGAGACGCAGCTCGACTCGTGTTTGATTTTTCGAAGCACTTTCCGCGTGAAGAACAATATTCGCTTACAGATCAGATCCGAAGAAGCTCTCGCGCAGTAAAGGCGCTGTTAGCCGAAGCATGGGCACGCCGCCGGTACAAAGCGGCTTTCGTGAACAAGATCGACGAGGCTCTCGGGGAGGCCTACGAAACGCAATCATGGTTGGATGATGCGCTGGACGGTCAATATTTTTCCACACAGGAGTTCGAGAACCTCGACAGGCGGTACGATGCGATCGGGGGAATGCTTTCACGCATGATTGATCGTGCTGATGACTTTTGTAAATACTCGCCCGGCACTGATTACCGCTCGATCACGTGCAAGGATGACGAATTTCTGTTCACCGATTACTGATCACCGATCACGCAACATGGAGACAGAAGAGATCCTAAAGAAAATCCGCGGCCTTGAAATCAAAACCCGTGCCCTGGTCGAGACCGCTTTCGCCGGTGATTACCACAGCGTGTTTAAGGGTCGCGGGATGAATTTTGAAGAAGTACGCGAATATCAGCCGGGGGATGAGATTCGCGCGATCGATTGGAATGTAACCGCAAGGCTCGGCAGCCCGTTCGTGAAAAAGTTTACGGAAGAACGCGAGCTTACCGTCATGCTGATCGTAGATGTGAGTGCGTCGGGGAATTTCGGCAGCACTTCACAATCAAAGCGCGAGCTGGCCGCGGAAGTTGCCTGCCTTCTCGCTTTCAGCGCCATCCGGAATAACGATAAAGTTGGCCTGCTTCTCTTCAGCGATCGCCTCGAACTTTTCATCGCGCCGAAGAAAGGGCGCTCTCATACCTTGCGAATCATCCGCGAGATCCTCTTCTTTGATCCCGTCGGGCGCGGAACCAATCCGGCCGCGGCCCTTGATCACTTAAACAAGATCGTGACCCGTCGTGCGGTCGTCTTTTTTATCTCCGACTTTCAGGCGGAGGATTTTTCGCGCGCACTCGCGGTCACAGCCAGACGGCACGATTTAATTGCGATCCGGATTCAGGACGAACGCGAAAGCATACTGCCTGATATCGGGATTATTACGCTGGAAGATGCGGAAACGGGCGATCAAATTGAAATCAACGCCGCCAACAGGCAGGTGCGCGCACAGTTTGCCCAGCTCGCAAGAGCGCAGCTAACGGAAACTATGCGGGTATTGCGGCAAAACCGGATTGATCGAATCGATTTGCGCACCGGTGATGATTATCTGCCGGCGCTGCGCTCGTTTTTTAAGCAACGCGAACGCCGTCTGATGGTGCGGTAACGATGATGGTACTCGCGCAGGCACTTCCCGACATTGCGCCGCCCGTGAGTTATTCGCTGGTGCCGCCTTGGGTCGTTTTTGTTGCAAGCTTGATCGCGCTAACGATCATTGGACCGGCGATCTGGTACGGGCGAAGATTCTTTCGCAAAAAAGAAGTAGCGCTATCGCCCCGCGAACGCGCCCTCGCTGCCTTAAACGGGATTGCGACCGAAGTAGAAAAAAATCTTCCCTATCAATTCAGCATTCGCGTTTCTGATATTTTGCGACGTTACGTAATGGAACAATTCGATTTGCCGATGACCCGACAGACATCGGTCGAATTTTTGAATGCCATTGCCTCCGCTGCGAATTTCAGTGACGACGAGAAAACGTTGCTCGCTGATTTTCTGAATCGCTGCGACCTGATTAAGGTCGCGCGCTATGAAGCGACGACGGCGGACAGCCGTCTCCTGCTGGATGAAGCGCGCCAATTCGTGAAAGGAGGCGCACTTGTCCCCGCGTGATTGGCTCGGCGGCCAGGCCCTCACTTTCGCGCGCCCGTGGTTGCTGCTATTGCTACTGCTCATTCCCTTGCTGGCATGGCTGCGCGGAAGGTTCGGACCACGCGCTGCGATTGTATTTTCCGCGACCGCGCCATTTCGCGCGATCGGGAAAAGCAGCACCAGCCGAGCCGGACGAATTTTGCGCGCCTTGGTTTGGCTTGCTCTGGCGGCGTTTATGGTCGGAATCGCGAGGCCACAACTGGGCAAGTCGCTCACCCAAGTCGAAGCCAGCGGAATCGACATCATGCTGGTGCTTGATGTTTCTAATTCGATGCTGGTGAAAGATTTCACCATCGGTGGCGACGAAGCGACGCGATTGGATGCTGTTCGTGAAGTAACGCGCAAGTTCATCGAAGCACGACCGAACGACCGGATCGGGATGATCGCGTTTGGCACTCGTCCATATATCGTTAGCCCGATGACATTAGATCACGAATGGCTGTTGCAAAATCTCGATCGTGTTCGCATTGGTCTGGTGGAAGGAAGCACTGCAATCGGTTCGGCCATGGCGGCGGCGGGGAATCGATTAAATGACAAGCAATCTAAAAGCCGGGTGATGGTTCTCCTCACCGATGGCGATAATAACGCCGGGAAAATTCCGCCCAATACCGCGGCAGAGGCTTTGAAGGCACTCCGAATTCATTTTTACGCGATTGGCATCGGCACCAACGGGGTCGCGCCCTTTCCAGTGATGGATGAGCGAACCGGCCGCGTGATCACGGACGGACGCGGTAATGTTTATTATCAGAATGCGCCGGTCTCCTTCAATGAAACTGGTTTGCGCGAAGTAGCGCGCATTGCCGATGGAAAATTTTACCGCGCAACGGACACGCAATCGCTGGCCTCGATCTATCAGGACATCGACAAGCTGGAAAAAACCACCATCAGCGCCCGGAAATATCAAGAGTACCGCGATCTATTCCCCGAATGCATTGCGGCGGGTTTAGGATTGCTGATCGGGCAGCTTCTGCTCGGCCAAACCATTTGGAGACGATTGCCGTGAGCGGAACGTTGCAGCGTTTAAAGATCGAAGAGTTGAAGCGGGCTTACTCTTCATCGCGTTATCGCTTCATCGCTTCATCGAACCTATGAATTTTGGTGCGCCAAACTGGCTGTGGACTCTGGCCATTCTGCCGCTGCTCGTCCTCTTGTATGCGCAGGCCGAGCGGCGCAGCTCGATCAAATTGCGCGAATTTGTTTCGCCGCGATTGCTTCCGCAGCTCGCCGGCAATGTCGATCGGGTGCGACGCGCGATTCGTTTTGCTTTCGTTTTGCTCGCGCTCGCGCTCGCTATTGGCGCGTTGGCCAAGCCTCGCTGGGGCTACACTTACGAAGATGTGAAACGTCGCGGGCTCGATTTGCTCTTCGCCGTCGATACATCGCGCAGCATGCTATCGAATGATGTAGCGCCGAACCGACTTGAGCGCGTCAAACTGGCAGCACAGGATTTGATCACAGATCTGCGGGGCGATCGCGTCGGCCTCATCGCCTTCGCCGGTCGCGCCTTTTTGCAGGCACCGTTGACGATCGATTACGATGCTGCGGTTGAATCGATCAACGACCTGGATACGAAAACAATTCCAGAAGGCGGCACCAACATCGGCGAAGCGATCGCACTGGCGACACAAACATTTGGGAAAAGCGCGATGGGAAATCGCGCCCTCATTATTTTCACAGACGGCGAGGAACTTAGTGGCGACGCGGTAAACGAAGCCAAGAAAGCGGCGGACGCGGGCGTGAAAATTTTTACGATAGGCGTCGGCACCGCGCAAGGCTCGCTAATTCCGGTCGAAGGAAAAGGCGAAGGTGGTTTCGTGAAAGATGCGAAGGGCCAGGTAGTGAAGTCAAAGCTGGATGAAAATCGGCTACACGAGATCGCACAAGCGACCGGCGGGATGTATCTGCATTTGGAAAGCGGACCACAGACAATGCGGCAGTTGTACACGGAAGGGCTTTCGAAACTAAAGACGGCCGAAATCGATGCGCGGCTTTCGAGCCGGGCGATCGAGCGCTACGAATGGCCGCTGGCGGGCGCGATTGTGGCCCTGATCGCCTCCCTGTTTATAAACGACCGAAAACGGACGAAAACTCCCGGGCGTTCGCCGGTGAAACACGAAGTGCTGGTCGCGGCCTCCTTATTGTTCGTAGCGGTAGCCGAAGTGAACGCGGTTTCGGGGATCGACCTATATAATAAGGGGCAATACGAGGACGCTTACGCACAATTTCAAAAGGATTTGCAGCACAACATCAATCCGGCCGATATGCCCAAAATGCAGTTCGATGCCGGCGTGGCTGCCTACAAACTGCGTAACTACGACAAAGCGCTAGAGGCATTCAGCCAGTCTCTGGTCCATCGATCGCCGAGGCTGCAGGAGAAGAGTCGTTACAATCTGGGCAGGACCCTGGAAGACCGCGCCGATTTCAGCAAAACGAACGAGGAGGCGTTGAAGGATTTGGAAAATGCCGCGCAACATTACGAGCAGGCATTGAAGCTGGATCCGGAAGATAAGGCCGCGGCGGAACGGCTGGAGATCGTTAGGAAGAAGATCGAGAAACTGAAGGAGCACCCGAAGCAACCACCGCCACAGTCGCAGAAAAACCAGCAAAACAAGAAGGATCAAAAGAAAGACCAGCAACAGGATCAGCAGCAGCAGCAACAGCAATCACAAAACGACCAGCAACAAAACCAGGATCAACAGAAGCAAGATCAACAGCGGACGAAGAATAATCAGCAGCAACCGAATCAGCAAAACCAGGAACAAAATCCCGAGAATCAGAAGGATCAGCAGAACTCGGAGAAGCGCGATAAACAGCAGCAGCAGGCGCAGCCCTCCCCATCACCGAGTCCCGGCGGCGAGCAGAAACAGCCTGATCAGAAAAAGAACGAGCGGGGCGCCGGGGAATCGCCAACGCCGACTCCCGATGGGAGTTCAAATCCTTCGCCGAGCCCGGGAGAATCCGGAGAAAATCCATCACCATCACCGGGGGATAATTCCGGCAAGGATGAGAATGCGTCACCGGGCGCAACGCCATCCGCCTCGCCCACCAAACCGCGCTCGGGTGAGATCAAAAGCGCAGGCGAGCCGAGCGACGAGCAGCGCAAAGAGCAAGCGGCCGAAGCCGAAGCGATGGAGCGGGGGGAGATGAGCCCCCAGCAGGCTGCACGATTATTGCAGGCAATGAAGGACGAGGAAGCGCGGGTGCAACTGGATGAACGCAAGCCGGTGCATCGTGTCTATAACGACTGGTGAGGCGCATGTTTGATGTTTGAGGTTTGAGGTTTGATTGTTTGATTGAAAATGTCGATGGACCGACGAGTTCTCATCCTGGCGTTAGTCGCGACTGTCCAAATCCAATCGGCGCTCGCGGATTCGCCGAAAATTACGGCGGTGCTGACGAGCTCGGACGTGGTTGTGGGTGAAACGGTGCAGTTGCAAATTCAGATCGATAACGCTGGAACATCGGTGAAACCGCCAAGCAACATCGACATGCCGGGTCTCCAGATTCATTATACGGGCGAATCGACCTCGATGACGATGCGAAATTTATCAGTCACTTCTTCGATCACCTACAATTACACGATTTTGCCGGAGAAATCGGGCACTTATAAGATTCCGCCGCAAAGTATTCGCGTTGGTAAGAATAATTTGCAGACGCCCGAGCTAACGCTGCGAGTAGCGGATTCTCCCAACCCGACGGCGCGCGCCGGAAGCAATCGCGCGCCATCCGGCAATACACAGACTGGCGAAGATAAGATCGCTTTCGCCGAGCTGCTGGTACCGAAAAAGACAGCCTATGTCGGCGAAATGATTCCAGTGGTAGTGCGGATCGGATTTAATTCGCGGACGCGCGTTGCTGAGATGGCGCCACCGCAAGTGAACGGACAGGGATTCACTGTGCAAAAGTTGGGCGAAGGCGAACGCAATCTGGAGAATATCGACGGGCGCAGTTATGTCGTTTTCAATTATAAGACGGCGATTTCCGCAGCCCGGGTTGGCAATTTTCAAATTGGGCCGGTCGAACAAAAAGCGAATATTCTCGTTCCGCGGCGGAGCTCGGGGACGCGGCGCAAACCGTTTGACCCTTTCAGCGAAGATCCCTTCTCCGATCCTTTCTTTGCGCTGCCCTTTGGAGGGCTGATGGAGCAACACGAGATCAACGTCAAGAGCGACCCCGTTTCATTGGAAGTAAAGGCATTGCCTGCGGGAGCGCCGCCGACCTTTTCCGGAGCGGTAGGGAATTTCTCGATGACCGCGGAAGCGAACCCGAAGCGAGTTCAGATAGGCGACCCGATCACGATCAAGGCGGCGATCTCTGGACGTGGGAATTTCGACCGAATGAATGCGCCAGAGCTAAGTGATGAGCGCGGCTGGCACAAATATCCGCCATCATCGAATTTCAAGCAGGATGATGACGTTGGAATCAGCGGAACGAAAACATTCGAACTGGTAGTTTCACCTAACGAGAAGTTGACGAGGGTTCCGCCACTGGCCTTCACTTATTTCGAACCGGTAAAAGAGAAATATGTAACACTGCAAAGCGAGACGGTGCCATTAATCGTGGAGGGAAATGCTCCAGCTAGCTCCGCGATCGCTGGAACTACGCCGGGAGCGTCAGCCACGCCCACCTCAGGTGGACAGCAAAAAGCGCAGGACATTTTGCATCAAATTAACGAGCGCGGAAAAATCGTGTCCAGCTTTGCGACGTTTTATGCACGAAAGGAATTTTGGCTGGCGCAACTTCTTCCTCTCACTTTTGCCCTGGGGCTAATGGGTTGGAAAGTTCAAAATGTGCGCGCGTCCAATCGCGCAGCTCTGCGGGCCGCACAACTGCAGCACGAGAGGGATGAGCTGCTGCGCAAATTGCGCCGCGACCAGCTGGCGCCGCGAGAATATTTCTCCGATGCCTCGCGTGTGGTGCAACTGAAGGCCGCGCTTAAGCAAATGAATATCGAACCGGCGACGGTCGATGCGGAAACCGCCGCGCGAGTGTTTGACCTGAATGCGGAACAAAGCGAGCGGATGCGGCGCTTGTTTGCGACTAGCGATGAGTTCCGCTACAGCGGCGCGAGCAACGGCGAGGGCAGGCTATCCGGTGATGGACAGCGCGAAACCCTGGACTTGATCGAAAGTCTTCGATGAAACTAAGCGTGCTATTTCAAATCCTGGTTTTGCTCGTATTCGCTCTGCCCAGCGCCGAGGCAGCGTCAAACGATGGTCCGAGCCGGACTGGCGATGATTTGTTCGCGAAAGCAAACACTGAATTTGCCGCAGGAAACTTCAAAGCGGCCATCGCAGATTACGAAGCGGTCGTCGGTTCGGGCGCGTGGAGCGCGAATTTATTCTATGATCTCGGCAACGCTTACTTTCGTGACGGCGATTTCGGGCGGGCCATTTTGAATTATGACCGCGCCTTACGATTGGATCGCCATCATCCGGAAGCCGATGCCAATCTGCGGATTGCGCGCGATCAAACGCGTTCGCTGGAGCTGGCGCCGTCAGCCTTGGAGAGATATCTGAATTTTGGCACGGCTAATTTTTTCGCGGTTGCGGCCGCGATTTCTTTCTGGCTCACGATTATTCTTTTGATTCTGCGGCCGGCTAGAGTGTTGCGGGCGGTAGCAGGGATATTTCTGACCGCGATTTGCGGGTTCGCTGCGTACAAATCGGAAAACGGAACCCACGGACAGGGCGTGGCAATTGTGATTGCGGAGAACACCGAAGCCAGAGTTGCGACCGTCGACAGTGCGCGGAGCGTTCTGGCTCTTCCAGCTGGAAGCGAAGTTTTGATTCTACAGGAACGCGGTGACTGGAATTACGCGGCGCTGCCGAATGATCAACGCGGGTGGATTGCGGCCAGCGCGGTGGAAAAGGTGCGGCTGTAATTCAGGCCTCCTGCTTGCGTCGATCGCTGAAATCGCAAGCAGACAGAGTCACCATTTCTTTTGCGGTTGTCTCGCTGCCGAAATCAACGGGCAGGATGCCCGTTGGCCCCACAGCCAAGATGGCTGTGCTACCACCGGTCGGGTCGACGGCGCTTTTTGGGCGCGCCAACTCGGCGGTTGAGAAGCCCATAAAGGCCGACATCTTGGAAATTGTGAAAGCGGAGATGGATGTCGGGACGAATAAGAAAGCGTTCCAAATTAATCTCGACGCCAAACGTTACGGGACCTTCGCGGAAATTGGCGCCGGCCAGGAAGTCGCACGCCGGTTCTTTTTTGTCGGCGGCGCCTCGGGCACAATCGCAAAGACGATGTCGGCTTACGACATGACGTTCAGCGACGCGATTTATGGACCGACCGACCGTTATGTCAGCCGCATCCGTCTGGGCACGATGCTTGATCATGAATACAATTTGTTGATCGAGCGGCTGGATCAAAAGCTTGGCGCGCAGCGCTGTTTTTTTGTCTTTGCCGACACCGTGGCGGCGCGCAGTTTTAAGCAACACAACGAAGCGCACGGCTGGCTCGGAGTCCGTTTTCAAACGGAATTCCGTGGGGAACCGAGCCAGATCATTATTCATTTGCGCATGCTGGACGAAGCGAACGTCGATCAACAGGAAGTGCTGGGGGTAATTGGAGTGAACCTGATTTACGGCGCGTTTTATCATGCGAAGCCAGAAGAGTTGATTTCCTCGCTGCAGGAAAATCTCGCCCCCGGCCGGATTGAGGTCGACATGATCAAATTCTCCGGACCGGCCTTTTCACAAGTCGACAACCGGTTGATGAGTCTACAACTCGTTAGCCAGGGATTGACTGACGCGGTTATGTTCCGGGCCGATGGTGAAACAGTGCAACCGGCCGAAGTATTTTATAAGAAGGCGATTCTGGTCGAGCGCGGCAGTTTTCGGCCGGTCACCTATGCCACCAATGACATGCTCGACGGCGCGCGCCGGAAGTTTCTTCAGGAACCTGGCTGCGCCGAGTCCGAGCTGATCGTGCTGATGGAAATGACGTTGGAGAATCTGCTGGCGGAAGGCCAACTGAACCACGCCGATTTTCTGGCGCGGGTCGATATTCTGGGCGCACTGGGGCGCACGGTCTTGATCTCGAAGTTTGGCGAATACTACCGGCTCTCCAGTTACCTGACCCGTTATACGAGCAAGATGGTTGGGCTAGTCATGGGCGTACCCAGCCTGTTGGAAATCTTCGATGAGAAATATTATTTGAATCTGGAAGGCGGAATTCTGGAAGCCCTGGGGCGGATGTTCAAGGGTGCGCTCAAACTCTACGTTTATCCAATGATCGACGAACGAAGCGACAAAATCATTACTGCCAGCCAAATCGAGGTAGCTCCCAACCTAAAGGCGCTTTTCCAATTCATCATGGATAACAATTTCATCACCGAAATTACCGATTATCATCCGGAGTACCTTAAGATTTTCCCGCCGGACGCGCTCGCCAAATTGCAAACTGGTGACAGCGGTTGGGAGAAAATGGTGCCTCCGGAAGTGACGCAGATCATCAAGGAGCGCGGTTTCTTTGGTTACCGCCCATCCTCGGCCGCGGCGGCCTGATTGTTCTTTGGCTCGACGGAGTCTCGCCCTACCGAAGCGGACGGAACACAAGCATGCTTGCCTGTGCGCCCAGCGGGCTTTCAGCCTGCTGTATTGCTATATGAACAAAACAGGCAGGAATGCCTGTTTGGCGCACAGACTTGGAAGTCCGTGTTCCGTTGCGCATAAACCTCGACAGAGTCTCGCCCACCCCTTCCACGCTCCATAATCTTTGGAAGGGGCGACGCTCCGCGAAGCCGGCCAAGATTGCCATCCCTGTTTGCGACCGAACGCAGAGGGATACGCGCGGCAATTTGCAAGGTCGCAGGCACGTTTCCCGCTACAAGCACCTGAATCATCCATGGCGAAACGCGGAAATTCTGTCATTGGCATCGATCTTGGCAAGCGCGCCTATAAAGCGGTGCTGTTGAACAAGAAGAGCGAGACGCGCTATGCTCTGACCAGCTTCGCATCCCACGAAGTGCCCGAGGAAGTGACGACAGCCGATGAGGTGGCACAGCATGTCAAACAGCTGTTAAAGGATCTCGGCGGCTCGACTAAGAGCTGTGCCCTGGCCGTGTCTGAGCCGGGCTCGCTTCTGCGCATTATTGAGCAGCCGAGCACTCCGCCGGAGCTTTTACGCAATGCTCTACGCTATAACGGGCTGAGCATGCTCAACCAGGATTGCAAAGATTTCGTGCTCGACGTGGCAAGCATTTCCAATAACGGAACGGCGGGTGCGAGAGCCGCATCTGGCGAAGGAGCTGTTGCAGTCCAAGTCCAGGCGCCGGCGACAACGCAGACGCGTTATCTTGTCGGCGGCCTGCTGCGTTCAAGAGTAAAAGAAATTTCTGAAGCGATGGCGAAAACGCGGTTGTCCGTAGAGCTAATGCAACTAGCGCAGGTTTGTTCTTTCAACGCGTTCGAAGTTGCTTATCCGGAAGTTCACCAGAAAGAAGCTTTCCTCTTGCTCGATCTCGGTCATTTGCAAAGCACGGTTCTGATCGGTTGTAACGGCGAACTCACCCTGACTCGCGCCTTCGATTACGGCGGCAAACATTTTACCCAGGCACTCACCGCCGACGGCGCGCTCGACGCTAACGCCGCGCATCTCATGATCCAGGAAGGCGACCCCGGAATGGCCGATATTTGTCGCAATACCCTTTCACGCCTCTGCACGGAAGTACGCAATTCCATGGGCTTCTTTGAGGGGCAACATGAAACGTCCATTCACCGGCTCTACGTCTCGGGCGGATTATCGCGCGCGGAAATGATTCTCCAGACTCTGAGTGATGAGCTCGGCTTGCCCTGCGAGATTTGGGACCCGCTCGAAAACTGCGAGGTGGCATTGCCGGCGGCAAAACGCAAAAACCTCCAGCAGGAATTTGTCTCGCTCAACGTCGCCTGCGGGGCGGCCTTCGAATACCTGCGAACCTAACGCGCCATGCCCCTGCAATTAAATCTTCTCCACGAAGAAATTCTCGAGCAGCGACAGCGACAGCGCGATCCGCTCAAGCTGAGCATTTACGCCGGCATTGGCCTCGCGGTATTGCTGGTCCTGAACTATCTCTGGACCGGCTATAGGGTTTTGGAGAGCAAGAGTCGCCTCAACGCGGTGCAGAGTGAATGGGCCAAAATCGAGCCAAAGGTCACCGCCGCGCAAAAGCGTGCCGAGGAACTGAACGGCATCATTAGCACAACCAAAACGCTCGACGGATTCATTGATAGGCGTTTCTACTGGGCTCCCTTGCTCGAGAAGGTGGCGCATTGTGTAACGCCAAATATCCAGATCACAGCCCTGGAAGGGGCAGTCGAAGAAGAAAAAGGCATCTCCATCACTCTTGATGGCGTGGCCGGTGGACGAGAGCCGCGCGAAGTGGCGGAAGACTTCCGCCAAATGTTGCTCGAACAGATTGGCAAGGAGCAACCGAGCGTAAAAGTTGAATTCAAGACTCTCGAAGATCTCGATACTACGGTTTCCGTGGGCGGCAATAACGTAACCACCGCTCATTTCGTGGTCATAGTCGGATTTGACCCGTTCCCCAAACCGCCGGAACCGGCGCCGTCCGAGCGAAAAAGCAAGCCCAAGAAGGAGGAATCCTAACTTGAACAAGGAACAAACCAAGAGACTGATACTGGGCGGATTTTGCCTGATCGGGCTACTTTATGTTTATTTCACATTCTTCCTCGGGCCGCTGAACAAGAGCCGGAATTCGATCCAGGCGAAAATCAAGGAACTCCAGGACAAAGTTGCAACCTCCAAGGCTGAGATATCCAACGCGTCAAAGCTGGAGGAGACTGCTCATGCCGCTACCGTCCGCTACGATTCCCTGCGCGCGCTTAGCCCCGACGGTGCACCGATCGCATGGTTTCCCCCACGAATGAAAACATTTCTCGCCGGCCAGCAAATCGACAAAGTGACGACCCGGCTCGAAAGCAGTAACGCATTTAAAGAAAAGGAACTCGCCGCCTGGAATCGCTATCTCTGGATCATCGATCTGCCCCAAGCGGACTTTGAGAGTTTGGGCAAAGCAATTGCCCTACTGGAAAACTCAAATCCACTACTCTCGATCCGGAAACTACGCATTTACGCGGCCGCGGATGACCCTGAGATGCAACAGATCGTCTTTACCGCCGCCACCATGATCGACAGAAAATGAAGAAGCTGCTTTACTTTTGCCTAATGACCTGCAGCAGCATTTTGCTGGCAGACGAGACCGCGCCGATAGAATTGAAACATAAGTCTTCCTTCAACGTCGAAGTGAACGAGCGCAATCCGTTTTGGCCGATCGGATGGAAACCAACTCCGAAAATCGCCAAGACCGGAGCGGAAAACGCGGGACGGGCTATTCCACCATCATCTTTTGTCGTTTCATCCATCACGCTCGATCCAAAAGCACATTACGCGATCATTAACGGCCGCACGATGGGCGAAGGGCAGCAATTTGGCTTGCAGTTGGGAACCCAAGTCTATCAGATCACCGTCAAAGCGATCAACGACGGTCATGTGGTTCTTCTTCGCCAAGATCAGGAAATCATCGTCCCATTGCGTCGAAAATAGTTTTTTCGAAGGGCCGTTTTTTTGGTTGAGTTTTCGGTAGAGCACGGCTAGGTCTCGCCCGTCAGCCTTTACCCAATAATCTTAACCCTTCTCGTTTTCCCATGAAATTCTCATGTCTATTGCTATTCGCCATTTCTTCCACTGTTTTCGCTCGCGGTCCTGCCGGCACTTTTCGCGAGGTTTATGGTCCAGAGTACCATCGCCAAGTTCCGGCGCCGACTAGCAAACCCTCCAAGGTCGCGAGTGATGTGGTCCACCGCTGGAATCAGATCGCCATCGATGCAACAGGCTTGGATCACACGCCCGTAGCTCCAGGCGAAAACCGCGTATTCGGCGAACAACTAGGCCCCGGCCGTGCCAGTCGCGCCATGGCCATTGTTCACATCGCGATCTTCGACACAATCAATGCTGTCACGGGTCAATATCATAGCTACACCGGAATCGACTCAGTCCCGCATCCAATTTCGATCAGGGCAGCCTTGGCGCAGGCAGCGCACGACACCCTCGTCGCTCTTTTTCGGTCGCAAAAACCGATCTTCGATCAAGCGCTGGCGGAAGATCTGTTGCGCGTCACAAGCACCCGTCTAAAGGACGATGGCGTCGCGTTTGGTAAGCAAGTTGCCGCCGCTATCCTGGCTTCGCGTGTTGGTGACGGCGCCGAAATACCAGAACTTCATCTTGGCGTCGACTATTCGACGAGCAACCTTCCCGGACACTGGCGCCAGGATCCAATCAGCCGGATTCCCGTCGTGCTAGGAGCGCATTGGGGCGCATGCACACCATTCGTTATCAAGTCGGGCATCCAATTTCAAGCACCGCCGCCGCCGCCCCTTACTAGCGACGCTTATACCACTGCCTACAACGAAGTAAAAAAATTTGGTGGCGATGGCAGTACCACGGCAACGCAACGCACGCCCGAACAAACCTTCATTGGGACCTTCTGGGCGTATGACGGAACACCAAGCCTCTGTGCTCCGCCCCGCTTGTACAACCAGATCACTGTTCACATCGCTGACCAAACCAAACTGAGCGCGCTGGAGCTGGCTCGGTTGCTCGCATTGGTCAATGTCGCTATGGCCGATACTGCTATCGCGGTGTGGGAATCCAAATACCACTATGATTTTTGGCGACCGATTACCGGTATCCGCGAATCGGACCGTGGCACTGGTCCGACCGGCGCGGGGGACGGTAATGCTGCGACAATTGGTGATGTAAGCTTCACGCCGTTGGGCGCACCGGCCAGCAACTTGAACGGACCGAACTTCACTCCGCCGTTCCCTGCCTATCCGTCGGGGCACGCCGGATTCGGCGGCGCGATTTTCGAAACGATCCGTCGCTTCTACGGAACCGACCACATCGGATTTACTTTTGTTTCCGATGAATTCAACGGCGTGACCAAAGATCATGACGGCAATATTCGTCCTTACATGCCACGGAGCTTTTCTACCTTATCGCAAGCGGAAGAAGAAAATGGTCAAAGCCGCATTTATCTCGGCATCCATTGGCACTTCGATAAGACTGCAGGCATTGCCCAGGGCAGGCGGATAGCAGATTATATCTTCAACCACGCCTTTCGTCCGATGACCGGGCAATAACTGCTCTTCCGCATAATCCCGTTCCTCTCGAGACTCTGGTTCCCAAACTCCGTTTGGGAATCGCTCTTTTTCGAAACTCTGTTTCGATACCTTTTACTCAACTAGCCGCTACTTCGGCCAGAGGGACAAATTTACTCTCGTGTAGTTCGACTCGTTTGCGACCAGCTAACAGTCGATACCATTCAACGGCGGAACCGATTACGATCAGCAGCACGAGCAGGAGAAAGCTTGCCGCGACGAAAACATCGACCTGATACATTGTCGCCTGGCGAGCCAGCACCGCCGCTGCGCTTGGGTCCGTAGCCTGGACGCTTTTCTGAATCGCCGATTGTGCACCTGCCAGAAGACCCAGATTCGGGTCAGGCGAGAAAATCTTCATGTAACCGGCCGAAAAAGTGACCACAGCCATAAAGAGCAGCGGGACAATCGTGATAAAGAGATAACGCGCTTTCCCCATCTTGATCAGCAATGTGGTGCCGAGACAGAGCGCAATCACCGAAAGCAACTGGTTCGCCAGACCGAAGAGCGGCCAGAGCGTGTTGATTCCGCCCAGTGGATCGATCACACCTTGATACAAGAACCAGCCCCAGGCCGCGACCAGCAACATGCTGGCGAATGAATTCGCAACCCATGAGCGCGTGTTGCCCAACGGCCGCCACAAATTTCCGAGCAAATCTTGGAGCAGGAATCTTCCCACCCGCGTTCCCGCGTCAATTGTCGTTAGAATAAACAACGCCTCAAACATGATGGCGAAGTGATACCACAAAGCCAGCGCCGTCGGACTGGCCGAAACGCGCGCAAACATGTGTGCCATCCCGACGGCAAAGGTCGGTGCGCCGCCGGCGCGATTAAACATTGTTTGTTCGCCGAGATTTCGCGCCAGATCGGCCATTTGCGGCTCGGATACCGGAAAGCCGGCGGCCGAAACTTTCGCCACTACTTCCGTCGGCGTCCCCTTGGTATTGATGGCGAAATATTCGCCCGGCTGAATTACGCACGCCGCGATCATCGCCATTAACGCGACCATCATCTCGGTAATCATCGCGCCGTAACCGATGTCGCGAATCCGCGACTCGCGCTCCAGCATCTTCGGCGTTGTTCCCGAAGCGATGAGCGAATGGAACCCCGAAACAGCACCGCACGCGATGGTAATGCAAACAAATGGAAAGACCGGCCCGGCGAAAACTAGTCCGCTTCCGTCGATGAATTTTGTCAGCGCCGGCATTTGCAGGACCGGGTGAATCAACACGACTGCCACAGCGAGCGCGGCGACCGTGCCGATTTTCAAAAACGTGCTGAGATAATCGCGCGGCGTCAGCAACATCCACACCGGCAGAATCGAAGCCGCCAAACCGTAACCCATAATCGCCCAGGCCAGCCATCGATCGCTATGCCGAAACCAGGTCTCGAGCGTGGGAAAATTTCCGAGAAATTGTCCGCCCCAGACCGCGAAGAAAAGCCCCACGATTCCGAAGGCGGTAATCCAGCTGACATTGAACAAACCGCTGCGCAATCCCGCGCCCATGAGCAAGGCGATTGGAATCGTCATCGCGATGGTGAAGACACCCCACGGACTTTTTGCCAACGCTTGCACTACCACCAGCGCGAGCACAGCCAGCAAAATGATCATGATGGCGAGCACGCTGATCAAGGCGAGTGCGCCCACCCCGCGCCCAATCTCTTCCTTCACCATTTGCCCGAGCGTTTTTCCGCGCCGCCGCACGGAGGCGAACAGAATAATCATGTCGTGCACACCGCCGCCGAGAGTCGCACCGATCAAAATCCAAAGCGTGCCCGGCAAAAATCCGAACTGCGCCGCCAGCACCGGCCCGACCAGCGGCCCTGGCCCGGCGATGGCAGCGAAATGATGTCCAAAAACCATCCAGCGGTTCGTCGGCACGAAATCTTTGCCGTCGTTTTGCACCAGAGCGGGAGTGGCGCGCTCGTCATTAAGCAAGAGCACTTTGCTCGCGAGCCACTTCGAATAGAAACGATAACTGATCGCGAAGGCGCACAGCCCCGCGATGATGATCCAGAGCGCGTTAATCTGCTCTCCCCGGGACATCGCCAGAATCGCAATCGACCCGAGCCCAAGCAGGGTCACCGCGATCCAGAGCAGCTTTTTCCACATGGTCATCGTCCTGGTAATGTACCGCGGCGTCTCATTTTCGCCACCGCAGGCAGACGTTGACAGGGCCATTTCGCTGCGTTACCAACCGCCCTTGCGCCTCTCCCAGAAAATCGGAAAAATCCTTACCGGCGAAGCGTTCGATAGTGCCCGACGGCACACGCGCGCGATCGTGCGCAACCGCCGTTTCCCTGCCCGCATCACCGCCAGCACAATCATTAAGTCAATCGACGCCCGGCGTTTCGAGGAAATCCGGCGGAAATATGCGGTGGACGATCCAGGCGATGCGCCGCCGAAGTATCTCGATCTCGAACATTGGATCCGCATCAATCTGCAACGGTTGCGCGAGCTGGGACTGGATTATGCTCCGCGTTCGCGCATCCTCGATCTCGGCTGTGGCGCCGGATACTTTCTCTACATTAACAAATTACTCGGCCACGAAATTCTGGGTCTCGATCTGGATGATTTGCCGATGTTTCGCGAGCTCATCGAGTTACTTCAAATTCCTCGCACCATTGCGCGCATCGAAGCGTTTCACCCATTGCCAAAATTCGATCGCAAATTCGACGTCATCACCGCCTATCTCATTTGCTTCAATAACCACAAGAGCGACAAACTTTGGGGACCAGCGGAGTGGGATTATTTCCTGAGTGATGCCGCAGGCCACGTTGCCGCAAATGGCCGCCTCTGGCTCGAATTGAATCGAGAATATGACGGCAGCTATTACACGCCCGAATTGAAAGCGTTTTTCGAACAACGCGGTGCTGAGTTGCAATCCTATCGCGTTATTTTCAATCCAGGGACGCTCGTGCCTTCCGAAGCTGCGCCAGTCGGGCGTTGAAATCGTCGCGGCGACGCTGGTGTTCCTCCACCACTTGCTTTGGCGCACGCTCAACAAATGACGAATTCGCCAGCTTTGCTTCCGTTGCTTTCAATTCGGCTTCCAGCTTCGCGATCTCCTTGTCCAAACGCTCGCGTTCCGCCGCCCGATCCGTTTTGCCGGCAAATAAAAATAGTTCGCCCAATTTTGTTGCTGTAACCGAAGAGCGGGATGGAGGTTGGAAATTTGCATCGATCTCCAGCGATTCCGCATTGAGCAGACGCGCGATGGTCGCACCTTCCTCGCCGATCCAAGATTCGTTAGACCGGAGCGCAAATTTTGCTTTTTGATTTGATGGAACTCGGGCTTCCGCTCTGAGGTTTCGTCCCGCCTCCACGGTTTCGTAAATCGCCCCTACCCGAATTCGCGCTTTCGCCTGGATTGATTGGTCTAAAACCATCGCTTGTGGCAGCGGCGCGAAATCGAGAAACTCATTTTCCCCTTTCGCAAATCCCATCAGCGACCAAAGCTCCTCGGTCAGGTGCGGCATAAAGGGATGAAGCAGACGAATGATGGCAGACAAAATGTAATCCATCGTCGCCAGAGTCGATTGCTTGCGCACTTTGTCCTCGCCGAAGATGTCCGTCTTGCCGGCTTCGACGAACCAATCGCAAAAATCGCCCCAGACAAAATTGTATAGCTGCTGGGCGACAGCATTGAATTGATACTCGCGATACGCCGCTTCGACCGCGCCGATAGTTTCGCTCAGACGTGCCAGTGCTTCGATGGCGTAAATCGAAAGCTCACTCTTCTTCAACTCGGGGTTTGGATTCGACGGGCCCTGCATCTGACGGAAACGCGTCGCGTTCCACAGCTTCGTGGCAAAGTTCCGCCCTTCTTCGATCTGTTTTTCGTCGAAGCGAATGTCCTGCCCGCTCGGCGCAATTCGCATCAAACCGAAACGCAAACCATCCGCTCCGTATTTCGCAATCAAATCGAGCGGATCGGGCGAATTACCGAGTGACTTCGACATCTTGCGACCCTGCTTGTCGCGAATGATCCCGGTGAAGAAAACGTCGTGAAACGGAATGTTGTCCTGATCGCGTTCGGATTTTCCGGGCTTGAACTCCAGACCGGCAATGATCATCCGCGCGACCCAGAAGAAAATTATGTCCGGACCGGTCACGAGCACGCTCGTCGGATAGAACTTCTTCCGCGTTTCTTCATCCATCGTCTCATAGGCCCAAAGCCACGACGAGAACCAGGTATCGAGCGTGTCTTCATCCTGCTGCCAATTCTCTGCATCTACCGGCGGCTCGATGCCAACATAAATTTCTGACTTCTGATCTCTGACCTCTGACCTCTCTTTCGCATACCATGCCGGTATGCGGTGCCCCCACCACACCTGCCGGCTGATGCACCAGTCCTGAATGTTCTCCAGCCATTGCCCGTAAACTTTTTCCCAATGCGCCGGATAGAACCGAATCAAGTGTTCGCGCACGACCGCGAGCGCTTCTTCCGTCTTCGGATACCGCAGAAACCATTGCTCGCTGATGCGAGGCTCGATTGGGACTTCGCTGCGATCGCTGAAGGCGACGTTGTTTTCGTAAGGCTCGGTTTTTGCCAGCAGCCCACCCTCTTGCAAAAGTTCGGCGGCACGTTTGCGCGCTTCAAAGCGATCGAGCCCGTGCAATTCTGGAACGGCCGGGCAATTGATCCGTCCACTTTCCGTTAGGACATCGACGATCGGCAATTTGTGCCGCTGACCGACCTCGAAATCGACTTTGTCATGCGCTGGAGTCACCTTTAAAACACCGGTCCCGAATTCGGGATCAATCGCTTCGTCCGCGACAATCGGAAGTTTCTCGCGTGCGAGCGGGCGCCACACCTGTTTGCCGACAAGGTCTTTGTACCGCTTGTCGTTAGGATGCACGGCGAGCGCAGTATCAGCCATGATCGTTTCCGGGCGCGTCGTTGCTACTTCAAGAAAACGGCCCGGTTCATCGACGACTTCGTAACGAACGAAATAGAGACTTCCCTTTTGTGGTTTGCTCATGACTTCTTCGTCGGACAGCGCCGTTTGCGCGGCCGGGTCCCAGTTGATCATGCGCCGCCCGCGATAGATCAGCCCTTTCTGGTAAAGATCGACAAACACCTTCTGAACCGCCTGGATGTAATCCGCGCCAAAAGTGTAGCGTTGGCGCGACCAATCGCAGGAACAGCCAAGCCGCTTCAGCTGCTGGATGATAATGCCGCCATGTTTGTCCTGCCATTCCAGAACCCGGCGCAGAAATTCTTCGCGACCAAGATCGTGCCGGGTCACGCCCTCATTCTTGCGCAACCATTTCTCAACCGCTG
>QHRA01000078.1 GCA_003221295.1 Verrucomicrobiota bacterium | reverse complement strand
TGGGCGTCGCGGCCTGGCGTCTCGATGGCCATGGGCCCCGCTTCCTGCTGAATGCTGACGAAGCTTTTCCCATGGCGAGCACCTTCAAAGTAGCCGTTGCCGGCGCGCTCCTGGCAAAAATTGACGCTGGAACGCTCTCCCTCGAAACAGTGCTACCGGTCGATAAGTCGCGCTATGTCGAGTCAGAAGTCATCGCCGATGCGTTGATTCATTCGGGTGTTAGTCTTTCCATTCACAATTTGTTAGAGTTGATGCTTACGCGCAGCGACAACACTGCTACTGACGTCCTGACCAGCGCCGCCGGTGGACCAACAGCAGTCACCGCTTGGGTCCGTGCCCAAGGTATCACTGGACTACGAGTCGATCGAGACACGGCCGGCATCGTGCGCGATTTCTTCGGACTACCAACTGGCACGTTCAGTGAAGCTTTGGCTACTGCACGCAAGGCCGACCCGAAACTCGATGAACGCGGCACTCATCCAAATGCCGCTTTCGATAAGGACCCTCGCGACAGCTCCACGCCGAATGCGATGGCAGAGCTACTAACCAAAATCTTTACCGGTCATGCGTTATCGCCAGCCAGCACGAAAGAGATAATTGGAACAATGGAACGCTGCCATACCGGCAACGATCGACTTCGAGCCCGGTTACCCGCCACTACAACGGTGGCTGACAAAACCGGCACTTTAGGAGGTTCCGTCAACGACGTAGGCGTGATTACATTACCAAACGGCAAAGGTCAGGTCGTTTGTGCTGTTTTCATTAAAAAGAGTGACCTACCTTTTGCGGACCGCGAAAAGGTGATAGCTGACATCGCCCGCGCAGTTTACGACTACTTTCTTTTCGCCAGCGAGGCCACATCCAAATAGGAGCCAGCGTTGAAAGTAAGGCTGATACCAGGGGCGAGTTTCAGTTAGAAGCTGTTTACAAAACCCCGGTTGGAACACTGAGTAAAATGGACCAGAACGCGGATCCCCATGTATCGACCAACCTGCCACGCACATTGGGACTGCGTGACCTGATTTTATTGACCATCGGTTCAGTCATCGGATCGGGAATTTTTCTCGTTCCTGGCGCGGTGCTTCGGCAAGTAGACGGGTTCATCATACCGGCCCTGCTGGTCTGGTTAATAGGAGGCGTGCTCAGCCTCCTCGGCGCGCTCACCTACGGCGAACTCGCGGCACTCAAACCTGCGGCTGGTGGCCTTTATGTTTACATTCGCGATTGCTTCGGCAGATTCCCTGCCTTCCTCTTCGGCTGGACACTTTTCTTCGTCATCAGCAGCGGCGCAGTCGCGACGCTCGCGGTCGCATTCAGTGCTTACCTTGGAGAAATCATGCCACTGACACCGCTTCTGGCGAAATGTATCTCGATATTGATGATTGCCGTGGTCACCGTCGTCAACGTCCTCGGCACTCGAAAAAGCTCCGATCTGCAAAACTGGACGACGGCCGCGAAGGTTATTGCCATCCTCGTAATGAGCATCGTTCTACTGTGGTTTGGTCGAGGCTTTCGCGAAGCGACGCCGTCGTTGTGGCCGAGACACTTCAATACTTCCCTAGTCTCTGGTTTCGGAATGGCGATGATAAGTGTGCTCTGGGCTTACGAAGGCTGGCAATTCGTCACTTACAATGCGGGCGAAGTCATCAATGCCAGACGAAATTTTCCGCGTGGTCTCTTAGTCGGCACCGCAGCCCTCGTCGGAATCTACCTGCTCGCCAACCTGGGCTACCTGGCCGCCCTCGGCGGTATCGGTGTGGCTCAGTCAGATCGTTTAGCGGCAACAGCAGTTTCGACGGTGATCGCGCCCGCGGCGGTGAAACTGATCACCATCATGATTTTGATTTCCATCTTCAGCGCGACGAATGGGACAATGCTCAGCTCACCCCGTGTCTATTATGCGATGGCACGTGACGGCCTTTTCTTTCAGAAGCTGGCAGAAGTGCATCCGCGTTTTCAGACGCCTGCTTTTGCGGTCGTCGCCGGAGCCTTATGGTCAGCGGTTCTCGCAATCACCGGTACTTTTGATCAGCTGTTGACCTACGTCATCTTTATCGGTTGGATCTTCTACGCATTGGCAGGTGCCAGCATTTTTGTCTACCGCAGGCGTATACCCGATGCGGTGCGATCGTTTCAAGTTCCGGCATACCCGATCACGCCCCTACTTTTCGTGGTTGCAGCTGCAGCTCTCGCTCTAAACACCATTGTAACTCAACCAATGCGTGCTGGAACCGGATTTGCGATCGTCCTTCTGGGCGCTCCTGCTTACTTCATTTGGCGTCGGAAGTCTGAGCACACTCAATCGCGACCAGGCAAAATTGCTGCTCAGGCTGTTACCCCCGAGCAATAATTCTGAATCGTTGCAACGCATCTGCTATGTTCGCGATGTCGTTGCTTGTGCCCAACCGTGACGTCAATGCCTCGTTAGCTGTATGAAGCGTTTGATGACGCTGCCGCCGATCACCTTGCCGCTGCCTCGCGGGCTAGATCGTCTGTCTCGCCTCACCCCATTCGGCTTCCATTCATCATGGTTTAGAATAAATTTCCGCTCCGCTGTGCTGGAATTCTTCAGCCTTCCGCCGCAGTCCGTGCTCGATGGCGCTGCTTTCATCAAGTGCGTTCTCTTTCGCGTAGCGCCTCACGTCTTCCGTTATCTTCATGCTACAGAAGTGCGGGCCGCACATGCTGCAAAAGTGCGCGGTTTTGGCACCTTCGCTGGGAAGGGTTTCGTCGTGGAATTCGCGCGCGGTCTCGGGATCGAGCGAGAGATTGAATTGGTCTTCCCAGCGAAATTCGAAGCGCGCCTTACTAATAGCGTTGTCGCGGTGTTGCGCGCCGGGATGGCCCTTCGCTAAATCGGCGGCGTGGGCAGCGATCTTGTAGGCGATGACGCCGTCTTTCACGTCCTTTTTGTTGGGCAAGCCGAGATGTTCTTTCGGCGTGACGTAGCAAAGCATAGCGCAGCCATACCAGCCGATCATGGCGGCGCCGATCGCACTGGTGATGTGGTCGTAGCCGGGCGCGATATCGGTAGTGAGTGGACCCAGAGTGTAAAAGGGCGCTTCATCGCACCACTCGAGCTGTTTCTCCATGTTCTCTTTGATCATGTGCATGGGAATATGACCGGGGCCTTCGTTCATGACTTGCACATGTTGTTTCCAGGCGCGCTGATTCAGCTCGCCTTGCGTGTATAACTCAGCAAACTGGGCCTCATCATTTGCGTCAGCAATACTGCCCGGCCTCAGGCCGTCGCCGATGGAAAAGCTCACATCATATGCGGCCATGATCTCGCAGATCTCGTCCCAATGGGTGTAGAGGAAACTTTCCTGATGATGCGCCAAGCACCATTTGGCCATGATCGAGCCGCCGCGGCTGACGATGCCAGTGGCGCGCCGGGCCGTCATGGGGATGTACCTTAATAGTACCCCTGCGTGGACGGTGAAGTAATCCACCCCCTGCTCTGCCTGTTCGATGAGGGTGTCGCGATAGATTTCCCAAGTCAGTTCTTCGGCGCGGCCGCCGACTTTTTCGAGCGCCTGATAAATCGGCACCGTGCCAATAGGCACCGGTGAGTTGCGAATGATCCATTCCCGAGTGGCGTGAATGTTTTTGCCGGTGGAGAGATCCATCACGGTGTCGGCGCCCCATTTCGTGGCCCAGCGCATCTTTTCGACTTCTTCCTCAATCGACGACGCGACGGCGCTGTTACCGATATTGGCATTGATCTTCACCAGGAAATTGCGGCCAATGATCATCGGCTCGCTTTCCGGGTGATTGATGTTGGCTGGGATGATGGCGCGTCCGCGAGCGACCTCGGCCCGCACAAATTCGGAAGTTATCTCATCGGGGATGTTGGCACCGAATGAGTTGCCAGGGTGAGAGTGGCGAAGATCGTTTGGGGCATAGGCATCTTGCCTGTGGGGAGAACGGGCGTCTCGCCTGTTCGCTTCTGACCGCAGGCTGGAAGCCTGCTGGCCCCACAGGCCAGAGGTCTGGGCCCCGTTCTCCCGAATGGCGATAAACTCCATTTCAGGCGTGATGATTCCCTGGCGAGCGTACCAAAGTTGCGTCACCGGATGGCCTGCGCTTCCACGCAGCGGCCTCCGAAGCTTGGAGTTTCCCCTGCTCTCTACCCCCTGCTCCCTGCGTCCGTTTCGCTTTGCCGAGTGCTCGACATGGGCGACGGACAGATATCCATCATCGATCGGCAGGACGACTCGTCCGGCGTAATCTTCCACGTCTCCGCGACCACGAATCCATTTCGCACGCAGGGGCGGCAAACCCTCTTCGACATTGCCGGTGAACTCCGGATCACTCCATGGCCCGCTGGTGTCGTAAACGCGCACCGGCTCGTTCACCTCGATCTCGCGGGTCATCGTTTTCGTTGGCGCTAACGAGATTTCGCGAAATGGAACGCCAATGTCGGGATGAATCTCGCCGGCGACGTAAATCTTTTTCGAGTTGGGAAGGTTGTAGCCGCCGTCGTTGGCCGCGGTTCCTGGCGATCCATTTTTAGCACCGGGATCATCGATCCCGGCTGAAATATCGTTTTTGCGGAGGATGCTCATTGGTGCGGGGCAATCGCAAAATCAGAGATGTCTCGACTTCGCTCGAGATGACAAAAAATTTGTAGGGTGCCGCGCTGTCGGCACCATTGTTTTGGAACACGACCGCGCGTGTCCCTCCAGTTGAATCGGAATTTCTTCGTATTCATCGCCATGCAGGGAAAACGCAGAGCTGAGATTACCGGCAGTCCGCCTGGGACCTCGGACTCCTCGCTCCCTTCGGCGGCATTACCCGCATCAGGTTCAAGGGGTCTCCGGCAAAATACCGGACTCTCAGCCACGCGGCTCCCCCGCATTTATATGTCTCAGAATAGAACCGGCCCGGCGCAAGTCAATTGCGCGCACAACGGGCACGAAAGTCACGAAGGAACACGACGTTCAAATGACGTCGTGGCCCTTGATGAACTTGGCCTGCTGAGCCGTAGCCGGGCGAAGGCGGGTGTGGGGAAAATCGCCCGTCCGGCTCGGACTACTGCGCGGCTTTCTCCTCTTTCGCATTGGTGTGGAAAATGGCCTGCCATCCGCCCTTTTCCTTTTTCCAAACCGATCCGGCATTGAAGGTGCCTGAGGCATCTTTCCCGTCATAGGTGCCTTCGACAACGACCTTGTACGTGCTCATGATCGTGTCGGCTCCAACAGAAACGATATTGTAATCGCTGATGGTGAAAGATTTCATGTCCCACTTTTTCATGTCGTCCAATTCCTTCTGCATATCGGAAATCCCCTCGACATAAACGCCGCGGAAGTCCGCGTGCACCACTTTCTTGAAGCCATCGGCGTTTTTATCTTTGAACGCCTGCCAGGCGGCTTGTTCTTTTGCCATCAAGGTGTTCTTGTCCGGCGCGGCTAACGAGATAGTCACTGTGGCGAAAAACGCGATCACTGCATAAGTCATGTATTTTTTCATAAGTCCTTTCGATTGAGATTGAATCCGAGGCTAGAGAGCCCCATCGCGAGCGTCAACACATTAGGACTCAGTCAATCCGCCGCGGCCGGCGACCGCAGCTACAACCTACGGCTCGACTGGCGCGGAGCCGATCGGAGATGGTGTTGGCGTTTGAAATGGGGCGGGATTTTCCGATGGGCGCTCGGAATGCAACATGTCGAGCGACAAGGTCGGGGGCGCTGCCGGATTCACTAGCGATTCTTTCTCTGGTGCAGCGCCGCCGGGCTTTTGCCGTCGATAATCGGCGACAACAAGCGGAGGCTTCTTGCTGTCGGCGAGCGCCCGAAAGTTGTCGATCCCAGTGCAGATGGCGTCAGCCAATTTTTGTCGCCACCCTGGATTGGCAATCAACCGGCTTTCGCCCCGCTCAGTTAGAAAACCGCTTTCCACCAGCACGGCTGGAATTTTCGTTAAGCGCAAGACAGCGAAGCGGGCGCGTTTAATTCCACGATCGAATTCGCCAATGTGCCCCAGTAGCGAATGATAAATGCAACTGGAAAGCTCCACGCTGGCGGCGTCGGCTTCGGTGCCATTTTGAATATTGACTGAGGCAAGAGTAAGTCCGTCCTCATAAGTGGAAGGTGCACCGCGCGGGGTGAGCGAATAAATTTCGAAACCGGTTGCGAGTGGGTCGCGATCGGTGGCGTTGAAGTGCAGGCTAACGAAAATTGAATCGCTGGTGGCGTTTGCGATTCTCGCGCGCAATTCCAATGGCACAAAAACATCGCTTTCGCGGGTCATGACCACGCGAAAACCCTTCGCCTGCAACAACGGCCGGAGCAGCCGTGCCAGATCAAGGGCGTAATCCTTTTCGTAGCCATACCCGCTGATCGCTCCCTTATCGAAACCGCCGTGACCGGGATCGAGCACGACCGTTCGCACGCGGCCGAGCTTGGGGATCATGTTCGGGCGCAACTGCGGCTCGAGCGTTTTGGCAAGATCAATGCGCGAGACGACGATTTTCCCGTCGTGGACGAACACGGGAAAGCTCAGCCAATTGCGCACGCCGTTGAGCAGCATTTCCCGACTGTCGAGGTGAAATTGCATTTCATTCTTGCCGTTGTTCAGATCGACATTTTTTCCGTTGATTGTCGGGTTCGGGAAACCGTAGAACTTCGCGATATTATCGACGCTAAGAAAATCGCGGCCGTTGATTTTGATGACGTGCCACTCGACCGCGGCGGTCAGCTGGCTGACGAAAAAAGAGCCGCCGATCGCACACAACATGAAACGACGTAAGCTCATCATCCGAGAAAGAACGCAGGATGGATGCCATCACTTTCGCCGGACGTCGGCTTATCTGACCATGGCGTGCGCATTTTCTAAGCAATAGTTATGGGAACCAGTATTCCTGTTCTCCCTCTTAATAATAATTGCACTTTCCTTGGTTTTCGCGCGGTCTTTTGGCGCTAAGCGCCAAGCACGGGTTGCTTCGAGTTGGACAACACGGGCGTTCTCGCCTTTCATGCCGAATGCGAAAGCGAAAGTTCCTGTCGCTTGTAGGCGTGCTCACAGCCGCAACGGCGCTTGCGCAGACGGAGCCGCAAAAATCTCCGCCGCTCGCCACAGCCACCCCACCACCGAATGTCCAAACCGCCGGGAAAATTCCAGCAGACAAAAGTCCGCCGCCGCCGACCAGTCCTGTTGCGCAAACGCAGGGAGAAACCACTACTCCAACGCCGGAGGACAAGAACGCGCCGCCCTTTGACATCGCCAACATGGATACTTCGGTGAAGCCTTCCGACGATTTCTTTATGTATGCCAATGGCGGTTGGATCAAACGCACGCCGATTCCGCCGGAATATTCCCGCTGGGGCAGCTTCAATCAGTTAATCGAAAAGAATAACGACGCGCTTCATGACGTAGCCGAACGCGTGGCCAGGGAAACGACTGCGGCTGACGCGGACGCGAAAAAGGTCGGCGATTATTATGCCAGCGGGATGGACGAAGCGACGGTCGAGGTGGCACGCGCAAGACCGTTAACCGACGAACTCAAACGAATCGATGGGGTAAAGGATCGCACTGATGTGCTGAAGGAAATCGCGCACCTGCACACCCTCGCGATCACTTCTCTCTTCGGTTTCACCTCCGGTCAGGACGACAAGAACAGCACAATGGTTATCGCGCAGGCTTACCAGGGTGGGTTGGGTATGCCCGACCGGGATTATTACACCAAAACAGACGACGCCTCGAAAAAACTCCGCGATCAATACGTCGAGCATGTGACCAAGATGCTAACGTTGCTGGGGGAGGACCCGAAAGCCGCCGGCAAGCACGCGAAAAAGATTCTCGCGCTCGAAACCAGTCTCGCACAAGCCTCACGCACCAAGGTCGAGCTGCGCGATCCGCAAAAGAATTATAACAAGATGAAGACGTCGGCTCTTCAGCTCCTCACGCCCGACTTCAAGTGGGATGCTTATTTCAAGGAAAGCAATCTGCCGGATCCCGGCGAACTGAACGTCGGTCAACCCGATTTCTTCAACGGCGCGAATAAAGTTTTTGCGAGCACACCGATCGATGACTGGAAAGAATATTTCCGGTGGCATCTGGTGCACGCGACCGCTGCGGAGCTTTCCGCCGATTTCGTCAACGAAAATTTCAACTTCTACGAAACGACTTTGCGCGGAACCCAGCAAATCAAACCGCGCTGGAAACGAGTAGTGGCATCGACAGACAGTTCCATTGGAGAGGCGCTGGGAAAACTTTATGTTGCCGATTATTTCCCGCCCGAATCAAAAGAGCGGATGCTAGACCTCGTTAACAATTTGCGATCGGCTTTGGCCGACCGGATCAAAACACTGGAGTGGATGGACAACGCGACCAAGGAAGCGGCCTTGAAAAAGCTCGCGGCCTTCACCGTTAAAATCGGTTATCCGGACAAGTGGCGCGATTACTCCGCCTTGCAAATCGATCGCGGGCCATTCGTGCTCAACGCCATTCGCGCGTCGATGTTCGATGTCCGTCGTGAACTGACCAAGATCGGCAAACCGGTCGATCGCTCGGAGTGGGGCATGACTCCGCCAACGGTAAACGCGTATTACAATCCGAAGTTAAATGAGATTGTTTTCCCGGCGGGTATTTTGCAGCCGCCCTTTTTCAATCCCAAAGCGGATGACGCGATCAACTACGGCGGCATCGGCGCGGTGATCGGCCATGAAATGACGCATGGGTTCGACGATCAGGGACGGCAGTTCGATGAAGTTGGTAATCTGCGCGATTGGTGGACGCCTGAGTCGGCGGCGAAATTCAAGGAACGTTCGGGCGCAATCGTCAAACAATATTCGGAGTACGAACCGTTGCCGGGCTTGCACGTCAACGGCGAGCTTACGCAAGGCGAAAACATCGCCGATATCGGCGGCGTCAAGATCGCGTATGCGGCCTTACAGAAAGCGCTTGGTGGAAAACCGCAGGAGAAAATCGATGGTTTCACGCCGGAGCAACGGTTTTTCCTTGGCTTCGCTCAAATCTGGCGCTCGGTCCAGCGGGACGAGGATCTAAAATTAATGGTGAACACGAACCCGCATTCGCCTGCGCGTTACCGCGTTAATGGTCCGCTCTCGGACTTGGTGGAATTTCAGAAAGCGTTCAACCTGCCGGATAATTGTCCGATGGTGCGACCGGCAGACAAGAAGGTGAATATTTGGTGAGCGAATCCAAATTGTAGGGCGACCATTCCTAGTCGCCATTTTTTGGAACGGCAGGCGACGCGCCTGCCCTACAACTCCACCCTCCAGTCGGGACACTAAGGTCCCTCCCACATTCCGATCAACGCGACCACTCGCTCGCGCATAAACGAAATTTGGTTAACTCAACCAGGAGGCGTTATGGCTAAGTGCGATGTTTGCGGGAACGATTACGACAAGTCATTCCAAATTATCTCGGCCGGAAAAACCCGGACCTTTGACAGCTTCGAATGCGCGATTCACATGCTGGCACCCACGTGTCCGCATTGTGATTGCAAGGTAATCGGTCACGGCGTCGAAGCTGGTGGCCAGATTTATTGCTGCGTCCATTGCGCCGAAGAATCCGGCGCGCACGGATTGAAGGATCGCGGATAGATCACTCGTGATCAGTGAACTGTGATTAGTGATCGGTTGCAGGGCGAGACTCTGTCGAGCCAGCAGGCTCCGCGGAGCGTCGCCCTACCAAAGGGAGAAGTGATCGCGCAAAAACATCCTCAACTATTCACTGA
>QHRA01000019.1 GCA_003221295.1 Verrucomicrobiota bacterium | reverse complement strand
TTTGTCGGGCAGGAACATATCCTGGCGCCGGGAAAACTCTTGCGTCGCGCAATCGAAGCCGACCGTCTCCCTTCGCTGATTATTTCCGGTCCACCCGGAAGTGGCAAAACAACTCTGGCATATGTCGTCGCCGAGATGACCCACTCCGAGTTCATTCGGTTGAGCGGAGTGGAAAGTAACGTGGCGGAGATGCGCAAAGTAGTGGCCGCGGCGGCAAACCGACTCCGAACTTCCGGCCGCAAAACGATCGTCTTTATCGATGAGATCCACCATTTCAATAAGGCGCAGCAGGATATTTTGTTGCCCGATGTCGAGAGCGGAAATCTGAGACTAATCGGGGCTACCACTTACAATCCGTACTTTTACGTCAACAGCGCGCTCGTCTCGCGCTCGCTGGTTTTCCGGCTTGAGCCGCTCACGGTCGAGCAGCTCGAAATTTTGATCGACCGCGCGCTGGCCGATTCCGAACGGGGTCTCGGCAAATACACCGTTAAAATGGACGCGGACGCGCGTTCGCACCTTGCCAAGCTCAGTGATGGCGATGCGCGCAAATGTTTAAACGCCCTTGAAGTGGGGGTGCTAACAACGCCACCTGTGGCATCGGCTGCCAGCCGCGGCAAACCTAAAAGGCAGGCCGGAGAGAAGCAATCCGTGGCGGCCAGCGACCGCGGCGACAACGAACCGCTCATTCACTTCACCCTCAAGGTCGCTGAGGAGAGCATTCAAACCAAGGCGGTCGTTTATGACAAAAAAGGCGATGCGCATTACGACACGATCAGCGCATTTATTAAGAGCATGCGCGCCTCGGATGAAAAAGCCGCGATCTATTGGCTGGCAAAAATGTTGCATGCCGGCGAAGACTTTCGGTTCATCGCGCGTCGCATCGTAATTTTTGCAAGCGAAGATGTCGGGCTGGCTGACCCCGAGGCACTTCCGCTCGCAATCGCGACGCAACATGCCGTTGAATTTGTCGGAATGCCGGAAGCACGGATTCCGCTGGCCCATGCCACCGCTTACATGTGTCGGGCGAAAAAAAGCCGCGAAGCTTACGAATCGTTAGCCGCTGCCAGCGAAGAAATCGAATCCGAACAAACGCAGCGCGTCCCGGAACATTTGAAGAACAAGCATTTTCCAGTGAATCCGGAAGCGTAAGACTGTCATCCCGAGCGAAGTCGAGGGATCCCGCTGCGAAAGCTTAAAGGTAACTTCCACAGGATCCCTCGACTTCGCTCGGGATGACGAGATTTTAGCTTGTGAAAAAGCAGCAAGCTCTTGCCGCAAGACTACATCCGCACTTGCGGAATTGGTTTTTTGCTAACTTCCCGGGATTCACCCACGCTCAGGAACTCTGCCTTCCTTCCGTTCTTAAGCGCGAATCGATTTTGCTCACCTCCCCAACCGGAAGCGGGAAGACACTAGCCGGATTCCTCGGGGTGTTCGACGGTCTGGTTCGCGAACTCGAAGCAGGTGCGCTGAAACCGGGTGTGCGCTGTGTCTATGTTTCGCCGCTGCGCGCCCTCGCCTACGACATCGAGAAAAATTTGAAGGCGCCGATCGCCGGCATGGGTCTGGAAGAGGAACTGCGCATTCATTTGCGCACCGGCGATACGACCGTAAGCGAACGCACAAAATTTCGGAACAAGCCGTCACATTTTCTCGTCACTACGCCTGAATCACTGGCCATTCTGTTGGCGCAGCAAAATTACGTGCAACATCTCGCCCACACCGAATTCGTGATCGTCGACGAATTGCATTCCTTCGCCGGCAACAAACGCGGCGCCGATCTGAGCATTTCGCTCGAGCGGCTCGAGCACATTTGCGGCCAGGCCACGAGGATGGGCGAATTGGAGGGGCGAGCTCCGCGAGCCCGGCGTCGCAGAGCTCCGCCCTCCATGCCGACGGGATCGCTTTGCCGGATCGGTCTTTCTGCCACGGCGGCGCCACTGGACTTACTGGCCCAGTTTCTTGTTGGCAAAAATCGCCATTGCCGCATCGCCCAAGCGCGCATCGAGAAGGAGCAAATTGTGGACGTTTTTTCTCCAATCCGGCGCGATCCTTACCCACCGTCCGGTTACACTGGGGCTCGTCTCTACGCGGAATTGTCGCAACTGGTTCGCTCGCGCCAGTCGGTCATTGTTTTTACCAATGTCCGTTCGGCGGCGGAACAAATCGGCTTGCGTCTGCGCGAGCAGCTGCCGGAATTGGCCGACGCGATCGAGATTCACCACGCTTCGCTCGATCGCAGCGTTCGCCTTGAGGTCGAAGATCGTTTGAAGAATGGAGAACTGCGCGCGGTCGTTTGCTCAACCAGCCTCGAGCTTGGCATCGATATCGGTGCGGTCGATCTGGTCGTGATGGTGGCAACGCCCAAAGGCGTTTCGCGTGCGATCCAGCGCATCGGCCGCTCCGGACATTCGTTAAACAAAAATAGTCACGGCATTCTGGTCGCAACCAATGTCAACGACCTGGTGGAAGCGACCGTCACCGCGAAGCTCGTGCGGGAGCGCGCTCTCGACCCAATCAAAATCCTGGACAAGCCTTTTGACGTAGTCGCGCAACATATTGTTGGCATTGTCGCCCTGGCGCCGGCCTCAGCCGATTCGATTTACCACCTGATCACGCGGGCGCGGCCATTTCACGATCTTACCCGTGAAGAATTCGACCGCCTTTTGAATTATCTAGAGGGCGGTGGCGAAGCTTTGGCGCAGCAATACCGCGGCGTCTTCGGGAAGATTTTGGTCAGCGACGACGGCATGGTCTCATTGGCGCATCCGCGAGTGGCGCGCGAATTTCTAGTCAACATCGGAACGATCGTCTCCGAGGGATTCGTCGATGTGATGTTGAGGCGGCGGCGCCTCGGTTCCGTCGAAGAAGGGTTCATCAAGGGGCTGCAAATTGGCGATCTTTTCGTACTCGGCGGCCGGGTCGTGCGACTAATCGATACCGGCGTGCAGGAAGCGTTTGTGGAGCGGGCCGACGGACAGTTGCCGACCATTCCTCGCTGGAACGCGGCCAAAATGCCGCTCACTTCAGGAGTCGCGCGGGCGGTACGACAGCTACGCGCCGATCTGGCGCATCAACTCCGCCAAGAAAGTGACACGTTTTGCGTCGATTGGTTGGTGGAGGAGTACCAGATCTCGTTAGCAAATGCGCAGGCGATAGTGGAACAATTTCGCGCCCAGCTCGTGGTATCGGACGTGCCGACCGGCGACTCGATGTTGATCGAGCTGTATCGCGAGGACGATTTTTCCCATTACTTTTTCCATGCCCTCATTGGCCGCAGCGCTAATGACGCGCTTTCGCGTATCGTGGCTTGGCGCATGAAAAACCGCAGCGGCGGCAACGCCCTCGTCACAATCGACGACTCCGGCTTCCTGTTTACGCTGCGGCGGTTCCAGGAGCTTACGTTGGAAGATTGGCGGCTTT
>QHRA01000077.1 GCA_003221295.1 Verrucomicrobiota bacterium | reverse complement strand
AAATCTTCTCGTCGGGATCGCGTTGTTCGAAGTCTTTCACGACGTGCAGTACCTTTCTTTGGTCTGGATTTATAATCGCAACCGTGTCGAAAAAGATCAGAACATCGGCGGATTCATGCGCTTTGTTTTCCGCCGCAGCGGCTCGCTGGTTGGACTTTATCTCGGCCTCATTTTCGCCTACGGCTCGTTAGCCTATTTCAATTCGCGTCTGCAAATCGAAACGATCAAGCACGTGCTTACCGGCGTGGTTTCCGCCTCTGCATTGCTCCATTTTTATTATGACGGTTTTATCTGGAAAGTGCGGGAGAGTTCGACTCGGCAATCACTGGGGCTGAGCGGCGGCACGGCCGAAGTTTCCCCGCACGGAATTTTTCACGGCTGGCTTTTGCACGGCGCGAAATGGCTGGCGGCGTTCGTCGTCCCGCTAGGGGCGTTGTGGCTGTGGCAGCTGCATAGCGCGGTGCCGGCGTTGCAGCGCACCGCCTGGGTAGTGCAAGATTTACCGATAGGCGCGCGCCAGCATTACGAGTACGCCAAAAGCC
The DNA here is from genome assembly GCA_003221295.1 of Verrucomicrobiota bacterium. GTDB lineage: Bacteria > Verrucomicrobiota > Verrucomicrobiia > Chthoniobacterales > UBA10450 > AV69. The sequence continues at coordinate 12,153 of QHRA01000077.1, read as the reverse complement.
TTCAGCGTGACGGCCAGCTCGACGCTGCGGCCCGCGAATTTGAGACCACTTTGAGTTTCGATCCGAAACATGCGGGCGCACATTATAGCCTGGCTTTGCTGCGGCAAAATCAATTGAAATTTGACGCTGCCGCTGTGCACTACGAAGCGGCGCTGCCCCTGGATCCGAAAAACGCCGACTTGCGATCCTACTACTCTTACACCTTGGAACGTTTGGGTCGTGGTGAGGAAGCTGCCAGGCAAGTTGCGGCCGCGCTCGAGATCAATCCAAATTTTCCACCGGCACTTTACCGGCGCAGCTTTTATTTGCAGGGGCAAGGAAAAGTAGACGATGCAATCTCGGATTTGCGCAAGGCGCTAGAGAAGGAGCCCACTTTTATCGAAGCGCGCTTCGCCCTTGCCAAAGCTCTTCTTGCCCGCGGTGATTTGAGTGCAGCACGTTCCGAATTTGAGACTGTGATCAAGCAAGCGCCAGGTCACGTTGACGCAGTGAATGGGCTTGGACTAACCTTTCTGCGGCAAGGTCAGACTTCGCAGGCAATCGTGCAGTTCGATCAGGCGCTCGAACTCAAGCCGGACTTCGCTGAGGCAGCAGAAAATTTGCGCGTCGCGCGCGCGAGCGAATCGCGTTTTCAATCGCGGCGGAAGCCGTGAACAGCCCGGCCCATTCGGCCGTTCACCTTGATCTCGACGCCGCCTGGCGCGAGATCCCGCACGGTTTGCCAACCATTGATGCGACGAAGTGGGGACCGCGCCTCCGTTTTTCTACTTCGCCGCGGATGATCGAACAATTTTATGGCGAGATCAGGCCGCAACTCGCCAAATTTATCCTCTGCGGCTCGGGCGACTTTCATCATTTGACCGGATTGTGGCTTCGATTGACACACCAACCGGTCACGCTCGTCTCCTTTGATAATCATCCCGATTGGGACGTCCGGCCCCCGCGCTGGTGTTGCGGCGGCTGGATCAATCGCGCGCTCGAGCTGCCGCATGTCCGTCACGTCGCGATTTGGGGTTGCGGGAATTTCGAGTGTTGGTGGCCGCATCAACTTTTCGGAAATCGCAAAGCGGAGCGCGCCGGCACGCTTGTGGTCCATCCATGGGCGGATGATCGGCCTCCGCGCGCGCGGAAACGGCGCGGAGCGATTTTGCGCGAAAATTGGCGGGAACAATTCGAAAAGTTCGCCGCTAGCCTCACCGGCTCAAATATTTATGTGACCATCGATCTGGATTGCCTGGCGCCGGATTTTGCCTGGACCAATTGGGAAAACGGAAAGTTTGATTTTGAGGATGTTCGCTGGGGATTGGCCATCTTACGCCACCATGCGCATGTGTTGGGGGGAGACATGTGCGGCGCTTACTCCGTCCCGTCTTTTGCGCGGCGGAAACAGCGATTCGCTTCGGAAATGGATCATCCAAAATTTAATTTTCCCTCGGCCGACACGATTCGCGCGATCAATCGCCGGGCTTTCGAGGCGCTCTGGCCCGCATTAACTCAATGAGACGAGCACGACGCCGGTGCTGATCAGCGCGGCGCCCAAGAAAAGACGCGGCGTTAACTTTTCCCGCAAAATCGCCGCGGCCAGAAGACTGATGATGACGACACTCAATCCCTGAAAAGGGTAGAGATAGCTGAGGTCGAAATGCTGGAGCAATCCCAGGGTAATAAAAAATGAAGCGGTCATGGTCGAGAGACCGATGGCGAAACATTTTATGAACCGCGCGCTGCGAAAGTCGCTTTCCATCGCGTGCTTTAGAAAGAGCTGGGCACCGACAAAAAGGATCAGCGCAACGAAAATGAGAAGCGCGGAAAAAAGCGTCACAATTTCTCCTCCATTCGCGCGACCGGCTTGGCCACGATCAAAACGCCGAGGAGGACGAGCGCGATCCCGCACCAACGCTGGGCCGAAATATATTCATTGAGAAAAAACCACGAGCTCAACGGCACGAGCACATGAACAAAGTTGGAGAGGGGGAAGGCAATTGTCAGCGGAATGAAACGCAGGACGTAGAGCCAGCTGGCGAAGCTCGCGATCACGAACAAAATTCCGTACCAGACGTCGAGCGAAGCCAGACCAGAAACACCGGTCCAGTTCACTTCTTCAGGTAAGCGCGGTGCTTCAACCGCGCCGCGTTTAAGGAACACTTCCGAGGTCGTGACAAAGAGGACGCTCAGGACGAGCTGGAACCATGGATTGAGCAAAAGTTCCCTCGTTTTTTGAATCATCGGAGAAGGTGACGCTGGCGCCGCAACACCGGATCAGTACGCGCCGGTTCAAAAAGCGGGGCCAATACTTTGATCAATGGATTGAGCCAGGGCGAAGTATGTTTCACGTAAACATCCACCGGTTGCAGTTGGAGGCGCAGACGCAACTTCGGATCGTAATTGAAGGGGGCGCTGGCGTAGCGCCGCAGCCCGTTGCTTAGCGCCCAATTCAGGAGATCTCGAAATGTGACATAATAAAGATTCAGCTCGTACGCGACGGCATAATCCAGACCAATATCGTTATCGTAGAGTGTTCCATTCCAGATCGTGCAAAAGCTAAACGCGACTGCACGGCAACCTTGTCGCCAAATGAAATAACGGAATTTTCCCGGCGCGCATCGCCCCGCTTCGAGAAAATATTCGCGAGTGAAAACCTCGAACCGGATCGCGCTGGTCTGAGCGACAGCGAGATAAAGCGGATAAATTTCATCAATGATCTGCTCTGCATCCGTCCAGACTTCAAGCGCAAGCGGAGTCGAGGCCTCATCGGCCGCGCGGAATTTGCGGCGTAAATTTTTGCGGGTCGCCCTGCTCAATTGCATTGCCATGTATTCATCGAACGATGCGAAATTGAGCTCGAGAGTTAGCGGCGGAAAACCAGCGAGACGGGCGTAACCAGAGCGGCTTAGATAGGAAAAGGCGCGGCGCATTTTCGTCGAAAAATCCTTGAACGCCACTAAGGAGATGTCCTGGTCCCGCGCATATTTTTCCAGCGCCTCGGCGACCAGTGGAATTGCGATTTCGACAGACTCAATTGCGCCCGTTTCCCCTTCACCCACGAGACAGCCGGCCAGGGCCATGCGGCCCTGGCAAAAACGCGGCCAGAGTGTGCGCAATTTGGCGACGAATCGCACGAGGGCTTCGCGAGCGGAAACGGCCAGGTCCTGGGTGGTAAGGACAAGCGGTTGCAAGGCGACTGGTCGTTTGGTCTGATCGAACACCGCGAGGTAACGATATTCGAAGGCCGAACCCATCGTCTGTTCGATCAACTCGTAATATTGAAAATCTTTTGGCGTGTCCGAAAAACCGCGCGCCCAAAATTCCATTGGGACATCGCGAGCATGCTCGAAGACAAGCGCGCGACCGCACGAAAGTTGTATTTCCGCGACGCGGCCTTTCGCACACGTGCGCGCGAGCTGCAACGTCATTCGTAAAGCTCGGCCGCGTTGGAGAATTTCGGCAGCACCGGATCGTGTCGCGTTGGCTCCAGCAATCTGAACACTTGTCGAAAAATTGGATTCAATAACGGCTGGGTATGCTTCACGTAAAGATCGAGCGGTGCGAGATCGCAACCGAGATGCAGCTTCGGATCGTAATTGAGCGGGCTGCTACAATAAAAGGTCAGGTGATTATCGATGGCCCAGCGCAGGATGTCGCGCAGCGTGTAAAAATAAAGGTGGAGATCGAGCGCGACCGAATAGTCCAGGCCGAGATATTCGTCATAAATCGTACCAGCGTGCACCATGCAAATGCTGAAGGCGATGATGCGGCGATCGAGTCGCCAGATGAAAAAACGCACGCGTTCCGGCATGTGCTGGCTGAGCTTGGAAAGATATTCCTTGGTTAACTTTTCGAATTTCATTGGTGAACGCTCATGCACCGCCAGGTAAAGGGGATAGACCTCGTCAAGATGCGGGGTTATGTCGCTAATGATTTCGAGCTCGATTTTGGCTGCGCGCTCGGTTTTGCGAAACTTCCGCCGCAAACTCTTGCGCGTGCCATAGCTCAAATGCGCGAGGTAGTCGTCAAAGTCACGAAAGTTAAGCGCTAGCCGCGTCATCGGCATGCTCGGAACGCGGGTAAAATCGTTGTCGGAAAATCTAGCGAGAGTGCTGCGGTACTTCGAGGGAAAATCCTTCAAAACGACCAGTGACGCTTTGGCCGCGCGCGCGACTTGAGGCAGACACTCATGCAGCGCTTCGGCGATCCAGATTGAATCAGCGGGGCCGAGGGCGCCGAGATGACCTTCACCAGCGGCGCAGCCGACCATCAGCACGCGCATGGTGAGGAACCGTGGAAATTTTTTTCGAATGGAATCTACCAGCCGTCGTGCCCCGCCCGGAATTCCTTCTACCAGATTTTGCTGCACAAAAAAGAAAGGCTGGATGCCGCGCATCTTTCCGGTGAGATCGCGCAGGATCAGGTATTGATATTCGAAATCATTGGCCAGTGTTTCCTCAATGATTTCGTAGAAGCGATGGTCTTTGCAGCAGTCGTAAAAGGCGCTGGGCCAGTCTTCATATTGCTGAAGCTCGTCGGGCGAGACGACGGCAGCAGTGCCGTCTTTAAAAGAAAATGTCGTCATCTGTCACGCGCCGTCCGCAACCGCGCGCTCCTGCGTTTTTCCCGCCGCCGTCATTTCGACGCGAACCACTCCGCCACGGAAATTCACATCGCGCTGCGGATAGGGGATTTCGACGCCCGCTTCGCGCAATTTCCGTGCGATGGCGAAATTCAAATCGCTCCGGAACCGGCGCGGCCGATAACTCATTTCCTTACTCCACACCACCAATTCAAGGTTGATCGCGCTGCCGCCGAACGTTTCCAAAAATACCGTCGGCTTCGGGTCCTCTAGCACGTGCGAGTTTTCCCGCGCTACTTCCAGCAATGCATTCCGTACTTTCTCCAGATCGCTGCCATAGGCGACACCGATGGGAATGCGAAAACGGACGCGCGGGTCGCCATAAGTCCAGTTTGTCACCGGCGAATCAATAAACTTCGTATTCGGCACGATCATGGTGATGTTGTCGTTGGTTAGAATAACGGTGCTACGTGCACGAATTTGCTGCACCTGACCGGCGACTCCCGCCACCTCTACCCGATCGCCAATCGTGATCGGGCGTTCCGCCAGAATGACCAGGCCGCTAATGAAATTGCTGGCGATGTTTTGCAATCCGAAGCCAATCCCGACGCCGACCGCACCGGCAAAAACTGTCAGTGTGCCGAGATGAATACCCGCGTTGTCCAGCACAATGAAAACGCCAACGACCAGGACGATGTTGCTGACAATTTGCGAAATGGCGTATTGCAGCGAGCGATCCAGCCCGCTGTTTACAAGGAAACGGTTAAACAGAAATGATTTCGTGCGCGCCGATATCCAAAAGACCCCGAGGAGCAGGGCAACGAGCAGGAAAATTTGAACGAGAGTAAGCGAAATGCCGGGCAGCGGCCGATTCCACGCCAACGGAACACCGGCAGCGTTAATGGCGGTGATGGTAAAAAAGATGAGTGTGGCGAGACCGAAAATCGTCGGGATGATCGACGCGAAGTTTTTTCCGAGTTTGAGGCGGGTGAGCAAACGCCGGAATTGTTCGCTTTGAAAAATCTTGGCCAAGGACACGCCAACCGCGAAAAAGACAACGAACGCAATCAGTCCGGCGGCGGTGACGTAATTTCCGCCGATGCGAAATAAGGGCTCGGTGAAATACTGCACCCTCTACACTGTGATTCCAATTGCGCGGTGCAACCAAAAACGTAGCTGACTGGAAGCGGGGGCTGCCGAGTCGCCAAGGTTTGTGCGCTGGGCGACGAAATTTCTCGCCTGCCACTCCGTCATCCCCAGCGCAGGCGAGGGACCTCACCTAAGGTCTTGGATCACACAAGATTGTTTATACGACCACCACTCACTCGCGAGGTCCCTCACCCCGAAAGCATTCGGCGTTCGGGCTGACGGAGCGTTGGATTGCAGACAGCGTTGATGATGGAAAGGCGCCGAAGTGAGGCGCGCTTTCAGCGCTATTGAATTTAGTTGGCGACCAACCCTGGAGCTTGCCCCGGGCTTCCATTAAAGATCGCGCCTTTGGCGCTAGAATTACCCTTTCAGTCAGGCGAGGGATTCGGCTACTCCTTCGGCTTCGCCCGTTCCTGGATGTATTTGATGACGTCGCCGACGGTCTGCAATTTCTCGGCGTCTTCATCGGGCACTTCCACCGAAAATTCCTCCTCGAACGCCATCACCAACTCCACGATGTCAAGCGAGTCCGCCCCCAAATCCTCGATAAACGAAGCCTGCGGCGTTACTTGTTCGGGGTTAACGCCCAGTTGTTCGACGATGATGTCCTTAACCTTCTCTTCGATTGATTTGTCGGCCATAAATTCGGTTGTTTCGTCCGCCCGCGATAACGCGGCCTGAACAGGATGGCAAGTAAATCAATTCAAATTCTTGTCAATGAATTTCCAGCGTGGAGTGACAGCGCGGCGTGGGTTGCTCCGACGAGCGGAACACAGACTTGCAGTCTGTGCGCCCAGCGGAGTTACACTCCGCTGACCGTGCACCGACTCGGCCGTGCGTTTTGTGCTGGCGATGCAGCGGGTTGCAAACCCGCTGGGCACACAGGGCCAAAGGCCTATGTTCCGCGCGTTGTCATCCTGAGTCGCGAAGACGGCGAAGGACCCCTCATAGCTCGAGTACGTAGCAGTCGCTTGAGAGTTTCTTCATCGTTCGCGCGATTCGGCATGGCGCGGGAACGCCAGGTACAAGCTCGATGCGAAGGCGAGTGGGAACTCACCAATGAAACGATGATCACGCAAAAAAGTTTGTGTGACTCAATCCCGGTAGGAGGGGTCACTTCGTTCAGGATGACAACGGGTGGAGATTATGGCACCTGGCGGTTGGGATCATCGTTGAAATATGCGCAGAAGGCTGGACGATTTGCTCTGACCGCTTCAACCCCTTCATCGTTTTAGCGCTTCAACGAGTGTGGGCTCCGGTTTACTTCTCGACCTGATGCAGTAGATGAGAAAGGTGCCAGCGCCCGGCGAGCCACTCGATTTGATCGACCTGAAATTCCTTCCCGCATGGGTGAAGGAAGATTGGTCCGTGGCGCGTCATGCCCGATTTGAAGGAGAAGAAGAGCAGGCCCACTGGCCACGCGAGGGCACGGATCGACGCCCTCGTCCACCGCGTCACCGCCGTGACGGTGAGAAGAATCGCCGCCGGCGTGATCGAGGAGAACGAGACGATCGCAAGCTGCTTGAGCGCAAGGATCGGAAACGTTCGCGGGATTTTTTTCCGGTGCCGCGCCAAGCTTCGACGCCACCTCCATTGCCGCAACTCGACGTCCATTTTCTTCCGCAAGCAGCCGCGTTTGAAAATGTCGCAGCCCAGATCAAGACTGGCGCCGCGGCGTATTCTGTTTATGCGCTGGCGCGTCTCTTTCTGCAAAAACCGGAGCGCTATCACGTCCGGATAAAAACGAAGGACGCAACCCCGCTCTTTCGTCTGGGCGAATCGAATGCCATCTCGACGAATCGCTTCACTCTCGAAAACTCCGCCTTTCGCCTGCTGCGGGAGAAGTTTTACACCACCAATGTGACCTTGCACGATCCGATCAAGGGCGATTTCAACAGTGTTGCGCGCGAACGGACGACCGGAACTTTGCTGGGACCAACTAATCATCATGGTTACCAGCCCCAGCTTCGCCGTCTTTACGAACAACGTTTCAGCCGGCGCCTGAGCTTCACTGATTTTCAACGGCAAATCGAAATCGTGAGCGATCCCGCGTTGGTCGAGCAATGGAAGGAAGAAGCGCGCAAAGTGATCACGTTCACCACGCAGCAAGAGGAACCGCCCCAAACCTTTAATGCCGAAACGGAAGCGGAACGGCATTTTCGCGAGAAATATCTTCCCGCGCTGATTTCGGAAACGGCCGAGGCGGAGATTGACGGCGTTACTAGTCGCAAATTACAGGATCGCGGGATCGCGCGGCTAATCGAAAATGCCTGGTCAGCGGAGGTCCGTTCGCCCTCCAATATGATGCAGGAGCTGGCCGGCCGTTTCCGCGGTGCAGGCCTGCAAATTTTCCGGCATCGCAAAGGAATGCTTTTCGTCTCGCCCATTCGGTTGAAAGCGATTGATGAAACTGCGGTTTCCGATTCGGTACGTCAGATTCTGGAAACACTCAGAGCCTCGCCCCGAATTAACCGCAAGAAACTCGCAGAAAAATTAATTGGACTGGATACCGAGGTGGCCGAAGCCGAGAAAACGAAACTGGCGCTCGCGTCCGATTTGCATTGGATGATTCGTGAGGGACACGTCGTCGAATTCAATGACGGTTCGCTCGATTTGCCGCGGGCGAAGCCACCGAAAAAGGAAGCTGGCGAAGTCGCAGCAGAACAGGGGGCAGCGACGCCGACTGCTACAACGGAAACGGCGCCAGCCACCACGGTAGCGACAGCTGAGGAAAGCGTTGCTGCTGCTGCTGCCGCCGTCACTGGCGACAGTAATGATGCGTCCTCCGTCATTCCGAGCCGCGCGGCAAATGCCAGTCCGGTTCCGACCGAGGGCTCCCGAGACGAAACGAGCGACGGAACATCTTCCGAAGTTCTATCGCCCATCATCCCGAGCCGCGCAAACACAGCCAGTCCGGCTCGGACCGAGGGGCACTCGCGAGCGTCCGAAATGCGCCTGATCTGTTGTGAGGTCCCTCGCATTCGCTCGGGATGACAAAGCAACTACTCGCCGACGACCTTGAGCGACGGCTCGATGCCTTCCTGCCGCACAACCCGATTCTTCTCATCGAGTACGAGAATACGCGGCTGCTGCCTGGCTGCTTCCTCGGCCGAATAACTCCCAAAATTCATGATCGTGATGCGATCGCCGATTTTCCCGAGGTGCGCGGTCGCGCCGTTGAGTTCGATCAACCCTTTGTGTGGCTCACCGTAAATCACGTAGGTCTCAAAGCGTTCGCCGTTGGTGAGGTTGCCTACAAGAATCTTCTCGTATTCGCGCAGATCAACCAGCTCAGCCAGATCGGACGAGACCGTGAGACTGCCTTCGTAATGCAAACTCGCGCCCGTCACCGTGGCGCGATGAATCTTCGATTTCAGAATGGTCAATTGCATTTGACCTACCCGCCGCTCCAGCCCTAGCCCGCGATGATGCCGGCTTTCTTTAACGCCTGATACGCCCCATTCTTGTTAATCGTCTTGAGTCCTCGCGCCGTCACCCGGATGCGCACGAATTTTCTCAACTCCGGTACCCAGATTCGGTGCTCGTGCAGGTTCGGATGAAATTCGCGCCGCACATTTTTCGTGACGTGGCGACCGACGCCGCCTTTCTTTTTCGCCATACCACGGCGATGAATGATGCTGCCGCGCGTGACACGGGATCCAGTGATGCTGCAAACTTTAGACATGGCAGGAGGTAGGCGATTGACGCAATCGCCTCGATATAAAAACGGGAGCGTAAAGTGCGTTGTCGCCCCGCGCTGGTCAAGCGATTCTTAGTGGCACAGGTTACCGGCCCGTGCGGAATACAACGCGCTTGCCTGGCGGAGCAAACGCACTAGGGCCGTGGAGGGACTCGCCCCGGCGAGTCCTGGAGGCACAGAAGTGCGTCCCTTCGCTCTAGCGGCGGTCTATGACCGCCGAGGGCGACTTGGAAGTCGGCCTCCCAGTCAGGATTAGGAATGTTGCTGCTCCCACCTTTTCAATGGGACGAGTACTTTCAGAGTTGAACAGGATGCCTCCACTGTGGTCAAAGATTCTTCTACCAAGCACATACAATGAGTCGAAACGGCAACCGCAAATTACGGATTGGAATCATCGGCGCGGGCGGGATCGTAAAACAACGGCATCTGCCGGCTTTCAAACGCCGATCCGATCTGGAAATCGTCGCGATTTCAAACTCCACTTACGCAAGCGCGGAAAAGTTTTGCCAGGAAAATGTTCCGACCGCTGTGCCCATCGCTAACTGGCCCGACCTCGTGGCTTTGCCTGACATCGATATCATCTGGATTGGGACGCCGCCCTACATGCATTCCGCCGTCACCGTTTCCGCACTCGAAGCGGGCAAACACGTTTTTTGCCAGGCGCGCATGGCGAACGATCGCGCGGAAGCAGAAGAAATGCTGGCGGCCTCGCGCCGCTTTCCGAAACAGGTGACCATGCTCTGCCCGCCGCCCTACGGTTTGCGCGGCGATCTTGTCGTTAAGAAATTGCTTGCGGAAAATTTTCTCGGACAGCTGCACACCATTCGGCTGCAAAGTTTTCATGGGAATTATTTGAACCCGAACGCGCCGGCCCACTGGCGGCAGCGTATCGAAATCAGCGGGCTCAATGTGATGACGCTCGGGATTTATGTCGAAGTGCTGCAGCGTTGGTTCGGCGATATCGATGGATTGTTCGCGCGCGGGAAAATTTTGTATCCCGACCGCCAGGGTTACAACGTCATTATCCCCGACGCGCTCTCGGTGCTTTGCCACTTCGCCCATGGCGCCGAAGGCGTGCTCGAGTTCAGCGGTATCCATGCTCACGCTACCGGCGACCGGCTGGAAGTTTACGGTTCGGCCGGAACGTTAATCTACGATTTCACGGCTGACGTGATCAAGACCGGTCGGGTGGGCGACCGCGCCTTGCATGAAGTGGATGTGCCGAAGGAACTCGCCAAGGAATGGACGGTCGAGAATGACTTCCTCGATGCCGTGAAAGGGGGCGGTCACGAGCGACCGTATCCGACTTTTGAAGATGGGTTGCGTTACATGCGAGTTGTGCAGGCGGTTGCCGATTCCCGCGCCCGTAACGAGTGGATCGCGATCGACGTGATCTAGGCCACCTTGGAGCTGCGTTGTTGAGCCGTGGCGGGCCGATTCCAGCGTAAGTGTCCTCCCTTTTTGTCATTCCGAGCGAGGTCGAGGAATCTCTAACTATCTGTCTCTGAAGAAGCTGACATGACACCAAGCCGTCGACTTTACACAAACGGCGGTTGAAAACGGGCGCTCCTTGGTGCCGTCGTACATTAGCTAGAGATGTCTCGACTTCGCTCGACATGACAAAGTAACAGCAGCATCATCGACCGTGCGCAGCCGCTACGCGCAAATCATCGCCATCTCAGGAGAAGGGAGATTTCATCCTGCCCTAAAGTTCACAATTTTTGCCTTTTATCTAAGCGCGCACATTGCACTGGCCGGTTTCGATAAGTATTCCGCCTTCGTTGTTGCTGATCCGCCGGGAGCAAGGCAAGCGCCGGGGACGGTGCGAGTCACTTATCTCGGCGTTAATGGTTATCAATTTGAAGCAAGCGGGCACGCCTTGCTGGTGGATCCGTACTTCACCCGTGCCGGCCTAACGGCGGTGGCATTGCAACAGCGAATCGAGCCGAACGAGGCGCGAATCGCTTTCGGCTTGCAGCACGTCCGTCCGCGCGCGGATGCGGTGCTTGTCACGCACGCGCACTTCGATCATCTGCTCGATGTTCCGGAAATTATGCGGCGGACGAATGCACGGCTGGTCGCGGGAGTGACGGCGGCGAATCTTACGATGTCGTGCGGCGTCGATCGTACGCGCTGTCTCATTGTTCAACCCGGATCGACGCGCCTGATCGGCCCGTGGCGAATTCGGGTGCTTCCCGCAGCGCATGATCGCATTCTCGGATGGTTGCCGTTTCGCGGGACGAGAAGTCAGCCAGGAACATGCCCGGCAAAAGCATCGGATTGGCGCCTCGGCGAACCAATGGCGTTTCGCATCGAAGCAAACGGCAAGCGCATCTACGTTGATTCCGGAGGAACACCTGAGGTTCTGCCACCGGCTCAAATCGCGCCGGTCGATCTCGCCATTCTCGGCGTGGCCTTACCGGACAGCCGAAAACGATTTCGCGCTGCCGTCGACCGACTCCGCCCAAAGTACGTTTTGCCCAGTCATCAGGATGACTTCTTTGCCTCGGTCGAACGCGGATTTTTTTTCGGGAAATTGACCGATTTCCGCGCGGTCGCCCGCCCGTTCCAGCGGCACGAAATCAACTCGCATCTTATTTTGCTCGATTATTTTCGGCCGTGGACAATTCCGTGACAGACGAGCTTTCGCCGCGCGCGCGCGGCTACGGCCTTCTCGTCACCGCCCTGGCGCCAGTCATCCCGCAAGTGCTCGGAAGCGCGTTCAACATTTGGTACA
>QHRA01000018.1 GCA_003221295.1 Verrucomicrobiota bacterium | reverse complement strand
ATATCAACTGAGTGATCATGCAAGCCATGCCGGACGATGTGATAAAAATCGATAACGGCATCATGCGTTTTGAAAGCCCGGGCCGCTATGCCCGTAACGTTGACCTCGATGCCGAGCCAATCACCTTTTGTCGGAACATTACCGCCTGCGACCGAACGCGGTTTTCGCCAGGGCAGCTTCGCCGGGTCGAAGGATCTTACCCGCGCCGATTATCGCGCCAGCTGGGCGAAATGGTTCAGCTTCTGACCCGAATGTACAAGGCTGGCGTTCCAATCGTTTCCGGCACCGACGGCTCCGGCATCGAGATTATCCGCGAACTGGAGGTTTACAACGAGGCAGGTCTGACCAACGCCGAAGCCTTGGCCGCAGCGACAATTACACCTGCCCGCCTCCTTAACGTGGACAAGAAAACCGGCTCAATCGAAGTCGGTAAGGCCGCCGACCTTGTGCTCGTGGAAGGCGACCCGTCGGAGCGACTCTCCGATTTGCGTCAGACGCGGGTAGTAATGCTGGACGGCAAACTAATGGACGCGCCGCGCTGCGCAGTGCCGCAGGATTCTCCGGCCGGCCGAAGTAGGCTTAGTAATTGGTAGCTGGTAGCTCGGGATTGCGAATGTTCGAAAATTGAGGCATGCTCTTTCTGCCCCTCTGAATTACAGCCGCCCGAGTAACCAGAGAATCAGAATGATGATGAGAATGGTTCCGAGTATTCCGTGCGATCCGTAGCCAAGTCCGTAACCGCGAGTTGGAAAAGCCCCGATCAATAACAAAATAACAATGATAAGTAAGATTAAGCCCATGCCATGACCTCTACTTTCAGACTACTCGTCGTGGCAAGCAATTACTTAGGACCACGACAAAAAAAACTGCTCAAGCAACCTCTGATCTCCAACCCTGGCGTCTGATCTCTAACGGCTGCCTTTCTTCGTCATTTTTGGCTCGAGCTTCGCCAAATAAAAAATCATCGCGCCCGCGATCGGTACACCGATGAGCGTTCTAAGATCGTGTCGCACGAATGCATTGGTTAAATCTCCCACGAGATTCGCGGCGAGAATAAGAATTCCGAGCCAGCGGCCCCACTTCGCGTTTCTGGCGAGCCCAATCGCGGCCAATGCACAAGCGACGCCGACGATCACCATCAGCAAAATCAACAACCCACCAATCCGTTGAAAAGCAGCATGCGCTTCCGGATTCAATCGCCAAAGCGAATCGAGAGCACCGCCGGGGAACAAGAGCAGCCAGATGGTCAAAGCGCACATGCAAGCCCCAAAGGCGAAAAAGAGTGCAAGCAACTTCATTCCAATTGGTGTCGCACTTTTCATCAAAGGTCGTTCTTCAGCTTGCAGCGTCTCAGGTTCTCGGCGCTTGCCGCTAATTGTTCAACTCGCACTTCGTCGTCCGCACTTTCATCCTTCCTTTGCTCGGCCTAAGATAATTAGCGGTTACAAATTTTTATGAATGACGAACTTCAGGCAGGGGGAAACCCCGCCGCTCGCGAAGAATTTCTGCGCAACCTTTGGGAAGAACATATGCGGCACGAGTTTGCGACGCGTGACACTGAGGAGACCCTGGCCACGATGGTCGATGACGCTTATGTCAATCACATTCCCGTGCTGACGGGCGGTGTCGGCAAGGACGCTTTACGTGAGTTCTATTCAAAACGCTTCATTCCTCAGATGCCGCCGGACACCGAGGTAATTCCAGTGTCGCGAACCATCGGCACAGATCAGCTCGTTGATGAGATGATCTTTAAATTCACGCACACTGTACGCATGGACTGGATGCTGCCCGGCGTCGCTCCGACTGGCAAACGAGTAGAAATTCCTTTGGTGGCGATCGTTCGTTTCCGCGATAACAAGCTTGCCCACGAACATATCTATTGGGACCAGGCGTCACTCTTGGTGCAACTGGGATTACTTGACCAAAACACCTTACCGGTCGCGGGTATCGAGAGCGCGCGGAAGGTTTTAGATAACAGCTTGCCTTCTAATGCTCTAATGCAACGTGCCGGTCCTCTCGAGAAACGAATTGAAACCCACTCGCCTTAACTTTCCGTCGCCGATCAGCGAGCTCTGCACTGTTTGTCTCTAAGCTTCCAGCGTTTCAGGATATGAAAACCCTTTCTTGTCGCTTCACCATTGGAGGTATGAACGGGTCAAAGCACGCCGGAATCGCTGCTCTTGTGCTACTGCTCACAACGCTTGCCACAGCTGCAGAAGAGCGCCCTCATGTCACTGCTGAGCAGGTCGCGACAGCAGTCGCGGAACTCGATGCCCTCGCGGCTAAACAGAATGCCGTTCCGGGCTTCGCCGTCGCAGTCGTATTTCAGGACAAAGCCGTTTACGCTAAAGGATTCCGCGTTCGCGACGTTAACGGCAAAGCGCCGGTGAATGCCGACACCGTTTTTCAGCTGGCCTCCGTCTCAAAACCGATCGGCGCTACCGTCGTCGCCGCCTTCATTGGCGGCGGCAAAATCACCTGGGACTCCCGGCTGAACGAGCTCGATTCCACTTTCGTCATGTTTGATTCGTGGGTTACGCATGAGGTCACTATCCGCGACATGTACGCGCATCGGAGCGGCCTGCCCGATCACGCCGGCGATCTCCTGGAAGACCTCGGTTTCACGCGCGCCGAAATCCTGCACCGCCTGCGTTATCAACATCCCGACAGCAGTTTCCGCTCGCACTACGCCTACACGAACTTCGGGTTAACGGCGGCGGCCGTCGCTGCGGCCAAAGCCTACGGAATGGAGTGGGAGACCGCGTCCGAAGAAAGGCTCTACAAAACCCTCGGCATGACTTCCACCAGCTCGCGACATTCCGATTTTCTCGGGCGCGCCAACAAAGCCCTCGGGCACGTCCTCGTTAGTGGCAAATGGGCGCAGAAGTTTCAGCGCGACCCCGACACCGAAGCGCCTGCCGGCGGTGTGAGCTCGTCTGTCAACGACCTGACGAAATGGATGCGACTGGAGCTCGCCAACGGAAAGTTCGAGGGTAAGACGATCGTCGATGAGAAAGCACTCCTCGAAGCTAGACGACCGCACATGCTCACCGGCTACAACCCGTTTACCGGTATGCCGACCTCCTACGGCCTGGGCTGGAACGTTAGTTATGATGACCACGGACGTTTGCATCTGAATCATTCTGGCGCGTTCGACCTCGGCGTCGCCACTTACGTCCATCTCCTCCCGGGCGAACAGCTCGGAATTGTCGTTCTCACCAATGCCTATCCTATTGGATTCGCGGAAGCGCTCGGCACCACTTTTGTTGACCTGGCGCTTTACGGGAGATCGACCGAGGACTGGTTCGCGCTCTACAAAAAAGT
>QHRA01000017.1 GCA_003221295.1 Verrucomicrobiota bacterium | reverse complement strand
GGGTTATCGTGGTGGCACTGGGTGGAATCGCTCTCTTCTTTCTGGATCGGCTAACAACGTCCGGTTTTTGGGGAAACATTGTTGCGCTTGCGAGTGCTCTTGCCTTCGCGTCGTTGGTCGTCTTTTTACGAAAAGAAAGAACCGGTTCGCCGATCAATAGTATCATTCTGGGGAACATCATAGTTGGGATTGCAGGTGCGCCGTTTCTGTTGCGGGCGCCGTTATTTCAGCCGCGCGCTTTGTGGCTTGTGCTGGTGCTAGGCGTTCTGCAACTCGGTTTGTCTTACGCCCTGTACGCTAAAGCGATAAAACACGTTACCGCACTGGAGGCCATGTTAATTCCGCTGATCGAGCCGGTATTGAATCCGGTCTGGGTGATGCTCGCGCTGGGCGAGCGCCCAGGGCCCTGGGCGATTGTTGGTGGTGCGCTCGTCCTCGGCGCAGTGCTCGTGCGCGGAATAGTAATGGTTCGCAGGCGGCGGAATCAGATGACAGTTGATGGTTGAGAGTTGCTGAAGCCATGCTTCTTCTTGTAGCGCCGCGATTAAGGAATGAGGAAACCCGAAGCCAAGCTGGACTTCGCCGCCATTAGAGCGGCGCATCGACGTATTCGTCCACACATTCATCGCACACCTGTGTTGACCAGTTCGCGGTTAAATGACGCGAGCGGCGCCTGTCTTTTCTTCAAGTGCGAAAATTTTCAGAAAGGCGGTGCGTTTAAAGCGCGCGGGGCAACAAATGCCGTCTTTTCGCTCGATGATACCGCGGCGCGGCGTGGTGTTGCTACGCATTCGTCAGGCAATCATGGTAGTGCCGTCGCGCGCGCGGCGAAACTTCGCGGCATTCCAGCCCACATTGTGATGCCGTCGAACTCGGCCAAGGTGAAAGTGCGCGCGGTGGAGAGTTACGGCGCGCAGATTGTTTTTTGTGAACCGACGCAAGCGGCGCGGGAAGCGGCCTGCGCAGAGGTGATCGCAAAAACAGGCGCGATCCTGATTCACTCGTTCGAAAACGAACACGTCATGGCGGGACAAGGCACAGCGGCGGTAGAAGTGCTCGAGGATGTTTCCGATCTCGATGTCGTGATTTGTCCAGTCGGCGGTGGCGGGCTGCTCTGCGGCACAGCGGTGGCAGCGAAATCGATACGACCGGAAATCAAAGTAGTCGCAGCCGAACCAGTTAATGCTGATGATGCGGCCCAATCGTTCCACGCAGGCCGATTGATTCATTCCAAAAAGAAATTCACGATCGCGGATGGACTGCGGACAAATGTCGGTGCGCCAAATTTTGCGATCATCCAGCAGTACGTAAACGATATCGTAACGGTAAGCGAGGAAGCCATTGTCAGGGCGATGCGGACAATTTGGGAGACGATGAAAATAATCGTCGAACTATCAGCGGCCGTTTCCTACGCGGCGATCATTGAGAATAAGATCGACCTTGTCGGAAAACGCGCCGGCATCATTCTTACAGGCGGCAATGTAGATCTCGACGCGTTGCCGTGGACACAATAGCTGAGGGTTGAGAATTGCGGCCGCAGTCGGCGACAGGGCTACAAGATCGCAGCATAGAAGTTGCACGGGAGAATTGGGGTCGAATCTTAACATTTAAGATTTGTTCACTTCCTCGGTAAGCAGGTCTCCGTGCTGCTATACCGCGAAGTCTTGTTTTTCTGCAAAGATTTACGAAGTCAAAACCACTAATGGACACTAATGCACACGAAGGGGGAAAACTGTTGCGTTGCCGAGAGGACGCAAACAGAAGACACCGAATAAAACAAAGGATTCTGCTGCCGGCCAAAAATCGGCAACTTTCGCTCTCTCTGTTTCCTTCTGTTAAGGAGTAATTCGTATTCATTCGTGGTTAAATCTCGGTTGCGGCGGAGCCGCGCTGGGCCACAGAGGAATCTCTGCCGTGTCACGGCTGACCGGTCCTTTTATGCAGCGCCCGGGTTGAGTTGAGTCCAAACGGCAACCGGGAGCGGTTGCCCTACAAAACGGGTGTGCCGTTCGCTAATCGTTGACGACAAAAAGGGGCAGTAAAAAAATTAGAAAAAAGACTTGCACGCGCATTAGTGATATAGTTATGTATATCACCAAATGAGCCGCCAACGCCAGCTAACCAATGTCCCGAGGCTGCGGCGCGCCAATGGGTTCGGTGGAACACAGGATGGACAGTGAATGGAACGACAGTCAGCCGATTTATCGACAACTGCGGGATCGTGTCGTCGCCATGATTCTCGACGGAGTTCTCAACGAAGGCGATCCGTTGCCGTCGGTGCGCAGCGTCGCGGCCGAATACCGGATCAATCCCCTCACCGTCCTCAAGGCCTATCAACAACTGGTCGCCGAGGAATTGGTCGAGACCAGGCGAGGGCTCGGCATGTTCGTCACTGCCGGGGCGCGCGATCTCTTGCTCAAAGCCGAACGCCAGAAATTTCTTACCGACCGATGGCCCGCCATCGCCGCAATCATTCAGCGGCTCGGGATCACACCGAAGGAACTTTTGGCTGCCGCCAAACAGAGGTCAGAAGGAAGGCGATGAAACCAGCTATCAACCATCAGCCGGCAGCGAAACGCCCAGATCGATCACCAAACACCGGGGTCAGCGACCCCGGCTACAGAAATCCGAAGAAGGAGCGTTGATGTTATGGCAACTATAGAAGCACGCGGGCTCCGCAAAGTTTTCGGCACAACCGTCGCGCTGGAAGGGATAAATCTGCGTGTCGAAGAGGGCCGCATCCTTGGAATCGTCGGTCCCAACGGAGCGGGCAAAACCACCGCGCTCAACGCAATTCTCGGCCTCACTTCCTATCAAGGACAGTTAACTGTCCTCGGACGTGATCCGTGGAACGCACGCGATCAGCTTATGCGCGATGTCTCTTTCATCGCCGATGTTGCGGTGCTGCCGCGTTGGATTCGGGTTACGCAGCTGCTCGATTATGTCGCGGGTGTGCATCCGCGGTTCGATCGGGCGAAAGCGGAAAGTTTTCTGGCCAGGACCGCGATCAAGCGCACGAGCAAGATCAGGCAATTATCGAAAGGCATGGTGGCTCAGTTGCACCTCGCGCTGGTCATGGCGATCGACGCCAAATTGTTGGTGCTGGATGAGCCGACCCTTGGCCTCGACATCTTATATAGAAAG
Source organism: Verrucomicrobiota bacterium (assembly GCA_003221295.1). Classification (GTDB taxonomy): domain Bacteria; phylum Verrucomicrobiota; class Verrucomicrobiia; order Chthoniobacterales; family UBA10450; genus AV69. The sequence goes on along the minus strand of QHRA01000017.1, from coordinate 15 downwards.
CAGTTCTACGATTCG
>QHRA01000016.1 GCA_003221295.1 Verrucomicrobiota bacterium | reverse complement strand
TGGATAGGACGGCGGCGAGATCAGTCGGAGAAGGTGCGCCGCTCGGAGCCTCGATCTTCTCCGACAACGTCAACGTGCCGTGGAACCCCCCGTTTCGCTGAGCGACGTCAACCGTCACGGCACCGACATTCTCCTCCAGAACGAGCCGGATTGGATCACCAAGCCCTACATGCTGTTTCATCACAAGCGCACAGGCTGTGCCGACCGAGGGATGCCCCGCGACGTCGAGCTCCGTCCGAGGTGTGAAGATGCGCACTCGACACGTGTTCGCAGGATCCTTCTTCGGCAGGACGAAGGTCGTTTCGCCGAAATTGAATTCGCGGGCAATCTTCTGCATGCCCTCGGTCGAAATGCCGGCCGCGTCAGGTAGAACCGCGAGTTGATTGCCGCCGAACGGTGTCGAACTGAAAACATCGACGATGTGAAATGTGTACTTCATAGATTAACCTCCGTGCTTCGCCTCAAGCCTTGACGACGAGGTCGATCTCAACGCAGGCCCCAAGCGGCAGCGCGGCCACCCCGATCGTTGTGCGGGCGGGAAAGGGCTGACTGAAATGCTTTGCGTAGATGCCATTCATCGCGCCGAAGTCACTCAGGTTCGTGAGATAAACTCCGGCGCGCGCAACGTTATCGAAACTCTTGCCCGCCGCCTTGAGAACTGCCGAGAGATTCTGAAAGACACGCTCTGTCTCGGCCACAATACCCCCCTCGACCACCTTGCCAGTGGCCGGGTCTTGGCCGACCTGGCCGCTGAGGTAAAGGAAACCACCGACTTCGATCGCCTGGGAAAACGGGCCGGCCGGAGGCGCGAGCTCCGGTGAGGTAATTGCGGTCTTGTTCATAGCAAACTCCTGTGGATACTAGGTTAGATGGTCAGAATGGTGGAAGCCCGAGGTTGCGCGCGCTTCCAAGGCCTTGTGGGCCTCCGCGGCATCCTTGAGCACAAAGCGCGGACAGCGAATTGGATGGTGGAAAGGGGTCGTAGCCAAGAAAGGCGATGACTCGTATGCTGGCAGGCATATCCGTAAATATTTGTTCGTCTAATGCCGGAGGGCTTCAGCAGGAGAGATTCGCGTGGCATAACGCGCTGGAATTAGACACGCAATCACGGCGACAACGGCAAGGACCAACGGCACAGTAACAAAAGTAAACAGATCGGTGGAGGACACGGCGAACAGCAGACTCGACATAAGACGCGTGACGAACATTGAACCCACCAGACCGGCCGCCGCACCGATCGAGACGAGGACTAATCCGGGGCGAACGGCAAGGACCAAAATATCGCGAATTTGCGCACCAAGCGCCATCCGAATGCCAAACTCCTGGACGCGTTGTTTCACCAGGAAAGCGGTGACGCCGTAAATGCCCAGGCTGGCGAGAAACAGCGCTAGGACAGCAAATGTGGACATAAGAAACAAAGCTAATCGACGTCGTGCCATGGAACTGGAGATCAACTCATCCATGGTTGTTACGCCATAAACCGGAAGCTCCGGATCAATTTGCTCCATAGTGCGCGTCAGGAGCTGTCTTGTCGTGGTAAGGTTCGCAGAGGTGCGGAGAAAGACTGCAAATAATTGCCTCGAGCGCTGAAGAATCGATCCGTATAAGCGTGGTTCTGGCGCTTGATCTAACCCGTGGTCCAGCACATCGCCGACCACGCCTATAATTTCAGAGTCGGTGATTGTCCTGTCTTTGTCGCGCACGCGTTGTCCAATCGGATTTTGTTGCGGGAAGAATTTTCGTGCGAACGCTTCATTCACAACGACAACGTTGGGTGCCTTATCATCATCATGATCCGTGAAGACGCGTCCTTTTTTTAGCGGAAGCTTCAGGAGATCGAAATAATTTGGGCTCACCGCGCCGTAATCAGCGGTGTACTCTTCCTGGGCGGAGGTAGCATTGTCTGGAAATGAGAACGCGATCAAATTCCGCCCGACTAACCTAGCATTGCTCAAGAATGGAACATTTGTACTCAACCCAACTGCAACGCTCTGCACACCTGGTGCGGTCTCCAAGCGGTGAACTATTTCGCGCGCGAGGCGCGCGCGCTGCGGTGGATTCAAGTAAGGATTGGCGTCGGGATTGTTTGGCCGCGGGATCCAGATTTGCGCGACGGTTACACCGCGCGGATCAATGCCCGGTCGTTCGCCAAGCATCGCCGAGAAACTCCGGATCAATAATCCTGCGCTGATCAACAAGACCACGGACAAAGCGACCTCCAAGGTCACTAGGGCCGCCCGGGAGCGGCTTTGACGAATCCCGTGTTGTCCGCCGGTGCGGCCGCCTTCTTTCAAATCGTCATTCGGGTTGGTTATCGTGGCGTGAAGTGCCGGACCTAGCCCGAACATAATCCCACTGAAGATCGACAGCACAAAGGCCAGAGCGATTACTCGCCAGTCGCCATGGATTTCATGTAGCCGAGGAACCTCTTGAGGCAGCAACGCGAGCAACGAGTCGCGGGCAAATCGCAACACGAGTAGAGCTGCCGCCGCGCCGGTCAAAGAGATGAGCACACTCTCGGTCAGGACCTGACGCACCAGTCGAGAGCGCGAGGCTCCAAGCGCCTGACGAATCGCAAATTCGTGCATTCGCGTCAACGAGCGTGCGATCAGTAGAGTGGCAACGTTCACATACACGATTAGCAGAACGAAAACTACCGCGGCCAGCAACACGATCAGCATTGGGCGCACCTCGCCGGTAAGACTCGATTGCACAGGCTCAATTCGAAGCTCCCAGCGTGACTGGTTAGGATAATCATTTGGATAGCTCTGTTGTGACTGCCTAACGAACGCATCCAATCTCTGTTGCGCTTCTTTGATGGACAAGCCGGGCTTGAGCCGTCCGATTGCGCCGGGAATAAATCGGAGACCTCGAACCGGCGGGACCGGAAACGGCGCAGCAACGAATCCTGCGGCTGTCCAAACTTCCACATCACTGCTAAGACCTTTACCGGGATGACGAAAATCGGGCGGCATCACCCCGGTGATCGTGTAGCCATCCTCGTCCAAGCGAATTCTTTTGCCGATCACGTTTGGGTCGCCGCCAAACTGTCGTTTCCACAATGCGTCACTTATCACCACGGGATCCAAAAAACCTGGGACCCAATCTGCTTGGGTGTATGCACGCCCCAATGCAGGTTTCGCCCGCAGCATGTCAAAATAACTCGGACTCGTGCCGAGCATCTCGACGCGCTCCACCCGTTCGCCACCGGTTAGAGCGGTGGGGACTGGGAAGATCACGCTAATCTGCTCAAAAATGTCCGAATGCTGGCGCAAATCTTCGAATTCCGGCACGGACATGCCGACATCCCTGGCGCCGGCGCGATCGTCAAAAATTCGAACCAGTCGCTCTGGGTGAGGAAATGGCAGCGGCTGGAGAAGGACTGCCTGAACCAGC
>QHRA01000076.1 GCA_003221295.1 Verrucomicrobiota bacterium | reverse complement strand
CACGAGGGGAGATCGCGCGGGCTATACGAAATCAGCGCGAAGAAGAGCAGGGTCCCAGCGAAAAGTAGAATGATGGCGAAGACTTCATTCCACGCGCTGTTCTTTGCTGAGCGAGCCACCGTGCCGATAGTAAACCCACGGGCGCACGTTTCAATTTCCTTCGTACTTGATTCCAACCTTTGTCGAGGCTCGTACGGATTAATCAAAAAATGCAAATAGTGAGGATCGACCCCCACTGCGCATCCCATCAGAAAGCGGCAGAAGACCGCCGTACCCAAAAGCTGGCGCAAGATCGAAGCAGCCTCTAATTCGCGAAGCGTCGTGGAGTGCGCCAGCCTTTTGGCGCTTTGAGCCCAATAGCAATGAGTCGGCCATCATCATTGTTCGTCCCGCTGCTAACACCACTGCGATTGTGAGCGGGAAAAACAACACCACCGGTAACGCTCTGGTCGAAGTCTATATTCTGCCGCCGTAGGCGAGGGAAGAGATTGCGCGGGACCTTCTGCTGTCGCTGTAGCGGCGGTCTATGACCGCCGGAACTGATTGACCTGGCACAAATTGTCGGCGGTCATAGACCGCCGTTACAGTGAAAAACGACAGGGTGGAGTTGCCGTCGCGGGATCGCGTTAAACGGCGCCCTCGACCCTAAAGAGATTCGGGTTGATGCATTCGAACGAGACGAGCCGCTTTTCCAGCGATTGGCTGATCACCGGACACGTACGTTTTGGTTGCGCAACAGCCGGATTACTCGTTACTGTGTGCCTCCTTACGTCATGGGGCTCGCATCACGCATAGGCATTTTCTTTACCGGCGCTGCTCTTCTCCTCTCCATTTCCTGTGAAAAACACGAAGTCGGTGAATATCCGGAAGTGCAAAGAGAACTGATGTCATTGGCGAACAACCCCGAGCCCGGTCCCACACCGGGCGGGTCGGCCACAGCCACGCCGGTGAATTTTTTCCCTGAGAAACGACCTTAGCGAGAGGAATTATGGCCGACCATAAATACCTGACCTCTCCGCCGAAAATCACCACCATGCCGCCGGGCGTGCCCTACATCGTCGGTAACGAAGCGGCCGAGCGCTTCTCTTACTACGGGATGAACTCCATCCTGACCATCTTCATGACCAAATACCTTTTGGACAAGATGGGGCACTTGAGCGTCATGCAGCCGGCGAACGCCGAAGCGTGGTATCACACCTTTGTTTCGGCGCTTTATTTTCTGCCGATCTTCGGCGCGATCCTAGCCGATGCGGTTTTCGGGAAGTTTCGGGTCGTCTTCTGGTTGTCGATTGTCTACTGCGGCGGCCACGTCACGCTGGCACTAATAGGATCGCCCGTCGCGCATGCGATCGAGCCGCGTTACTTACTCGCTGTCGGTCTTCTGATGATTGCGCTCGGCGCCGGCGGAATTAAACCATGCGTCTCAACAAACGTCGGCGATCAATTCGGGGAATCGAACAGGCATTTGCTGACGCGCGTCTTCAACTGGTTTTATTTTTCCATCAATGCCGGCTCGGCCCTGTCGACGCTCCTTATTCCTTGGTTGCTCGAACCCTATCAAGCTGCACCGGATGGATTCATCGCTAAACTGTCGCCATCCCTTGTCGGGTTTCTTGAGAGTCCACGCCTGCATAGTCCGGACATCGCCTTCGGACTTCCGGGTGTGTTCATGGCTATCGCCACATTTATCTTTTGGCTTGGTCGCAAAAAATTTGTCCACATCCCGCCGGTCGGCCTGCGCACATATGGCCGCGAAATCTTCAACAAAGAGACGGGGAAGATCCTGCTCAATATTTTAATTCCAGTTCCTTTTATCGCGATCTTCTGGGCCTTGTGGCAGCAAAATTTTTCTTCCTGGATCGTTCAGGCGGAGTCGATGGATCGACATCTGTTCGGTATTGAGTGGCTGTCGTCCCAAATTCAGACGGTCAATCCGATTTTCATTCTGATCATGCTGCCGCTCTTCTCTTACTGGCTTTATCCTGCGGTTGAGAAGGTTGTTCGTTTGACGCCGCTGCGGAAAATCGGTGCCGGATTATTTGTCACGGCGGCATCGTTTTTTCTCGTGGCCATGATTCAAACGCACATAGACGCTGGCCAGCGACCGGGCATCATTTGGCAGATCTGGGCGTTCGTGATTTTGACCGCAGGCGAAACGCTGGTTTCGCCGACGCACCTCGAGTTCTCCTACACCCAAGGGCCAATCAAACTCAAATCGCTCGTCATGTGCACGTATTTGTTCGCTGTCTCGCTCGGCAACGTGTTCACCGCTGCGGTCAATTTCTTCATCCAAAATCCTGACGGCACAGTGAAGTTGCAGGGAACTAGCTACTTCATGTTTTTCGTTTGGGTAATGCTGGGTACCGCAGTGCTATTTGCCGTCGTCACTCCGTTTTACAAAGGCCGCACCTACTTGCAGGACCAAGCGGAGGCTCCCCCTGCGGCTGAACCCGCGATTGGATTTGTGGTCCAGCCGGAGGCATAGCAGCGGCCGAGTTTGGATGAGATTGACACCGAGCCGATTCTCGCCCACGGCTCGCCCGCGTGATGCGCGTGCGACGCGACGTCTCAAAAACTGGTTATGAATAAAACGAAAGCTCTCGTCCCGCTGGAAGGCGGAGCTCTGCGACGCCGGTCTCGCGGAGCTCGACCCTCCATCATTGGTCGATCCAGATTGCCTGGCGTCCGACTGCGAATTCTCTTTGTATTAGTTTCGTTAGTTATGCCGCTAACAAACGTTAGCGCTACGCCCCAGGATGAACAGTTCCAACAGATCGCGCACGATTACATCGAAGGCTACCTGGTTACTCATCCAGAGAATGCTACGGAGCTGGGAGATCATCGCTTCGACGACAAGCTGACGGATTATTCCGCGGAGGCACGTGTCCAGGAACTGGCGCGGGCGAAGCAAACGCGGCAGCAACTCGAAGGACTCACTGACCTTTCACAACTGACCGGCGCGAACAAGGTCGATCTCCGCCTGCTTAAGGACAAGGTCGACAACGAACTCTTCGACATCGAAGAACTAAAGGAATGGGAATGGAACCCGCTGGTTTACAACCAAAGTCTCGCCAACAGCGTCTATTTGCTGGTGGCGCGCGATTTCGCGCCAGCGGAGCAGCGCATTCTGAATTTGCGCAAACGCCTGGAGGGAATTCCCGCCGTCATCGCTCAAGCCAAGACAAACTTGAAACATTCGCCCAAGATCCATACCGAGACCGCGATCGAGCAGACCCAGGGCGCAATTTCGTTAGTGCGCGAGGGCCTTTCACCTTTGCTCAATCAAGCGCCGCAAGTGGCAAAAGATCTGGGACCCATCCAGGAAAAAACGGCGAAGGCGCTCGAAGATTACAAGACGTGGTTGCAAAAAGATTTGCTCCCACGGTCAGATGGCGATTTCCGCCTGGGTGCTGACAAGTTTCGCAAGAAATTGCGCTTTGCCCTCGCTTCCGATCTCTCGATGGAAGAGATCATGCAGCGCGCCCAGGCTGATCTGGCGCAAACCCAAAAAGCAATCTACGAAACCGCGCTTCCACTTTACAAAAAATATTTTCCCAACGCGGACAAGAAAGCGCTGGCCGACAAGAAGAAGGTCACTAGCGCGGTTCTGGACAAGCTGGCCGAGCAGCATCCGGACGACAATACCATCGTCGGTTATGCGCAAAAAATCGTGCGCGAAGCGACCGAGTTTACCAAACAGCGCGACCTCGTCGCGGTGCCGGAAAAGCCGCTTGAGGTCATCGTCATGCCAGAGTTCAAACGCGGACAGGCGATTGCCTACTGTGATCCACCAGGACCGCTCGAGCAAAATGGCAAAACATTTTTCGCGGTCGCACCGACGCCAAAAGATTGGAGCGCACAGCGTAAAGAATCGTTCTTCAAGGAATACAACAATTACATGTGCCGCGACCTGACCGTGCACGAAGCGATGCCCGGACATTATTTGCAACTGGCCCACGCTAATGAATTCCGCGCACCAACCTTGGTCCGCGCAATTTTCCAGAGTGGGACGTTCATCGAAGGCTGGGCCGTATATTGTGAACAAATGATGGCAGAACAAGGCTACGGCGGGCCGGAAGTGAAAATGCAACAGTTGAAAATGCGATTGCGCGCGATTTGCAACGCCATCATCGATCAGGGGATTCACGCAAAAAACATGAGCGAAAAAGAAGCGATGGATTTGATGATGAAAGAAGGTTTCCAGCAGGAAGGCGAGGCGGTTGCGAAATGGAAGCGCGCCCGGCTTAGCTCGGCGCAACTATCGACCTACTTCGTAGGCGTGGCCGAGCACCTTGACTTGCGTGATCGTGCCAAAGCGAGAGATGGCACAGCCTTCAATCTCAAAAACTACAATAACACCGTCATCTCCTTTGGCAGCCCGCCAGTGAAATACGTTCGCGAATTAATGGGACTGTAGTTGGAAAACCAAGGAGCGGCGGTCTCCGAGCCGCTGTTTATATAAATCGGCAGCTGGGAAGCAGCCGCTCCTTGATTGCTCCATGATTTTCGTGCGTGACATCGGACACGATCGGCAAATCATGCTTAATCCATGAGCTTTAACAAAAATATTGGAATGCTTTTGCTGGCGATCTATTTGATTCTCGTTGGCTTGATTGCAGTGTTTGGATTCAACTTCGGCTTTATTCCAGGAATCATCGCCCTTCTCGCCGGCATCTTCATTATTCTCGGGCGTTAAACGCCAAGCCCAAGGAACAGCGGTTTCCAAGCCGCCGATTAATTAAACGGGCAGTCTGAAGACTGCCTATCCTGGCTTCGGCGACTGGGAAGGCGCCGCTCCTTGGAGACTGTCATCCCGAGCGAAGTCGAGGGATCCCGTCGCGTTACCTTCAAGTCTGCGCCACGGGATTCCTCGACTTCGCTCGGAATGACGGCAATTTGCGGCATGCGTAATATCGGCACCTGGATGCGCCGCTCGGACGAGAAATATTTCGCGCCATTTTTCGCGAAATGTCCGGATATCAAGGTTTGGAATGCGGCTCGGCGCGACGGTCCATTCGAACAAATGGATGGTTTATTGCTCACCGGCGGACCCGACGTTGCTCCCCAGTTCTTAAACCAACCTGTTCCCGATCCGTCTGTAATCGAAAAGGATGTGAATCCCGATCGCGATCGCTGGGAACTCGACGCAATCAAGAAGGCGATCGAACGCGGGCTTCCGATTTTCGCGATCTGCAAAGGGTTGCAAACTCTCAACGTCGCGCTCGGCGGCAGTCTCCATCTCGATATCGCAGGCCATAACCTGCCTGATCAGAAGACGCACGATGTCCAACCGCTCCGATCCGATCGCAAAACGCGCCATCGTTTTGAAAAAGTGAATAGCTCGCATCATCAGGCGATTAACAAACTGGGCGCTGGTCTCGAAGTGGAGTCCTGGTGCGCTACCGATGACATCGTCGAGCAGGTGAAACTGCGCGATTATCCCTTCGCTCTCGGAGTCCAATACCATCCCGAGCGTGGAAAGATTTATGATGAGTTGTTCGATGATTTCCTTTCGCGGGTGGGAAGTCGTTAAAGCGATGAAGGGATGAAGCGATGAAGCGGTGAGGCACGGCAGTTGTTTCTTGCGCATTAACCCTTCAACGCTTTAACGCTTTAACGAACCATGTCCGCTCCGCAAAACACCATCGCCATCGTTTACGACTACGATCAAACACTGAGTCCGAGCTACATGCAGGACGAAGTGGTATTCCCGGCATTTGGAATTAACAGCGAGATTTTCTGGCGACGTTGTTCCGAGCTAGTGCGCGAGCAGGGCTACGATAATGAGCTCGCTTACATGAAAGTCTTGCTCGATCAGCTCGGGATGGATCGGCCAACCAATGAGGAACTCAAAAAACTCGGCGCGAAGCTTAACTTCTACAAAGGTTTGCCGGAGATGTTTGAGGAATTTTGTGGCGGCGAAGGTTTACTCACCGCCGAACACGTCGCCTATGACATCACGGTCGAGCATTACATCATTTCATCGGGCATGAAGGTATTGATCGATGGCAGCCGGCTCGCGCCTTATGTGCGCGCCATTTTCGGTTGCGAGTTCGCGACCGACAACGAAGGTCGCATCACTTTCCCGAAGCGCGTCATCAGTCACACTCAAAAAACGCAGTTTCTCTTTCGTATTAATAAAGGCTTTCTCGACATGGCGCAGGACGTGAATGATCACATGGATCCTGAAATTCGGCCGATTCCATTCCCCAATATGATTTATGTCGGCGACGGTCCGACGGACGTGCCGTGCTTCACCGTGATGAAGAAAAACGCCGGTCAAGCAATCGCGGTTTATAATCCTGATGATTCGCAGCGTGTTGGTTTCAAAAAATGCTATCAGCTCTCCACGCATGCCGACCGGGTGAAACACATCGCGCCGGCTGATTATCGGCGGAACACGCATCTGCGCATGTTGCTCGAGCAAATGGTGGAAGAAACCGCGAACCGGATCGTGGAGCAGCGCAAGCTCGCCGTTGAGACAGGCACCGTGCGCGCGCCGAAACATTAGCTTCCAATTGGTAGGGATGGCTCTCCGAGCCGTCCCACGAATTTGTTTTCAAGGGATGTTGCGACGCCTCGGAGATGCGTCCCTACCTTTCGGCCGGCAACAGGACGTACGGCCAATCTTCGTATTTCGCGACCAATCCCGCACGAACAGGATTCTGCAAAATGTAATCGCCTTTTTCCCGCCAACCTTCATCTCCGCGCAAGCGATGATCGAAAAAGTCGCGCTGCCACTGAATTTTTGCGCGCCTCGACGTAAATCGCTTCCAGCTCGCGACGAGGTTCGTCATCGTCGCATCCAACCCGAAACTCACAAGAAAGTGAACATGATCAGGCATCAGCACCATCACGTGCACGAACCACCTTTGTTCGCGCTCATAAAATCGCGCAGCCTCAAAAAGAATCGACGCAACCTCAGAATGGCAAAGCTGATTTGACCGGCGTTGCTTGCAGCAGATGGTGATAAAGAAAATTTCTTGCGCCGGGTCGAGCGACAATGGTGGATCATGAGGCAAAGCGCGTCGGCCAATTACATCGCGGTAGGGATGGCTCTCCGAGCCGTCCCACGAATTTGTCTTCATTGGATGTTTGGGACGCCTCGGAGATACGTCCCTACCGATTGTATTTCAGCCGCGATCTTCATTGCTTCCGCAAAACTGCGTCCGCTTTCCGCCACGATCGGTTGATACGGAATCGGCGGCGAATTTAGATCGCGAATGGTAAACTCAACCGGAACGTCACCCATCACGCCTGCAAAGAATTCGGCCTGCTGCGTGGTGAATGGAAAGACGGGATACATGGCGTAGCCATTGATCCCATTGTTCAACGCTGTCCGCGATACCGTTGAGGAGACCGAGAAAACGGCCGCGATAGCTTGATAGTTCCGCAAAAAATAAAGCTCAGCGGCCTCGCGATCGTTTTCCATCCGAAAACCGTCGAGTTTTAGTTGGTCAGCTTCGTTCGTCTCGTTCGGGTGCGGACGATAAATCAAAGTGTGCCCGGTGAAATTCCGCCGCAAATAATCGAGACAGCGATTGAGTTGTTCGACGTAAACATCGGGTGACACGTTATGAATTAGCAGGAAGGGCGTGCCGAAAAAGATCACCTGGCGACTGATACCATCTCCATTTCTGTCGCTGACTTGTGGCAAATCCCGCAGCTCGGCCACCGCTGGGAAATTTGGCGAATATGATTTTCGGATTGTTCGAGACATCGGCCCCGCCGTTACTCATGACCACGATTCGATGGTAGAGCGATTCCGGATTTTTTTGCAGACGCTCGACCCGGACCCCATCGCCCCTGGATTTATACGCGGCTTGAAGTGGAGGGTTCGGTTTAAACCCGCCATCGGTTCGACAATCCGATTTTCTAACCAGCCCGAAGTGGTAAATCGATAGCGGGTGCGCTCGCCGACACGGGTAAGATCGCGATAAACTTTTTCTGCGACGCAAAGCACCTTCTTCGCCTCCGGATGCGCCGAGATCGTCGCATTGGAAATGGTCAGAATTCCACCCACGCAAACAATGAGATCGCGTTTTTTACCGATCGGTAGCTGCGCGATTGCTTCGCGCCGCGCGGCGGATTCACGGTAGAGTCGCGACAAATCACGCAAACCACGGCACGTATTCACGCGTGGGAAAGCATGAGTCTCGTCAAATTGTCCCCCATACGGCCGCCATTGTGCGTGGTCCCACCATTTCGAATGCTCGTGCAACAAATGCACACCGCCTGGAAATTGTGCGCGAACCGCCTGCGCCACCGCAATCGCTGTCGGCAACCGGTCCGGTCGGGAAATTACAATCCAGACTCTGCTCTCGCCATTCATACGCCGCGCGTCGTGGGCGACCAGATGAATTTGTGCATCTGCAATTGAAAACGCGCTTTCAGATTGTCGGCTAACATCCACTCTACAATTTCGCGTGGTTCAATCCGGCCAAATATCGGTGAAAATAAAACGGCGTGACAGCGCTCGGAGAGATTGTGCTCGCGCATCTTGTCGCGTGACCATTCGTAGTCTTCGCGCGAGCCAACAACGAATTTCACTTCGTCGCGCTTGGTCAAATGCTGAATGTTCGACCACAGATTCCTCTCGCATTCGCCGCTGCCGGGAGTTTTCAAGTCCATGATGCGATGCACCCGCAGATCGACCTTCGAAATATCGTGTGCGCCGCTTGTTTCCAGTAGCACTGTTTTTCCGGCATCAGCCAGCGCACTCATCAATGGAAGAACATTTTTTTGCAGGAGCGGCTCGCCGCCGGTGATTTCGACCAACGGACAATCGAATTTCAAAACTTCAGTCGTAATCTCGGGCAACGTTTTCTTTTCGCCTTCGTAAAAGGCATAGGCGGTGTCGCAATAAGTGCAGCGCAGGTCGCAGAAGGTCAGCCGCACAAACACGCATGGAAGTCCCGCCCAAGTGCTTTCACCCTGAATCGAGTAATAGATCTCGTTAACAGTCAGCGTTGCGGTGCGCGGTTCAGTGATCGCGTTCATTGGAAATGGAGGAGGAGCCGAATGGCGAACCATAACATAACCTCAGCGGTGATGGCTTCGGTACCGACCTGCCAGCTCGGATGGGAAAAAACATGCGCGCCCAATCTTACCGCCGTGCATAAAACTACGCCCCAGGTCAGCGCACCGAAAACGACCGCGACCGCGATGCCGAGGGACTGTCGCACACTTGCGTTTTGTGCGGGCTGGCTGCCGATAACGGCCAGCCAGAAAGTGACGCTCCACGGACTCATCAATACGATAAAGACACCGAGCAAAAATCCGCCGCGCCTCTGGTTTTTTGGCGCTTGAAACTGAAAGCTGCGATGGGCGCGATAGATTTTCCATGCTCCAATAGCGAAGTGGGCCGCTAAAAATAGGAGCAGTGCCAGACTTACGATCGCGAGCACACGTCGGATCTCGACCGAGTTGAGCAGGGCGCCCGCGCCGACGGAAACGCAAAAGGCCCAGATGAAATCGCCGGTGCACGCGCCAAGACCGATTGGCCAGGCCGACCAGAATCCACCGCCCCGGTCCTTTGGCAATAA